>JAEFBA010000025.1 GCA_016292145.1 Saccharofermentans sp.
TCTTCCATTGGATCTATGACCATATCTCCGGTACCGCTGACAGTAAGTTTGCCCTCACTATCAAGAACCCAATGGACATCGTCGCCGAAATTGCCTTCCGCGACAGTTTCTGCCGCCATTACATTCATGCCGCCCAAAGCGATTATGGTAACTACAGCTGCAATAAGAGTCAAAAAAGTGGTCCACGCGTGTTTCTTGTTCATGATATACCCCACTGTTTTCTGTAAAAAGCCCGGCTCCTCAAATTCGGAACTCTCCTTTGTAGTAATAATATTACAGTCTGTCAAACATTAATACACTTCTCAAGTTTTTGTAATTAATTTGTATATATTGGCGGTTTTGCATAACAGAAAAGGAAGCTGTCCCAAAATGGATTCAATAGCCCGGTGAACAAAATAAAGGCTGCCTCATTAGAGACAGCCCTTTAGTTGGTTCGTTCTTAGATCAGAGATTACTCGCCGTCTTTCTCTTCTTCGTCCTCTTCCCCGTCTTCTTCCTCATCCTCTTCGGGTTCGGAGATCTTCTTGGAAGACTTGGACTTAGAAGACTTTACTTCTTCCTCTTCATCCTCGTCATCTTCATCATATACGGGCTTTCCGGCGGACTTGCTGCCTGAATTGTTCTTGCTGTTTTTCATCGCATAATTGATCAGGATGATGATGACTGCAAGGATGGCTACACCTGCAAGAGTAAAGAATACTACGATCAGAACGTCTGTTGTAGTCATGTTGCCCTTGCCTGTCTCAGTTGTGCCGGAAGGTACGGTTGCGTCGGGATTCAGGCTCGATACGGGAGTATCGGTGATCTCGGGAGCTGCTGTTGCCGTAGGAGCAGCAGGAGCAGTTCCGAACGGTGTGTCTGTGTGGAAATCGTGCTTCTTGGCCTTGATCTCTTCTAAGAGACCGTCACTTAATGCCTTCAATGCGATGTTGTTGAGCTCGCTTTCAGGCTGATCCTTAAGTCCGAGATAACCGACTACAAAGTAGCCGTACTCCTGGGCATAGATAACGTCGAGTTCGCCTTCTTTTCTGTCCTTGCCGTAAGACCATTCTTCAAAGGCCTTTACCATCTGTCCCTTAGGAACGGCAATGTCACCCTGGTCCATTACTTCGTTATTTGCCAGAGCAGTCTCAGAAAGGCCTGTAAGGTCGTCAATGGTCTTGCATTTGTCCTTCATGGCATTTGCTGCAGCAAGAGCTTTATCCTTAGTTGCCTGGTCTGCTGTCTGGGGTGCATAGAAAAGAGCATATCTTACATAAGGAACTTTCTTCTCAGCATCAGTGAACTTGTAGTTCTGGCAGTAATCCTTGGAATACGCATCTGCGAGGAAGTATCTTTCAACAACTGCTCTGAAGCTTTTTTCGTCCATTCCGGGACCATACCAGAGCTGCAGATATTCCTCGAAAGAAAGACCTGCCTCTGGAGCCTTTGTTGTCTTTAAGTTCTCGATCATCTCGTCGATCTGCTTCATCGTGTCTTCATCAAGGGAAACTCCCTCAGCCTTTGCGCGTGCGCAGAGAATGCAGGTGCTCTCGATGGAATTCTCGGCATAATAAACGTAATAATCGCCGTAAGTCTTATATTCCTCACCGCCGTATTCAGCTGCCAGATCGAGGAATCCGAGAGCCGTTGCGGGGTAATAACCCATGTTTGCATAACCGCTTAAATCAACGAAAGCGTTGATGTAGTAGAAATTGGATTCCTGCTTCAGGAGCGGCTCACCGTCGAAATAATACTGGTGATCCATATATGTCATGATCTGGTTGCCGTAAAGATCTTCAAAGGTCTTGGGCGCTTCAGGTGTCGTCTCGCTTGAAACATCCGCAGATTGGGAAGGCTCCGGTGTGGTTAAGCCTGTTGCTGCAGACGGGTCAGTGTCTGACAGTTTGTTTCCGCAGCCTGCGATCATGGTTGCAGCAATAGCTGCCGTGAGAATTACTGTTCCGAATCTTTTCATTTTGCACTTATCCTCTTGTAATCTTCCATGCATGCGGCGATAGTATCGTCCATGTCATAGTATTTGTACTTGCCGAGTCTTCCCCCGAATATAACGTTGCCGTCGCTTGCGGCAAGCTCTTCATACTTCTTGTAAAGCTCGTTGTTCCTGTCGTTATTGAGCGGATAGTATGGCTCGTCGCCGGGTTTCCACTCAGCCGGATACTCGTGAGTGATTACGGTACCCTTGCCTTTGCCGAACTCGAAATGCTTGTGCTCTAAGATCCTCGTGAAAGGAGTCTCGGCATCGGTGTAGTTTACTACAGCATTGCCCTGGAAGTCATCAGTATCAGGAAGATATTCCGTCTCAAATCTCAGACTTCTGTACTCGAGTTTGCCCAGGGAGTAATTATAATACTCATCGATCATTCCCGTATAGATGATTTTCGAGGCAATATTATCATAGGAATCCCTCTCCTTGAGATAATCCACGCCAAGCCTTACTTCGATGCCTTCAAGCATATTCTCGATCCACCTGGTATAACCTCCGACCGGAATGCCCTGATAGTTATCGTTGAAATAGTTGTTATCGTAAGTAAGTCTTACGGGAAGTCTCTTGATGATGAATGCCGGGAGCTCGGTTGCCTTTCTGCCCCACTGCTTCTCGGTATAACCCTTTACGAGCTTGTTGTAGATGTCAGGACCTATGAGCGAGATAGCCTGTTCTTCCAGGTTCTTCGGCTCATCAACCTTGCCGAGAGCGATCTGCTCGTCGAGCTTGGCCCTTGCTTCCTGAGGAGTGACAACGCCCCACATCTTATTGAAGGTATACATGTTGAAGGGCATCGAATAAAGCTCACCCTTGTAGTTTGCGACTACGCAGTTGGTATAGCGGTTGAACTCGGCGAACTTATTCGCAAAATCCCAGACTTCCTTGTCGCTCGTGTGGAAGATGTGCGCACCGTACTTGTGAACGTTGATGCCGTTAACATTCTCCGTATAGACATTGCCGGCAACATTGGGTCTTCTGTCGATCACAAGACACTTATAGCCGTCATCCGTTGCAAGACGTGCGAAGGTCGCACCATAAAGTCCCGCACCGACGATCAGGAAATCATATTCACCCATATCTTTTCCTCCAATTATCTGAAAGTCTTGATAATAATACACTATTTTACAGAAAACGCCTAAATTCAGGGAAAACTATGCTTTCGAAAAATTGATGGTCTTATTGCAGATTTGGAGCGCGGCAGGCCTGTGTGTAATGATAACAACTGTTCTGTCGGTAAGTTTTCTTAATTGCTCGAGCAGGTTCTTCTCTGTCTCTTCATCGAGAGCACTTGTGGATTCATCAAGCATCAGTATTGGACGCTCGCTGAACAATGCACGCGCAATGGCAATTCTCTGCATTTGTCCTTCAGACAATCCGGCTCCTTTTTCGCCCAGCGGAGTATTCAAGCCCTGAGGGAGTTCTCTTACAAATGAATCAGCACAAGCAGCTTCCAGAGCCCGCCATAACCTTCCATCGTCATTGATGCCTTCCGGATCTGCAAAAGAGACAGCCTCGCGGATGGTGCCGCTCATAAGGAGGTTTTCCTGAGGAACATATGCAAATAGGTTTCTCCACTCAGGAGTCAGTTCGAGCCTGTTATTTGCTGTGTCAACAACTTCACCTTTTCCGGAAGTTATGCGGTAAAGACCCATCAAAATGTTCATGGTAGTACTCTTTCCACATCCTGACTCGCCTATAAATGCGACATAGTCACCCTTATCGATGCGGAGATTAAAGTCCTTAAGTACCGGATCCCTTTCATCCTGATCATAGCCGAAGCTGATATCCTTCAATTCTATCGACGCAAAATCCTTCAAATAGAACTCCCTTGTCTCTGATACACTGCGCAGCCTGCCTTCGTAGTCCGGTTCAGCATTCTCGATCTCGATCATTCGCTCGGCGCTGGCAACCATACTAAAAAACTGAGGTACCGCATGAGAGACTTCAGCCATCGGATGATCAATCTGGCTGACCAAACGCAGAATGGCCATCATGGTGCCATATCCTAACATTCCGCCATATAACTGATTGCAGCAGATAATTGCCACTATGAGATATCCGATCCTGATAAGGGCATAGATAATTGCCGAGCACAAAGCAACAAATCTGTTTCTCCTCATTTTGGCGGCAGCTATATCATCAAGCTTCCCGCCTGCAGCTGCTGTCATATGCTCTTCCTTGTTAAAAGTACGGATGACCGGGAAACTGCTTAATGCCTCCTGGAAAAAGCCGGTAGCAACACCATCGTAATTCTGGATCTCTTTATGGTATCTCTTGAGTCTCTTATCCAGGAACAATGATAATAAGAGCATTCCAATGCCCAGCGGAATAAGAAACCATATAACCTTTGGCATTAACAAAAACAGCGAGATGACCGCGCAGGAAAACTGAGC
This sequence comes from Saccharofermentans sp., assembly GCA_016292145.1. GTDB lineage: Bacteria > Bacillota > Clostridia > Saccharofermentanales > Saccharofermentanaceae > Saccharofermentans. The sequence continues at coordinate 4,381 of JAEFBA010000025.1, forward strand.
GATCATGCCGGCAGTACTCGGAACAATGGTGATTACTCCGGTCGCAATTATCATGGAATCAGAATTGATCCTTGTCATCCAGTCTCCCGAATGAACCTTCCTTATTTCTGCATAAGAGCGTGTCAATATCTCGTTAAATGCTTTAAGCCTGTATGCTTTAGCCAGTTTGATCTTGGCTCTGTCGGCAAAATATATTGCGCCCCAATAAAGGAAAATAGCAAATGCCACGACCAATGAGATAAGCACTGCATCTGTAAATAATGCGTGCATATCTTTTGCTATGGCGCTGTCGATTATGTCTCTTAATAAGAACGCGAAAACAACGCCTTCCACTCCCTGAAGGACCTTTACGATAAACAGGGTTATAAGACTTCCTCTTGCACAGGATGTCTGTCTGTGGATCCATCTGATGGTGTTCCAGTTAACCTTTTTTATAGCTGTTCCTTTTTCCATTCTTATCAGTTACCGTATTTCTTTAAGATCAGCGCTATATCACAATCTCCATCGGGAGTTTTGCATGCAAAATCTTTCATCAGAAATTTTCTTAAGATTCCTTCTTTGGCAGGCGAGACCAAAGCCGGCTGCAATGCATTGGCAGGATCCGCCGAGCGGATATCTGCTTTTTCAGAACAGCTGCTGATGAGTCTATCTGCTCTCGCACTTCCGCATATCACCAAAGACGTTCCTTTTCCGTCAGCCAGATCAGCGTATTCTTTCTCAACTCCCCAATAATCCCCGATCGTAAAATCGAAATCTTTACCCGGGGTCGTATAAGGACAAGAATAGCAGCTGGGACGTAATGAGAGTTCCTTTGAATAGATCCTTGAGAAAGGATCTTTCATGTAATTGTTCTGATATGTTTCCTGACCCACAGTATACACGACGGTATGGGCATCATCCATTTTTACTTTTTCTCTGGCACAATAGGATTTAAGGTTGCCGTTATGAATTTTTTCCAGGTATCTGCAGTACTCCTGCCAATATAACGGGGATTGAACTCCCCTGCAGATAATTGAAGCCAGCCAGAGATTTTCAGAGCCCGGGAAAACCCTTTTAACAGAATGACATTGGCAAGGGGTTCCGGTAAAGAGAACGGTTCTTCCATCCTTAAGAGCTTCCCCGATCTTACCAAATATGTCCCCGAGAGTACTCTGAACATATTTCGACTTTCTCATCGGAGAGATATCTTCTGCCAAAATATGCTTAACTTTATGATCCTCATCATAGGAAGCGCCGCATATCAGACCGCCCATGCCGAGGATCCCGCCTGCGATAAGAGAAAAGGCTCCGCCCGAAGTGCTCTTTTGCAGTAATTCCTGATCTTTGACTCTCACAGCATAATAGGAAATTTCCGGTTTGAAAACATACGGATCCGGTGACGGGCACACTTCCCTGCACCTGCCGCAGTCAATGCATGCGGCCTGATCTATTACAGGATAGTAGAATCCCTCTTTGTCAGCCTTCATTTCGATTGCTCCTGCGGGGCAGGAATAGCAACAGGCTTCACATCCAAAGCATTTTTTTGTGTTCTCAAGAATCTGCTGCATCAGCCAAAACATCCTTTAAATAGTTAATTGAAGCTTCTCTGTCAGCTTTCAGGTTTTCAGTTACTCTTCCCGGTTCAGGTTCAACCAGCAAGCCGCTCATGGCATTTTCCAAGCCTGCTTTCTTCAGAAGATCTTCCAATCTTCCGTTGCGTTTTGCAAGTTCGCCTTCGTTACCGGCTACAGAAACCGGCCGCTCAAACAGCAGTGAAAAAGCCGTTCCGTGGAAAGAATTTGTGAACGTTCCGCCGGAATGAGCCATCAGTCCGACCCAGTCATTGACGGAAACCTGACTCCATGCGGGAAATCCGCACTGGGGCATGAAAGCCGCGGTAACGATCCTAAGTTCCACGCCATCTGCTTCGGCTTTTTCCTTTGCTTTTTTGTGCAGCCCGGGATCATACTTGACCATGAAAAGAAGATAGTACGGTTTCTCCCCGGGATCACTTGCTATCTTGAGCCAATCTTCTTTTGAGAGTAAAAGAGTCGGATCCAGCGAGACCTCTGCATCCCTGCCGGTCAGTTCCTTAACTATCTGCTGACCTGAACTCTCTCTTACTGATATCTTTTGAAAACTGTTCAGCTGTTCTGAACACCACGGCTTTCCCTTCTCCGGAAATTCTTCAGAACCAAAGCTTGCAGCATAGGAATACTTTTTTCTGTCTTCTGCAAAGGTCAGGAAAAATCTCTCATCAACACCGGGTATCCTGAAGTTCCATATCTGGTCGCTTCCTGCAATAAAACAATCGTAATCATTGTTGACGGATGCCTTGTCATGCAAGTCATAATCCATAGAACAATTCATATACTTCTCACGGAAACATCTGAAGAGTTCTTCTCTCTTCTTTCCTTCCGATACTATTCTTTGTGCAAAGAGCGCCGTCGGACCTTTGGTCGGGAAATATGTCTCCTGTTTCTTCGCTTTATCACTGAATGAGACAAAAGAGCTTTCTGCGCCTAATGCGTTCAGAGTCTGCTGCAGGGCATATGCCTGCAATACAGCACCGAAGTTATCCGCTTCATGAAATGTAACTATTCCCGCTTTCACGTTTTTTCATTTCCTCCCTGGCTTGTGTAACTGCAGACCTTATCAATTCTTCCATGTATTGCTTCTTCAGTCCTTCTATCAACTGCAGATAATATTCCTGATCACAATCACAATATGGAAGTATATCTTTATAGAGCTTGATGAAATTCATCCTTCTATCAAGCATTTGCTTGTAACTTCTTTTCCGGCTGGCATGTCCGCTGTTTCTAAGATAATAATGGTAAACCACTTCCGGAACATAACCGCATATTGAACGGCTTGCAGGCGGCATGAGCAGCTGCAGATTCTGTCCTTCCGGTGATATGGGAATGGATCGGTCAGGATAACAGATATCAAACAACGACATCCTGACCATAAAGCACCCCGCATAACAGGTCAGGTACAAAAGCTCATCAAAGATATCCCTGTCTCTTCTGTCTTCCTCTTTTGTGCTAAGATCTGCTTTTTCTCCGTCTTCACCTGTAATGATAAGGCCTTCATTTCTGACAAGACCGATATCAGGATGTTCCTGCAGATAGTCCGCTTTCACCTCAATACAGCGGGGTAGCATTATGTCATCTGCATCACACCATGTAAGGTACTCACCCGTCACTTCTTTCAGCGCATCATTAACTGCAGATGCCTGTCCTGCATGCTGCAGTGTGAGTATCTTAACCTCAATGCCTGCCTTGACCAGGTCAGATTCCTTCTCTTTAAGATATTCCAGCGAACCGTCTGTAGAACCATCGTCTGCAAAAATGCATTCCAAAGGCCTCCATGTCTGGTCTTGCACACTTTTAACGAAGTCCTTCAAATACGGCAAAGCATTGTAGACAGGCACCACCAGAGAGACTGATCCGTTCATGAGCCGCCCATCCTTTTTCGAAGAAGTGCTGCATAATTCTTCAGCTCTTCCTTGCGGTCTGTCCTTCCCGTATTCGTAAGATGGATCCTGCGGTTCAGCAAAACATCACTGATCTGAACTGTCTTAAGGCCGGAAGCGCGGAGCTTCATCATCCAGTCGACTGTTTCACCGCTTTTCAGCGTCTCGTCGAAAAGTCCGACACTGTCAAAGACCGATCTTCTGATCAACGAACAACCGGGCAATATTCCATCATAAGCCCCCTGCCTGGGAGTTACCGTGCCAAGTTCTTCTTTGCTTATCTCAGGCGATACAAAATCTCTTGTGCGCCCGAAAACGGCAGCAGTCTCCGGATCATCCTGTACCGGTTCAAAAAGCTTCTCCAAAGCACCTGCTTCACTCGTATCATCTGAATCCAAAAGAAAGATCCATTCGCCTTGTGATCTTTTGATGCCTTCATTTCTCGCATGGGCTGCACGCTGTCTGTTCTGATGGATTACGATACAACCCAGTTCATCAGCAATGCTTGCAGTATTATCTGTTGAACCGTCATCTATCACTATTATCTCTATCTTGCCGTCCCAATCCTGGTTCCTGACAGAAGCTATTGCTTCAGCAAGGTATTTTTCCGCGTTATATGCCGGGATGATTACTGAAAGATCCGGTTTCATTACAAGTCACCCCGCTTTGCTTTTTTCGCATTCCTGATAGCTTCAGCCAGTAAGGACAGCCATTCCTTTTCTCCGGGAGACTCGTGAGAAATGGTTGTATTGGTATGGTGAATCCTTCGCAGGTATAAGTCTTCCTCAAGTTGGGAAGACAGGTCAACACCGGCAAAACTCAGTCTCTTCAGCCATTCGGTATCTTCACTGTAAGAATACTTCAGAATAAAAGTCCCGTATCTGTCAAAGACTTCCTTCTTGATCAAGGCGGTCACGAGGCAGGGATAGGAAACTACATCCATCACCAGCTTCTGACGCTCACTGAGTTCTTCATACGGGATGTCCGTAAAATTCTTATATTGTGTAAATACTATTGGGCAATCCGGATGCTCATCTAAATACCTGATCTGCTTTTCGAGCTTGTCAGGAGTCCACAGATCATCAGCATCAATAAATGCTATCCAGTCACCGCAGGATTCAGCGATCCCTCTGTTTCTGACTGCAGATACACCCTGATGTCCGCACTTGATATACCGGATATCCTGTCTGTCTTTAAGGATCTTGTCAGTATCATCTGTAGAACCGTCATCAATAACAATGATCTCAGAAACCGGATATGTCTGGTTCTGCACGCTCTCTATGGCAGCTTCGATATATGAAGCTGAATTATAAGTCGGAACAAGAACAGTAACCTTTCTCATTATTACTGTCCCCCGTTCATACCTGAGATAACATCTTTGTGTTTATCTGCGACTTTTTGGGCAGCGGAGATCATTCTCGCCATTTGTTCTGCTTTGCCCGTGATCAATCCTTTTTCTTTTAAAAGAGCATATCCTTCACCATAATGAATGATATTCCTGTTCACAATGGCTTGAGCTATGTACCAGTCCTTATTCTTCTCAAATTCTTCGAGATCAAATATCTCACCAAATCCGTCCAGCTTACCCAATGCATACAGAGCCACTTTTGTAAAACAACATTTGATACACCTGCAGTCAGTGCTGCGCTTTGTGTATATGCAGGGGTGAAGATACTTCCGGGCAGGAGCATAATCTGACAATTCCATCAGCTTTTCTATTCTGGGCTTTTGTCCGCCGGTAGAATATAACTTAGTGGTCTTTGTTGACAGATAAGGCAGCAAAAACAGATCGGCATAGGCACTGTCACTAATATCAAAAGAAAACTTTGCAAATTCATAAGTTGTGGAAATGAAATAAACAGAAAACAACTTCTGGAGAGCAAGTACGCAGGCAGAGAGACGGTAACTGATCACGGAAAGATAAATCTCGTCTTTATGGACTTTATGAAGATTTGTATCTATCTGAAGAAGGTCAAGGCTGGTGTCATTAACAATTCCGCCCAATGCTTTTTCAGTAAAGAACCTGAGTTTCTCTTCATCATTTCCGCCTTCATAAGCGCCGCAGTTTGCTATTACAAGATGCGTGAGTTTAAAAGGGGACTTTCCTGCATCTGTCATGTTCATAACAGTATGCATGGAGTCAACGCCGCCTGAATATCCGGTAGCTGCAGCGCCTGCGCATTCCGTCAGATTACCGGCAGCTTCTGCTTCGACTCTGACCGGATGATACTCCTCCATTTTCGATGAGCAAACCGGGATCAGATACTCGTTGATCTGATAGAGCAGATCTCCGGAAACGGGGGCCAGACATCTGATATCCCTGTTTTCGCGCATGGCTTTTGGTAACAGGGCAACAACAAATGAATCCAGTCTGTCATCAACCAGATACTTGGCGTACTCTATGGAAGTACCTATGCGGATAACATATTCATTCCCGTTATCATTAACATCAGAGCAGACATAAACTCTGTTATCTGTCTGCTCGATATAAGGGATTCCCAATGAGATGATCTCCGCCGGCATAGTAATTATCCGTTATCAGAGATCAGTCTTCGTCTTTCTTGACAGGCCAGCCTTCTTCAACATCTACATCGTGAATCGGATCGGCTAAAAGGAGATCCTGTACTTCAGCGAACTCGTCCAATGTCATATCGAAGCCGTCAGCAAAAGCAGCTTTGTCGAAGTTAACATCCTGATCATCAGTATCTCCGGAAACGATGATCTCCTTATCGGAGAGTGCCTTAATGAAAGCATCCAGCTTTGCACTGATATCTGAGGGACATCCGTCAGCAGCGTTTAAAGCTGCAAGGATCTTTTCAACTGATGCGCCGTTTACCAATTTATCCAAAACAGCAGATCCGAGTGTGCTGGTTCCATAGTACATGCCGGTTACAAAATTAATAACTACTGCCTGGCCATCGGCAATATCGAAAAACATCTTCTCGTCATTGATCCTGTACATACGCTATATCTCCTCACATATAAAATTCTTTAGACATTGTACATTCTTTTCGAGGTTTTTGCATAGTCTGATCTCATATACCGGAACATTCAGCAGTCTCTGGGACATTTCCCTGTACGCTTCAGGATCTCTGAACACGCCAAGCTGAGAGGCTGTAGAATCGATAAGCTTAACCAGAACCGGTCCTCTGACCGTCTCACGGACCGAAGGAAGATCATTATCAGTCAGACTGGGATAGATAATGGCATGAACCGGAAGCTTATCTTTAAACTCATAACTTGAAGCATCCATCATGAGCTTATCATTGCGGTCGTGGTCAATATGTATTACAGGAAGATCCGGTTTGAGAACAGAAGCCATGTCCTGATTGAGGCTTACGGTTCTATAAAGCGGCATGGCCTTAAGAGGTCCTTCCCTGTTAACAAGAATATAATCATCAGAAACAAAATCGAATCCGTTCAACAGGCAGGATACCGCGAGCGTTGACTTGCCTCCACCGCCCCTTGCAGAGAGCATGATTCCTTTTCCGTTAACACCGACACAAGCACTGTGAAGGAGCATCATTCCGTTCTGTCTTGCCCACTGGCCAAGCATTACGACCATAGCATGGCCATACAACATGAATTCAGGATTGGATTCGGGATGCCTGCAGTAATAGAAAATATTTCTCTGATAGTCGATGCCTGACAACTCATATCCCGGAGTGATCCTGAGATAACCTGTATCATCCCGGCTGCGCCAAACAGCATTTATTCTTTCCGTGCCTTGAAGAAGATACTCATCTATGTCATCAGTCCAAAAATACAGGATCGCGTCCGGCACTGCTTTTTCTTTCAGGATCGTTCCTACAAAATAAGGCTTTACTTCGGCAGCTTGTTCCTCAGTGGTAAACCGTTGTTCGATAACCTGATCTCCGATTCTTATCTGAAAAGAAGTATCACCCTTTCCGGTCTTTGCAGCGATCCTTTCATCGATATTCTGAAAATAGTCACGCAGTGCCATGTTCTTTGTCCTCACACTCTCTTTTTGACTTTGTCTTTTTCCTGACATAATTGCCAACGTCGGCAAACGAATGAATGCTTCTTGTATCGGCTATGTATTTCAGAAAAGAAACCTGTTTTTCTTGGGGCCTGAAACACGAGTTCATAAGCTGATACTCTTTTTTTATTGACGGCCGGCTGCGGTAATCTTCCAGCTTTATAAGATATGGAATGTATTCCTGATCTTCTGCTACCACTTCCGGATCAGCGTCCTTCAAAGCTCTCGAAAAAGGCTTTAACAACGCCAGTTGAAATCTCAATTGGCAATGAACGCTTTTTCTCTTTGCATCAGCTGAGATATTCTCCAGATCGATCTGATTATCCTGAAGCAGCAGCAATACATTTACGAGACGGTAAACTCTGTCATATTCATTTTCCAATGCAAGGAAGTGTCCGTATGGTACGCAGGCACAAAACAGCAGTTGGTTCTCCAAGGACGGCGCACAGATCATATGCGACTGGAATTCGGTATTTTTGCATGTGCTCCAAAAGGATTCTTCATCAAAAAGCCTCTTGTCGTGAACTCCTTGGTGAAGGAGTATCCCGGTAAGGCCATTTATGGTACGGTCATGAAAATCATCCTTTTCAGCGTTTCTATTTTTCGACCTCAGAAGTTCTGCCGCCTGGTCGTAGCGATCTGACGGAACAGTAATGTCATAGCCTCTGATAAAACGCGTAACATCAGGCAGAAAAGCATACTTCATTGCGGTGTTGCCTGAAAGCATAACCGGTATACCGGCTTTTTCCAGCTCACCTAACTGATTTGCAAACCAGGGTATTGCTACACTGCTCTTTACCTGTTCATATCTGTGAACACCCTGAATTCTGGGAATAATATCTTTTGGAAAAAACTTCCAGCCGTTCTGAAAACCAAGGATTCCAAGCATCAGAAGATACAGATAGTTTCCATTATCTATATCCAGTCCGTTTGTAAGCCGGTCTATTGTCTCTTCACTGCATCCTCGTCCGAAAGCTTCAAGCAAGGCAAGTGATTCTTTTGAGAACATAGATTTGCGCAATTTTTCTTCAAGTTCATTCGGATTTCTCGTCATAGCCCGGTATCATCTTCTCCAAACCCAAAAGTTCCATGTCAGCCTTATACTTTTCAACTCTCTGACCAAATTGCTGTCCGGACATATCAAGGACATTATTCTTATAAGTTGAATTGGTAAAAAAATGGTGGAAAGGTCTCCAGATCCAAAAAACAGGCAGCAGGACCGGCACCTTCTTTAATACCGGATACTCTTTGGAAATATGCTTATACGGACGGAAAAATTTCATAAAGCAGAACTTCACCTTTCCCATGAATGTGACCTTCTTTTTGCAAAAATGATTGATAACCACCGATGAAGCAAGCCTTCGGCTCGCTTTGTTTTTCTCTGATACTGTAAGCATCGGGATCAACAATTTCTCAGATCGTTCGGAAAAATCTTTCCCGTTGAACCATTCATCCAGGGCAGCGCACAAGACATCATAGAAATCCTTTAACTGCAATTTCTTTAAACACTGTTCGACATAAGTTTCATCTATATTCTGTTCTTTTTTGAGAAAATAAATATCCAATAAATTCTTTATATTTGCTGATCCGATGATACAATGCTTCGCCAGATGAATCACGGCATATACAAGATGATCATTAATGTCTAAATCCATTCTGAAGTTCTGGTGTCTGTTGTCCACTGCTTTATCGCGACACCTGTCGAAATAATCAATCATTCCGTATGTGGGATCGAATATTGATTTATGCAGCTCAACTATTAATTCGTCTTTTCGTTCCCAAATAAGTTCATGATGTATTCCTCCAACGAATGAATAACCAAGCTGTTCCATTAATGGTTTGATCCGGTCATATTCGCCGGCTTTTATATAAATATCGGCATCGCTCATCTGCCTGAATTCAGCTTTCGGATAAAGACTCTTAAGCACACTGCCCTTAAGCGGCAAATAAGTTATTCCGTTTTCTTCAAAACATTTGAAGAGCGCATTTATCAGACTGATCTGGTTGCGGTCCCTCTTCATACCATGCAAAGCCTGGACTTGAAAGACCTTCAAATATTCCGGTGGAACATGTAAATTACTACTTTTAATAGCCTGATATACAACATTGACTATGTCCAATCGATAAGAGGAAAGCAGGATATAATTCCAGTCTAAATCATCCTCCAGAACGCATTGTTCTGAAAGCAGTCCGGCTTTTATCAGTTTAAGGATTGCTAATCTGTTCTTATCCATCACGCTAAATCAACAATACAATGCCCACACCCTCGACATATATCATACATTATCGCGAAATAATAAAGAAGTCTTTAGCATTATAACTTTTACTTCGGTTTGTAGTTTTCAGCGGCTTTCTTGAAATTAACAAGCTTGTCCGTTTCCTTGAAGAGCTCTGAAAGCTTCATCGAAGGCACGTATTCGAGGTTGACGGTAAAGCCCACGAACGGAAATCCCGCTGCTTCGAAATCTTTCGCGATCGCATCGGTAAGTTCCTTGCTCTGGGCGAGCCTTGATATCGGCCAGTCAGGTCCGCACTTAAGTTCATCAGACCCATCGATGTAGACATCGCCTGCAGGGATCAGATCATCGCAGCCGTTTATGCTTACGAACAGATCGTATTTTCCGCCTTCTATAAGGAACTTCTTGTACTCTTCATCGAAATACGATAGCTCGCTCTTATCGAAAGTGACCGTTATCTCTTTGCCGCTCCCGCTCTTTATCAGAGGCTTTGCAAATCCTACCAGCCGGTAAGGCTCTCTTGCGACTACAGGCTTGCGCTTTGCCGCATAGACCTGGACGACCTTCTTGCCGTCGATCTTACCGGTATTGGTAAGATGGCAGGTAACGCTTACCTTGTTTCCCTTTGACGTGGAAACGATATAATCGACCGTAAACTTTGAATAAGACAGGCCGTAACCGAAGCTGTAAAGCGGCTTGATACCTCTCTTCTGATAGCCTCTGTACCCGACATAGATACCTTCTCCGTATCTGCAGGTAAGGCTGTCCGGATAACAGAGATAAGCCGGCGTGTCCTTGTAGGATACTGGGAAAGTGCACGGCAGGCACCCTGAAGGATTTACCTTGCCCGTAAGAATGTCAGCCATCGCCTTTGCGCCCATCATGCCCGGATAGAAGACCGTGAAGATTGAATCTGCGATGTCTTCGATCCCATCCAGTTCAACTGGGCCGGGAGTATTAAGGATCAGGCATATCTTACCCTTGCCGCACTCTTTGGCGAGTTTCTTAATGGTTGAGACAGTCTTCTTAGTGAGCTTCAGATCAGGCCTGTCCGTACCTTCACCCGACTCGATGGTCTCAATGACTATTGCGGCAGCGCCCTTCTTAAAAGCTTCCATGTCATCCCTTAAGACCTTGGTGCTGCCGAGCAGCTTACTTAATTCTTCAAAGAGATCCGTCGTTCTGGAAGTCGTGGCTTTCGCGCTGCCCGAACCATAATCCCTGAAGCGCTCAGGTCCGAAGAATACGGCTTTGGAAGTCTTCTTAAGAGGCAGGCTGCCCTTCTTCAGCATTACGATACCTTCAGCAGCTGCATCGTATGCAGCCTTATCGCCCGTCTTCTTATACTTTGCTGCGGTGAGTCCTTCAGGCGCCTTAACACTGCTGAATCTGTCTATCAGTTCAAGGACGCTCTTTGCTGCCGCGTCGAGATCCTTTATGGACAGAATGCCGTCTTCAACGGCCTTAATTATCTCAGCAGGGTCTCTGGGGCCCGGCATGAAAATATCCTGTCCGTTAGCTACGGCATTGCCCATGTTGGTTACTATTGCATCCCAGTCAGTTACTGTCGTGCCCTTGTAGCCCCATTTCTTTTCGAGGATGTCCTTCAAGAGCCACTTGTTTTCAGAGCAGTAAACGCCATTGATCTGAGGGTAAGCGGTCATTAATGTTGATGCGGCCTTGCTGCATGCTTCAAATGCCGGCAGATAGATCTCCCTTATGGTGCGCTCATCGATAAGTTCATTGATCTTCTGGCGGTTGATCTCCAAGTTGTTGCACGCGAAATGCTTAACATTCGAAGAAACGCCCATGCTCTCAACGCCTTTGCACATCTCGGGTGCCAGGGTTTTCGCGAGATACGGATCTTCGGAATAGCCCTCGAAAAACCTGCCGTTAACGGGTTCTCTTAATATATTGCAGTTAGGGGTTCCCAGAAGCACTCCCACACGGTAAACCGCCGCTTCCATGCCTAGCGCTTTTCCGTTCTCAAATACGACCTTCGGATTCCATGTCGAGGCGAGCAGGATTCCGGGAGGATAGCATCCGGGGGCTTCATCGATGCCGCATCTGAATTCCGTCAGGAACTTGTTGATCTCTTCTCTTAAAGCCTTCTCGTTCCCGGTAAGCTTGTCCGTATCATAGAAATTGGTCAATACATGGAAGCCCTCTTCCATGCTGTACTTGCTGACAATCTCCATGCTGATTATTCCGCGGCCGAACAGGTGCATGAAGTTAATGCCCGTGCCGCCGTCCTGGAGAGATAAGAACGGTATGGATCCTGCCGAAGACTCGAATCCTCCGATAGAGTTGGGTGTGGTACCGCAAAGGAGTCTTGCCTTGTCTTCCGTGGTCATCTGCTTAAGTATTTTCCTGGTATTCATGGCTTGGCTCCTTTAGTGTTATATGGATTAACTATAACATTTTTGGGAGGCTCAAAGATATGTCAGCCCGATTGTTCATATCCGTAATGCAACATAAACGTCTTCAGGTCTGTATATAGTTCAGAAAGCAATTTGCAAGGAGACACAAAAATGAAGACAACAACGAAGCTTTTAACCATATTAATGACTGCTGTGCTCGCCCTTTCCATAGCAGGATGCGGAAGCGCCAGGACCGGCAGGGACCGCAAGAGCAGCATGGGCAACAAGATCGACATCGAAGAACTACAGAAGAACAGCGGAAACATGCTTGTGATCACCCGCAATCCCCAGGAAGCTATGACGGCAGAACAGTATGAGATGGCAAGATTCGAGATCACGATCTCTTATGAAGGCGATATCACCATTCCCGGAAATCCGGTCAATCAGACAAGCCTGAAGCTGAAGAACGAAGACTACATCAAGTTCTATAGGTTCGGCATCGATAATGCTGAGAAGAGCAAGTTCGCAAATTACAGTGAAGACGTCTGCGACGGCGATACATATACATTCACATTCTACGACACGGACGGCAATCCGCATGTCATCTACGACGGTTACTGCTACGAGAACAAGGATCTCCAGGACATCCTCCATATTACCGGCAATTACTATCTTGACTGATCTGCAATCTGTCAAAGCATGCCATAGAAAAAACGGGGCATCTCTTTTCGAGAACTGCCCCGCTTTTATTGACTGATAAATAAGGTCCGATCAGGAATTCGTAAGGATAGCGAACTTGAGTGTTGCCTGAACTGCAACCTTGCCGTTAACTGTGGCAACAGCTTCGCCGAGGCCGACAGGTCCCTTTACTGCAGTGATCCTTGTCTCAAGTCTTGCTGTGTCGCCGGGAACGATGGGCTGCTTGAACTTGCACTTGTCAATGCCTGCGAAAACAGCGATCTTACCCTTGAACTCTTCCTGTGAGAGGATAGCAACAGCACCTGCCTGGGCAAGAGCTTCTACTGTGAGAACACCGGGAACGATGGGCATCTCAGGGAAATGTCCTCTGAAGAAATACTCATCAAAGGTGAAGTTCTTATAAGCGATGCAGAATTTACCCGGTTCATAATCCTCTACCTTGTCGATGAGAAGGAAAGGATGTCTGTGAGGGATGATCTTCATGATCTCTGTTGTGGTAAGTGCATTTGCCATAATGTGGATCCTCCGTAATTATTCAGCAAACTTCCTGACTATCATGGAAGCGTTGTGGCCGCCGAAGCCCAGGTTGTTTGTCATAGCATAAACTATATCGCGATTCTTAGGTTCGATAAAGGTGTAATCGAGATCCATCTCGCCCTCAGACTCCTTGGAACCTGCTGTAACGTGTACATAACCGTCCTGGATGGACTTAACGCAGGTGATAAGCTCGATTCCGCCTGCACCGCCAAGAGCATGACCGATCATGGACTTTGTGGAGTTGATGGAGACATTCTTTATGTCTTCCTTGAACGCATACTTCATCGCACGTGTCTCGAAAAGGTCGTTGTGATGTGTTGAAGTGCCGTGAGCATTGATGTAGTCAACCTGTGAAGGAACGATTCCAGCTTCCTTCATGGCGATGATCATTGCCATGCCTGCGCCTGAACCGTCTTCTGCAGGTGATGTGATGTGGTAAGCGTCGCATGTTGCGCCGTAACCTACGATCTCAGCGAGGATGTTTGCGCCTCTTGCCTTGGCATGCTCTAAAGACTCGATAACGAGAACGCCTGAACCTTCACCGATTACGAAGCCGTCTCTGTCCTTGTCGAACGGTCTTGAAGCTGTCTCGGGATCTTCGTTTGTTGAAAGAGCCGTAAGTGCTGCGAATCCCTGGATGCCTGTCTTGCAGACTGCTGCTTCGCATCCGCCTGTGATCATGACGTCTGCGTCACCGTACTTGACTGCCTTGAAAGCATCACCGATAGAATGAAGACCTGTAGCGCATGCTGTAACAACGCATGTATTGATGCCCTTCATTCCGTACTGGATAGCGATGTTTGCTGAAGCCATGTTAGCGATCATCAAAGGAATGTACATAGGAGCGATCTTGCCCGACTTCTCGAATCTGATCTGCTCTCTCTCGTGTGCCTGCATTGATCCGATACCGGAGCTTACGATGACGCCTACTCTGTAGGGATCTTCCTTCTCCATATCGAGACCTGCCTGCTCGATAGCTTCCTTTGCGGCTGCCAATGCATAGTGTGCGAAGGGTTCCATACGCTTCATTGTCTTGAAGTCCATATAATCTGTGGCTTCGAAACCCTTGACCTCACAAGCAAGCTTTACCTTGGCGTTGCTCGCATCGAACTTGGTAATGGGAGCTGTTGCTGCCTTACCCTTCTTGAGACCTTCCCAAAAAGCCTCAACACTGTTACCCAGCGGGGTGATCGCACCCATGCCGGTTACTACGACTCTGTTTGCCATTTAAATGTTCTCCGTTAGTTTTTTATTTATCTTGGCGCTCCCCAAAAGCACCATTGATTACATATGCATGCCGCCGTCAACAGACAGTACCTGGCCTGTGATGTAAGAAGCATCATCAGAGCAAAGGAAGTTAACTACGTTGGCGATATCCTCGGGCTGTCCGTATCTCTTGAGCGGGATCATAGCAAAGATAGCTTCCTTCTGCTTGTCGGTAAGAACAGCTGTCATGGGTGTCTCAACATATCCGGGCGCAATAGCATTGAAGGTGATGTTCCTTGAAGCGAACTCTCTTGCGCAGGACTTAGTAACACCGATGATGCCTGCCTTTGAAGCGGAATAGTTGACCTGGCCTGCCTGGCCTTCGATTCCTACGATGGAGGAGATGCTTACGACTCTTCCCTCTCTCTTCTTCATCATGAAAGGTGTTGCGTGCTTGATGAAGTTGAAAGTACCCTTGAGGTTAACTGCGATAACTGAATCGAAGTTCTCTTCTGTCATCTTGAGGAGCAGGCTGTCTCTTGTGATGCCTGCGTTGTTAACGAGAATGTAGATGCCGCCGAAGTCTTCGTTGATCTGTGCGACTGTCTCGCCGACCTTCTCGAAATCAGCAACGTTGCACTGATATGCCTTTGCATCAACGCCTAATGCCTTTACTTCGTCTTCTGCGTCCTTGCTCATCTCGAGGGGGCATGCATCAACGATCGCGATGTTGTAGCCGCTCTTTGCAAGCCTTAATGCGATTGCCTTACCGATTCCTCTTGAAGCGCCTGTAACGATTGCTGTTTTTCTTGTATTCTCAGACATGATTTTACCTCCTTAAGGTCTTAGCCGAGTGTTTCCAATAACTTATCTACGTCTTCGGGTGTTGATACACCGATTACTTTGATCGAAGGAACAGTCTTTCTTACAAATCCTGCGATCGTCTTTCCGGGGCCGACTTCGATGATAGTGTCAACGCCCATCTTTTCGAGCTCATAGAGAGTCTGCTCCCACTTAACAGGGCTTGATACCTGAGCTTCGAGAAGTCCCTTTATCTGTGACTTGTCGTCAACAAGAGATCCTGTAACGTTTGCAAGATAAGGGATCTTGAGGTTGCCGAGCTCTACGCCTGCAAGCTCTTTTGCAAGCTTCTCGCCTGCGCCCTTGAGAAGAGGTGAATGGAAAGGTCCTGATACATTGAGTTCAACGACCTTCTTGGCGCCTGCTTCAGAGAGCTTGGGCATAGCCGCAAGGACTGCTTCCTTCTTGCCTGTGATAACGATCTGGCCGGGGCAGTTGAAGTTAGCGCACCAGCAGCCGTCGATATCCTTTATTACGCTCTCGATCGTCTCAGCGTCAAGGCCGATTACTGCGGCCATTGTGCCTTCGCCTGCGGGAACTTCGGAAGACATGAGCTTTCCTCTGATCCTTGTAAGTCTTACGGCGTCCTCAAAGCTCATGGCGCCTGCAACATAAAGGCTGCAGTATTCGCCTAAAGAGAGGCCTGCCGTAACGTCGGGCTTAACGCCTGCAAGGAGCAGTGCATCTGTGATGATGCAGCATGCCGTAACCAGTGCCGGCTGTGTGTATTCTGTGATGTTGATGTCTTCATTGGGCTCGAAAAGGAGCTTATTCATATCAACTCCTGAAGCCTTTGTAGCTTCGGAGATCATATCGGCATAGTGCTCGCCAGACTTGACGAATCCCTCTGCCATTCCTACCTGCTGTACGCCCTGACCCGGATAACAAAATGCGATCTTCATTATGCTTCGAGTTTCCTTCCTAAAAGTTTATCTGCCTGCTCGAACATCGATTCGATGATGACCTTGGCAGGTCTTACTTCCTTGACGAGGCCTGCGATCTGGCCTGCCATGAATGTGCCTTCCTTGATGTCGCCTTCGACAACAGCCTTACGGAGACTTCCTACTGTGAGTCCCTCGAGCTCTTCGAAAGTAACGCCGCTCTGCTCCATCTCAAGATACTTGTTGGAGAGAGCATTTCTTATCTGTCTTACAGGGTGGCCGTAAGATCTGCCGGTAACTCTTGTGGAGTTATCCTTTGCCTTGATGACCATATCCTTGTAATTCTGGTGAACATTGACTTCGTCACATGCGCAGAAAACAGTTCCGCACTGAACGCCTTCAGCACCGAGCATGAAAGCAGCTGCAACGCCTCTGCCGTCAGCAATACCGCCTGCAGCGATAACGGGGATGGATACCGCGTCAACAACCTGGGGAACCAGTGTCATTGTCGTAGCTTCACCGATGTGTCCGCCGGACTCTGTGCCCTCAGCGATAACAGCATCAGCACCGCACTGCTCCATTCTCTTTGCAAGAGCAACGCCTGCCGTAACGGGGATAACGATGATGCCTGCTTCCTTCCACATATCCATGTACTTTTCCGGAGAGCCTGCGCCTGTTGTAACGACCTTTACCTTCTCTTCTGCGATGACCTTAGCGATCTCAGGAGCTCTGGGATTCATGAGCATGAGGTTTACGCCGAAAGGCTTGTCTGTTGCTTCCCTGCACTTCTTAATCTGATCTCTGAGCCAGTTCTCGTCAGCGCCGCCGACACCGATGATGCCGAGTCCGCCGGCCTCAGAAACTGCTGCAGCGATGTGCCAGTCAGCTACCCAGGCCATACCGCCCTGGAAGATAGGATACTTGATGCCGATCAAATCTGTGATTCTTGTCATGTCCTTTTATCTCCTTTGTATATTTCGAAAATGCCGTTTAGTAAACAATGTAGTTGGCATCCCATGTAAGTCCCGCGCCAAAGCTTGCGATGATGAGCTTCATTCCGGGCTTGAGCCTGCCGTCCTGCTTCATTTCGGAAAGAAGGATCGGGATGCTTGCAGATGAGATATTTCCGTAGTTCATGATGTTCATAGGGAAACGGCTCCTGTCGATGCCGAGCTTCTTAGCCGTAGCCTCGATGATGCGCGCATTTGCCTGGTGAAGGATGAAGTAATCAACATCTTTATCAAGATCGAAGTTAAACTTCTCTGAAAGATCCTTGATGATCTGGGGAACCTCAGATACTGCGAACTTGAATACTTCCCTGCCCTGCATATAGAAAGATGTGGCTGTCTTGAAGCCTTCTTCCTCCCATCTGTCAGGCTGTCTTGCAGCTTCGCAGTGGAGGCATCCGCCCCTTGCGCCTGAAGATCTCATGATGAATTCATTTCTCTTTGCAGCTTCGTCAGACTTGAGTACTGCTGCGCCCGCGCCGTCGCCGAAGAGGATGCATGTTCCTCTGTCTTCATAGTTTGCAAAATTCGAATTGCACTCAGAGCCGATGCAGAGTGCGACCTTTGAATTGCCTGATTCGATAAAGCTCTGAACCGTGTTGAATGCTGCAACAAAACCGGGGCATGCCGAATTGACGTCAAAGCAGCCGCAGTCTTCAGAAGCGCCGATAGCTTCATGTACTACACATGAAAGTGAAGGGATTACAAGGTCGGGTGTTGTGCATGCGGTTACGATAAGGTCGATATCCTTAGGGTCGATGCCTGCATCCTCAATTGCCTTCTTTGCAGCTTCAACTGCCATTGTGGAAGGCTTCTCGGTGATGTGATCCGCAATATGTCTTTCCTTGATTCCGGTACGCTCGGTGATCCACTCATCGCTGGTATCCAGGAACTTCGCAAAATCGTCATTTGTGACGACCTTCTTGGGGATATAAGCACCGAGTCCTATAATTCTGCCTGTCATTACTAAAACCTCTTAAGCTTAGCCTGCCGTGCGGACATAATAATCCCTCAGGCTAAATAGTTTGATTGTCAAAGTATTCCACAGGACGGGTATTTTGTCAAGTGCTTTGATTGTCAAAGGAATGGCAAAATGGTCTGATTTATTGCCACAATTACATGTATTCAGGATAACTGCCGAACAGACTTCAGCGATTTTCGTCTTTACTGCAAAAA
This sequence comes from Saccharofermentans sp., assembly GCA_016292145.1. Classification (GTDB taxonomy): domain Bacteria; phylum Bacillota; class Clostridia; order Saccharofermentanales; family Saccharofermentanaceae; genus Saccharofermentans. The sequence goes on from JAEFBA010000025.1 coordinate 22,799, forward strand.
TTCCGGAAAAAGTTCCGACAGTATCGGACAAAAATCTGGAATTTTAGGGTGTGATAGCGAAAATTCCAGAAAAAAGTCCGACATTGTCGGAACTCTTTCTGGAAAAGTAAACTGCTTACTTCTCAAACCTTGAAGCAGCCCAGCCGCCCTCATTCATATGGGAATTCGTAAGGGCCGCAAAGCCTTCAGGTGACAGCAGCGGGATCTGGATCTTTCTGATCGTCTCGGGATCGAGCTTAAAGCCGTTCGCACAGTATTCGGCTCCGGCCTTTTTCAGGTCTTCCAAGTAGACCCTGATCTGCCTTTTGGCCTTGCCGGTCATGAAGACTTCGCCCATGGGGCACAGGATTGCCGTGTACTTCTCCCTGCCGCCGCAGATGAGATCGTACTGAGCGAGCAGAGCCGGATAGACGGGCTCGAGCTCGACATAACCGCAGGAGCTTATAACAACGAATTTCTTTTCAAAAATAGAAGAATCTCTCATCTTATTGAAAGTCTGGCCGTCGTCAGACCTCGTGCCCATGTAGGGTTCAGCAAGAGAAAGGCATCTGTCTGTCAAAGCCTTGAGCTGTGAGGGCATGCCGTAAAAATATAGAGGGAAGCTCTCGATAATGACGTCTGCTTCCTTGATGGCAGCGATGATCTCTGCCATATCGTCTTTTATGACACATGTTCCGTCGGGTGAGGCCCAGCAGGCAAAGCAGCCTTGGCAGGGCTTGATGTTTTTCTCGTAGATATTGATCTTCTTGACTTCCGTGCCCTCGGGAAAACCGGATACGAACGCATCCGTAACCTGAATGGTGTTGCTCCGGTCCTTTTTGGGACTGCCGTTGAGAACAAGAACCTTCATCAGAGACTTAAGCCTCCGTCAAGTACGATGACCTGGCCTGTCATGTATGAAAAAGCGTCTGATACAAGGCTTGCGACGCAGTCAGCGACGTCTTCGGCTGAACCGAAACGCTTCATGGGAACTGCCTCTAAGTATTTCTCAGCGAGGTCGCCCGGGATGGACTTGATCATGTCGGTGCCGATGAAGCCCGGAGCTACGGCATTTACCTGAATGCCATAGGGAGCGAGCTCTTTTGCCATAGTCTGTGTCATGGAGTTGACCGCGCCCTTAGTAGCGCTGTAAACAGTCTGGCCGGGAACAGCGAGGATCGAGCTTACGGAAGATACGTTGATGATCTTTCCGCTCTTCTGTGAGCACATCTTGAGGCTTGCGGCCTGGGCACAGTTGATATATCCCTGAATGTTTATCGCAAGACTCCTCTGGAGTGAATCAGGTCTTATCATGAGAAGGTAAGCATCGTCAACGACGCCTGCGTTGTTGACCAGAACGTCAATGGTCTCAAAAGCCTTCTTGATGGCCTTGAACATGTCCTTTACCTGAGCGATGTCGGATGTGTCGGCCTTATAGATCTCGCAGCGGACGCCCAGGGCAGTGATCTCCTCCTGAGCTGTCTTTGCAGCTTCGTCGTTGCTCGCATAATTAAGTGCTATGTCATAGCCTTCTTCAGCGAGTTTACGCGCTATCGCCTTGCCGATTCCTCTGGAGCCGCCTGTAACTACCGCTGTCTTGCCCATAATAAAGCCCTCTTCCTTATGCCTTGGTCAACATTACTGCCGAGTAAAGCGCGCTGGTTCCGTATGAGACTGCGATTCCGTTCTCGAAATTGCCCTCATAGATATCTTTCGCGAGCATTGCAAACTGCAGTGAAGATGATGCAGCTCTTGCTTCGCCGAAGTCCTTCTTAACGAGCTTGATCTCGATGCCGTCACCGAATATCTTCTTATATACTTCCTTCTCGAAATCATCGATCTCGGCGATTCCGTTGCCGAAGCCATAGACACACTTAACGTCGGAAGCCTTTATTCCGCTCTCTTCAAGAACGTTCATAACAGCCTTTGTAAGTGAAGCCTCAGACAGTCTTAAGTTGTCAGTTCTGTCGCCTGACGTATCTCTTGTTGAAGAGAATCCTGCGATCTTCGCATAGCGCTTGGCGCCTCTCTCGGAGGCGGAGGAATCCTTCTCGATAACGCATGTTACTGAGCCCTCGCCAAGGGTCATCCTGCCCTCGCCTGCCATTCCGAGATCAGAATAGATCTCCTCGTCGATATCCGTGCACTCGTCGGTTCCTGATGCGAGCATGATGCTCTCATAGCCGAACATTATCGCGCCGGCTGCGGCACAGACGCTCTGGAGGCCTGACTGGAAACCGTTTGCGATCGTGACATTGTAGCCCTTGATGCCTGTGGCGATGCTTAAGTATCCGCCTGCAGCGTTATAAACGGTGTTAGGGAACGCGAATGCGGATCCCTTGTCGATGCCGTCCTTTATTATTCCCTTCTGGAAGTTGGCAATCTCTGTCATGGGGCCGTCGTTGGTTCCGATGCAGATTCCGATAATTCCCTCGTTCTCGGGCGTAACCGTTACACCGGCATCCTCTAATGCCTTAAGGCCGCTTAAGAGCTGGAGCTGTGACAGTCTGTCGAGCTTTCTTAAGAATGCCGACTTAACTCCGTATGCCTTAAATGTATCCGTATCGAGCTTTGCGACATAGGACTTTGAAGTCTCATCGAATTCGCCGCTTACGATGCCCACGCCTGTTACGTAAAGATCCTGCTTGGGACATAAGAGGTTAAGATGGTTCGGATCCTTTGCAAAAACGATGCTCGCGTTGTTGCCGCCGAATGCGAAAGAATTCGACATCGCGTACTTGATGTCCTTTTCGAGCGGCTTATTGGCGATGAAATTGATGTCGCCTGACTTCTCAGAGAGGACCTTTAAGTCTTCCTCGCTGTAGCCTGTTGTCGGCGGGAGCTTGCCTTCCTTAAGCGCCTTGACGGTGAGGACTGCCTCGATAGCGCCTGCAGCGCCCAGGCAGTGGCCGGTCATGGACTTGGTGGAGCTTACCGACAGGTCTTTGTTGTCAGCGAAAACAGTATTCAGTGAAAGGAATTCCGACTCGTCATTCTTGGCTGTTCCGGTACCGTGTGCGTTGACATATTCGATATCCGTGAACTCGAGGCCGGAATTCTTGACCGCACGTGTGATTACGCTCATCTGGCCTTCACCGTCGGGCCTCGGAGCGGTGATGTGATAAGCGTCAGAGCTTACGCCTGATCCGAGCACATCGCAGTATATCTTTGCGCCGCGCTTAACGGCATGCTCGTAAGATTCGACTACGAGGACGCCTGCGCCTTCGCCCAAAGTGATTCCGTCACTGTGATTAAACGGTGAACAGTCAGAGGGAGCCAGTGCCCTTAAAGCATGGAAGCCTGCATAGGCAAGGGATGAGAAGGAATCGCATCCTCCGGCAAGGAAGATCTCGCCTTTGCCGCCCCTGATAAGATCGATCGCCATTGCGACACTCAAAGTGCCTGCCGCACAGGCGTTTACGATATTTGCCGTGATGCCGCCAGCGTTGTAGTAGTCAGCGACATTTCCCGCAATGGCAGAAGCCGGCATCGCCTTAAGATCGTCGATGTCGCCCTTCCCGCCTTTAACTTTTGCATTGTAGTATTTCTCGACACAGGCAGCACCTGCGATGCAGGAGCCCAGGATAACGCCGATATCAGATGCGCCTTCGGAATCCGTATCGATCCCTGCATCTGCTAAAGCTTCACCGGCAGCCTTTATTCCCAAAGCTGTCGTCCTGTCGTATCTGCCCTTTGCGAGCTGTTCATTGGAACTTGCAACCTCAGCGCCCTTGTGTGAATAGCACGCAGAAGTGTCAAAACTCTTAACGTCCGTAATGCCCGATCTGCCGTTCAAGGCTGATTCAAAGCATTCCTCAGTATCATTACCGATTGCGCATACAAGGCCTAAGCCCGTGATCACGCAACGCTTCTCATTCATTGGCATTATCAGTCCTCTTTGTGTGCTTCAACGAATGCCGTGAGAGTCTCGATGGAACGGAAGTCCTCTCTTGTGGCACCTGCACCGGAAATGTCTACTCCGAAGAGATTCTCGATACCTACGATGATCTCGATGGAATCGATGGAATCAAGTCCGATATCCTCGCCGAAAAGCTCTGAATCGTACTCGAGCTCATCTTCCGGGATCCTGAGTCTTTCTACCAGCATTCCCTTGATCTTCTCGGCAATCTCATTATTCATTTCCTTGTTTCCTCCTATATTAAAAGTAAAACTTACGCAATAACCTTACACTATGTCGCTCTGTTTTTCCAATGAAACGGAATAAAAGCGCAAAATGACGCCAAATCTTTTAAGTTCTTTAACCGACATGCGGCATCTCTCGCCCCACGAGGATACCCAGAGGTCGTCCCCGTCCATTTCTGTCACGGTTACCCAGTGGTAATCGCACATGGCTTTCCAGCCGTCAGGATACTCGACCGTGATCTTTCTGAACGGTGATACGAAAAGCATTACCAGCGGATCCCCGCCTTTAAGATATTCCGGGATCTTCTCCCACCACTTGAAAAGGAACGGCTTAACCCTGATATTAAGGCCTTCCTTGACCGCGAGCTTTCTTATGCCCCTTCTGAATCTTCCGGCGCTGACGCCGAGGCTCCCCAGAAACTCCCTTCCGAAGACTTTCCGAGGCTCCCTTTTCTTTCCTATCGTGATCGGCCTTATATAGTCTTTGGCCTCAAAGAACCTGTTGAAATACTCTTTTCTGGTCATGCCCTCCTCGCCCTTAAGGCGCGTGATGGCATCAAGGCCGGCGATTATCCCGCATCCGCTGTTAAGGAGCATCGGATCAGGAAGCCACATCTGGCTTCCGCCAAACGACGCCCTGCCGTTCTCATCGTATATCTTAGGCGGCAAACTCATCTAATCAACACCTCCGACCATGCGCCCTCAACGGGCATTCCGGGTAATTCCACAGCTCCCGCATCCCTTAATCTCTTTCTGCTCTCATAGACTCCCGCGCCTGAAGGTATGGGTGCCATGAAGCACCTGATCCCTTCTGCAGTCCAACGCTCTACCAGCGGAACCAGGTCCGCTGATGCCGTGCCTGAATGGTTGCAGCAGATAAGGACTCTGTCAAATCCATTCTCAGGGATAACTGCGCCCGGAACGGCGGGAATCACCAGTATCTTCGGGAGCACCTCTTGTTCCAGGAACTCCGTATAGTCTTTCTTCTCAAGCTCAACGCCTTCCGTGTATTCGTTATAGATTCCGTTTATATCAGGCGACATTATAAGGTGCGCCTTATAAAGCTGCTCTTTGCCTTCCCTGTTCCTGAAAACCACTCCGCTCTTACCTTCTTCAAGGCACTTTACAGCAAAGCCGAGATTGTCCGAAGCCTCATCCGGATCTGCATCAGGTGACTTCATGGATCCTGTGATAACGAACGGGATATCAAGTGAAGAAAGTACCCTTGATGCCAGCTGCGCGAAAAAAGCACAAGTATCAGTCCCGTGGGTTATTAAGATCCCGTCAAAGTCTTTGGCACCGTCAATTATCTTTTTAAGGGCATCACGGTAGAGATAAGGGGTCGCGTCCTCCGAAGAATAAGTCTTGAACTCAGGGAAGACGAATTCGTGGGAAGGATGGTTTTCGAGCAGATAAGAGCGCGCAAATGAGGGCTTGCCCAGCATTACCGTACCGGAACTGTTGTAAGAGGAGATCGTTCCTCCGAGCATCGCGCCTAATATCCTCATTTCCCTTTCCTTCCAAAGCCAAAGAATAGTAAAATCTACCCATACAATTATAAGTCACGGGGGTTTATATGAGAATAGCGAGCTGGAACGTAAACGGAATAAGGGCAGTGGCAACAAAGGGCTTTGCAGAGAGCCTTGAGAAGATCGGCGCAGACGTGATCGGCATCCAGGAGATCAAGGCCATGAGAGACCAGTTAGGCCCTGAGATCACCGATATCCCGGGCTATAAGAGCTGGTTCTATTCAGCTGAGCGCAAGGGCTATTCAGGAACGGCACTCTATTCGAAGATCGAACCCAAGAGCGTCGAATTCGGTTTTGGCGTTGAGGAATTCGACCACGAAGGCCGCGTTATCAAGGCTGATTTCGGCGATTTTGTGCTCTTTAACATCTACTTCCCGAACGGCGGCAGAGGCGATGACTTCGTTAAGTTCAAGCTCAGATTCTACGACTGCTTCTTAGACCAGGTCGACGCCCTCAAAGCACAGGGCAGGGAAGTCATCTGCTGCGGCGATGTCAACACCGCGCACAAGGAGATCGACCTGTCGAACCCCAAGGCAAATTCAAAGATCTCTGGATTCCTTCCCGAAGAGCGCGCATATATGGACAAGTTCATCGAAAGGGGACTTACCGACACCTTCAGAATGCTCCATCCCGATGATAAGGAATGCTACACCTGGTGGTCTTACAAGACCGCCGCAAGAGAGCGTAATGTAGGCTGGAGAATAGACTATTTCTTCACGACAGACGGGCTCAATCCGCGCGTAAAAGAATCCAACATGATGACTGACATCATGGGTTCTGATCACTGCCCTATCTATCTGGATATTTAAGCTTCTCTCGAATTCAGTTCGTAAAGACGGCCGTTGATATCGAGCTTTGTAATGGATCCCGTTACCTGGAAATCCATGTCATCTGCATGTTTCGGAATATCAAGGCTCGTGAATATGACGCCTTCGACCCTGGAATTGGATACCCTTACCTTGACCCTGTCATCCACTCCCCTGTAGATGCCTGCCTGCATGCCGCCCAGATCGACTCTCAAAGATACGTAGTCGATAATGACGTTTGAAGGAGCAGCCGTGCCGGAGCCGACGACAGTAATGTCAGGCGCTTTGGACTGTGCAATGACAGTCGCACTGTAGATGCTTATCTGGAGCTTTTCGGATTGCTTGGAACCCAGCATGACCACATCGGAGCCCTCGAAATCCATATTTACCGAAGAGTGCTCGATCATCATATCGCATCTTCCTGTGAAGGAACCGATGCCGACCGCAGACTGTGCCGCGCTCTTGATGCCGATAAAGCAGTTGCTGATAAGAGGATCGATGTCGCCCGTGTTGGAACCGATTCCGACAGAATGCTGGCCCATGAGATTGAGCTTGTACATGCCTCTTCTGATGGTGATGTGTCCGCCGAGGCCGCTTCCTATTGCAACACTTCGGTTCGCATTTACAGAGACTTCGATAAGTCCGTCCTGATCGAAAACAAGATCTCCGTGATAAGAATCCATATCGTTGCCGATACCGAAAGCCTCAACGCCGGTCGAGCTTATGGAAAGGTTTCCCACGCCCTCGAAGGTAAGGCTTGCGGAAGGAGATACCTTGATGCCGCCGCCCGTAAGGGAATTTTCGCCGGTAAGCGCGAGAACGACTTCGCAGTCATCACCGATACTGATCGCAGCTTCGTCGGCTTTTCCGGTAAACGAACAGTTCTCGATCGCGATCTTACCCTTATATCCTTCTTCGATCTCAAGGGAGATCTTTGCCTCATCTCCGGGCACGCCGACGATGTGAAGATCCCTGTGAGTTACATGACCGGATGTGACATGGATCGTGTTGTAGCCTTCCTTGATGAGGATCGGCAGCGAGATCCTTGCTTCCCTTCCTGCTATATAGTCTCTCTTTGTGCGGTTCTTTGTCCTGTTGGAGCTGTACTTAACGATCTCTTCCTTAATGGCCTGAGGGATCGACTTTAAGATCTTCCCGGAAGGACGTGCAGTGTAATAAC
>JAEFBA010000026.1 GCA_016292145.1 Saccharofermentans sp.
AATATGAATATTGCAGTAACCTATGAAAACGGAAATGTATTCCAGCATTTTGGACACACCGAGAAGTTCAAGATCTATTCGGTGGCAGACGGCAAGATTGTCGGCAGCATGGTTGTCGATACCAACGGAAGTGGTCACGGTGCACTTGCCGGTTTTCTTCAGGAGCATTCAGTAGACACACTGATCTGCGGTGGAATCGGCATGGGTGCTCAAATGGCACTGGCTGAAGCCGGCATTAAACTCTATGGTGGTGTTCAGGGCAATGCTGATGATTCCGTTAATGCTCTTTTAGCAGGCAATCTGATGTATGACCCTGATGCAAAGTGCGATCACCACGATCATCAAGAGGATCACGATTGCGGCAACCACGGCTGTGGCGGTAACTGCCATGCTTCTTGAGGTATTTGATTCTATAGGTTAAGAGGAAAATTTATGAACAGTCAGATCGAATTCATGATGATGTTTCAGGAGATACTGTTCTATATTGGAAGGCCGGTTATCTTTCTTGCCATTACAGTTTTCGGATTCATCGTATTATTCAGTAAGACGAAGTCCACGAGGATATTAGGATTATCTTTTGTGTTTACTTCCTTTGCCAATCTTCTGGAATGCGCATCGATCTTTGTTGCGCGGCTCGGTAATCAGGCGGTGTATATGAATTATGTCTACGTCGAGAGTATATTGCAGATGGTCATCATGATCGCAGTTCCTCTCTGTATGTGCATCTTCATACACAGGAATTACGGCAAGAAGCTTATATACATTCCGTTGCTTATCCTGCCGGTGCTGAATATTGTTACCAGGATCGCCATTAATAAAGCGTTCAATAGTTTTGGAATGCCCGTAAACGACTTCGTCATGTGGGCAAACACGGTAAATGCTATAAACAGTTTTGTTATCGGTGCAGTGTCAAGCGTGATCCTGATAATTGTTTTCTACAAGAACAGGAAGAAGGAACCGGTTATCCCCCTGACGTGGATATTTGAGATCGTAGGCCTCGCCGGAAGTGTGTTTTATACTTTGTTCTTATGTATTTCCTATCTGACCATGTACCAGGACGGCAAGATGGCATCGGACTTCTCAAACTCTGCCGCTATGACGGCTGGTTTCCTGATGGCCTTGATCAGTATGGCTTTCCCGGTTTACGTTATGGTCATGGCAATTAAGAAGGGAAAGATCGAAAGCACAAGATGAAAAAGAAAAACATAATAACAGTTTTGTTTATTATCTCCATCGTTGTGCTGGTTCTTATTGGCTGCATAATTGTATTTTCCCAACCTACCAGACAGAGTATTCCTATTGACAAGATTACCGGTATTTATTCAAGTGCGAAACTCAAGCAGGGACGTATTATTACCCACGGGACATACTTTCCGGATGATGGCGTGTTCAGCCATGCGTATGAGAGATATATTGAGAATGAAGATCAGGGTCTGTCTGTTTCGGATATCAGGATAATCGATGTGTATGGGTTCAATTGCTCTGTTATTTTCATATACGATGAAAATCAGCAATTGTACATAGCAGAGGATTATCCGCTCTCAAATCTTGATTACAACGTTATTGAAGTAATATCTGCAAATGATTTGATGAAAGCCGATCTGCCCGTTAACTACACTCTTCGCGGAGCGCCTTCTGCACATATGCCCCGCATATTGATTATTCTCGTTCCGGTTCTCATACTTGTCGTATTCGTTGCGTTGCATATCGGTTTCTTGAAGAAAAAGTACCAAAGAGAAAAATATGAAGGATGAGGAATATATATGGCTGCTCAGATCGAAGGAATAAGACGCCTGGTTACATGTATTCTTGTAATTATCGTACCTTTATTATTCTACGGGAACATTATAATCAGAATCCTTAAGCATTCATTTAATAAAACACCGGACTCTCCGACTTTTACAGAGAAGCCGGAAAACGGTATCGCTCTTAAGAATCTGACGAAATTAGCAGATGTGGTGTTATTTATCGTCCTCGTCTTATGTTCAATATATATCGTCACTCAGAATCTGGGAGGAAATTCCGAAGCCCGTCAGCAGGAAATCGTAGCGGAATATGATGCGCTGAACGAAGATAACGTCAATCCTGAAACCGGAAAAACGATACTCACTCAAGCCTTTCTTATGAAAGAATACAAACTCTACTTCGCGGATGATCAGGAATGGGTCAATATGAGGTTAATGATCTACGAGGTAATGCTAATATTTTCGCTTTTCTTTACGGGCGGTGATTGTATCAAATACGCAATCCTCTTCGGCAGGCAGAAGAAAAAATTGAATTGGCTCAGCATCATTGCTGCGATCCTTCTCATACCAATTACCATCATCGGACTTAAGATAGATGAAAAGGCTTTTGAACCGCTCCGCATACCGGTACCTGAGAATGCGAAAATATCTGCCATAGATGTCACTATTACCGAATGTTATATAAACACTCACCACGACGACGAAAACGGTGATTCTGAAGATTATTTCATTACTGTTGACTATGGTGACGGGAATGCCCCTGTTACACGGGAAGTCTCAATAACCATGTATGACATCGCCGAGAGTAATGGCCACTTCCTGATGGGACAGGCTGCAGACAATGGAAAAAAAGTCGATTTCGAGCTCTTCCCGTTGGATAAATATGAGAAAGAAAACTGATCATTTGAATGCGTGAAGCTTATCTGCAAATTCTGCGTCTGATTCATTCTTAAAAAGTGATATGGCAGTCCAATACACCGCGCGAAAACAAAAACGCCTGCGCTCATAATGAATCGGATTCGGTTTCTTGGGATAAGATACGCGATGCTTCACATAAACTAAAAGGGTTGTCCCTTTTTTGAGACAACCCTCATATCCCCATATGCGGCCTAAAATTCTTTACCTCAAGCCCTATCAGATCTGATAATTTCAGAATTTCCCGCTTAACCCTCATTACCTGTATTATCCGTGTTTTCAGTAGAGCCCGTCTCACCTGTGGTTTCAGTGGTTTCAGAATTTTCCGTGCTGCCTGAAGTTTCTGAGCCGGCACTTGTTTCTTCACTGGCAGTCGGTGTCGGACTGATTGTCGGTGTCGCACTGATTGTCGGTTCTGCACTGACTGTTGTTTCTGTGCTGACAGTTGTTTCCGTGCTTTCAGAAGCATCCGTTTCATCTACAGTTTCATCAACGGATCCATAACCTTTTGTATCCTCAGGCGTAATCGGGTGTAGTGCCTTCTGGGTCTTGTAGACTTCCGTAGCACAGGCGATCTGGCTGCTGATCAACTGCTTTGTAGCATCATCTGTATCGTTTTTATCGTAGCAGAAGATCTGCGTAGTTTTATATTGGTATTCTGTTCCGTCTTCCAGCTTGTCTGTTGCAGAATACTGATTGCCAAAAAGGCCCAGCGTCCTTGAAGCCGTAGTCCCATCCTTAAAAGCGACTTCGATCGTTATTTGGACATCCTTTAACAAATAAGTATATGCCGCACAACTTTCGTTTTCGTTTTTAGCGTAACCAATCATATAATAAAGATCCATTCGGTTTGTCAGAACATCGCAAACGTTTAAAAGGTACTTGGAATTTTTAAGCGTGTCATAATCTGCGCTGAACGATTCGTAATATCCTACTTCTGTCTTGCCGATAGGCTGTCCGGCCATGTCATAACCATCAACATATGTCGAGCTGAAATCGTCAAGCGTTTTGGTTGAACCGCTTTTTACAATTGAAGGACAGTCGATACTTACGACTTCAATGACTGCGTTGTCTGCTTTGAAGGTCACGGACGAGATATTATCGCCCTCGACCGAGATGGGGAAATTGATTTGATAATCTGCACGGCCAGTCCAGTCAACACCATAATTATGTGTCTGTTTGCTGACATCCAAACTTATCGGGAGCGGAGCTTTAGGATCAAGTTCTGCCGCGCAAACCAAGATCGAAAACTGCTCGCTTATGCTGCCGTAGCCGACACTGACGCTGCTGCCGCCGGGAAGTTCCGTTCCCTTGCCGCCGAAATACGCTATCGCGAAGGATAATGCAACTACGGTTATGGCCGCAGCAGCCACTGTCGATGCAATCTTTATGATCGTAGCTCTGGCAGGTTTATGTGCCTTTTGAGGCTTTACTTCCGGTTCATCCTGACGGGTATATATCTCTCGGAAAGCTGCATTTGCTTTCTGCTGTACGATATCAGGAATCTGAGCGTTTTTCTCGAAAATATTCTTATTTTTCATGTCATTCTCCTATTAATTCTTAGCCGCCGTAGTACTTTGCCAGTTGCTCCCTGCCCCTTTGGAGCCGGGTAGTTACCGTACTCTTGGGGATATGGAGCATTGAGGCAATTTCTTTGGTGCTGTATTCCCCTAAGTAATATAGAGTGATGACCGACCTGTACTTCTCATCGATAGAAGCTAACGCGTCCTTGAGTTCAACATTGTATTCGTCAGTTACAGAAGGCTCTTCCCATTCTTCCAGGCCTGTCTGACGCTTCCTGACATCCAGGATCTTATAGCAGTTGTTTATGAGGATCCTTGTCATCCATGTCTTGAAATACTTGTCTTCTCTTAGTGTGCTTAACTTCTCAAAGCAATTAAGGATAGTCTCACTGACGGCATCGGCAACGTCCTCGTCGTTCATGAGGATTGCCAGTCCGACTTTGTACATCTCCTGCATATGCCCCTGCATCAGTTCGGCAAAGGCGAGCTTATCGTGCCTTTTCGCGAGTTTTACAAGCCTTGTCGTTTCATCAATCTGCATTACTATTTTCTTTCCTTGTGTACACAACCGAATGGAGATCTGATTTCCATTCTCTATCTATTAGATGTACTAAGATGGCGTTTGGTCTCAACAAATTATGTTAAGCAACAAAAAAAGTTAAAGTAAATTCAGATTATCCCACAACTGAACTTCAACATATGCATACTTGCCGAGAGATTCTTTGAGGAAAGCTTCCTCCTCAGGAAGGAGCATTATATTTTTCCACGGGTCAGTTCCCGGATAAAAGTAGTGCGTGATAAAAAGCTTATCCATAACCGGCTCCTGTCTCTTTTACTGCTAATAATCCGATCCAAGGATCATCATTGGATAGAGAAATTATAACATTCCGGCTCAGTTAAGACTTGTCCACTATTTGACCTTTATCAGATGAATTTAGCGGACATAAGATTATAAGAAAAAGAGTCAGGATTGCTCCTGACTCTCTTTATCACATCTTATTGAAGTAGAACGAATCTGCAATATCCTCAATATCTTTATCCGTATAATTGTTCGGTTCGCCGTCGTAATTAAATGGCATGATGTTTATTACCACAAAGCTCTTTTCGAGGTTTGCTGTGATGAATGTTCTTCGCCTGCCTCTGACGTCTTTGCCCTCTGAGATCGTGACCGGAATTCCGCTCTTTGTCATGTATGTATACTCTTCAAAGCCTTCAGATGTTCCGACATTGACAGTTACAGTATCCAAATAACCTCTCACGCATCTCCTTATCTGGAAATTGTACTTATTCTTATAAAGTGCATCCATCTGGAATGTACCGTCATCGTAGAAGTATGCGCCGCCGGTAATGTTGTCATTAAAGATATCTCCGACCCTCTCCTCGAGTTCTTTCTCATCACCATCGTCAAAGCCCGTATGAAGCTTAAGCTTGTATTTCTCCGCTATCTCATCAATCTTATCAGCCATCTCCTGCGAGTAAACAAGATATGCACTGTATTTTTCAAATGGATCTACACCCGTGCGCTTTTGCTCCGCATCAGCTTCATCCAGAATCTTCCAGTCACGGTCGTAGCCTGCCTCGAAATTAAGCCACTCCAAAGCCGCCTTGTATTCAGGAGAATCGGGATATCCCTGCAGCGACCATTCCTCGCGCGGAGGCAAAGAATGCTTAATGTCTTCTTCGATCGACGGACCCCATGCCCTTTTTCCGAAGGATAAAGCTCCGATCCCGCCGGCGAAGGCAGCATATGTAGTGATGCCCACAGCTGACACTACTGCCGCGATCAGAAGAGTCGTTACGACTCTTTTCTTCACATTATGCCTGGGTAACTCAGTAGTCTTAGCAGGCGAAGACATAAGCTTCTCGCGCATTTCCGCTTTTCTTGCAACATCCATTTTTATCTTATCTGTAGTATCTCTCACAAATATTCCTCCAATCCTATCCTCATCATTGCTTTGCCCCTGTTGATCCTTACGGCAACGGCTGATTCAGATATCTTCAGTATTCCGGCGATGTCCTTGTATGAGTAACCTGCATAATAGTGCAGATAGATAGGCATCCTGAACTGGCCGTCCAGGTTCATGAGTTCATCAAATACAGCCTTGTTTCTCTCATTGAATTCATCGAAATACTGCAGCTCATTTTCCGCAGACTCAAGATCAACGTCTTTCTGACGCGATGCTGACCTGAGATAATCTCTGCATTTGTTTGCCGTCATGGTGAAAAGATAAGTCTTTTCCTTGCCGGGTTTAAAAGCAACTTTATCGTCTAGGAGTTTTAGGAATACATCCTGAACAATATCTTCCGCTTCGTGTTTTGAGCCCGAGTAGTAAACGGCAAATCTGTAAAGATCATCAGCATAAGCATCAAATAATCTGACTACATCTTCATTTTTCAAAATTTTTGCCTCCGGTGTTATTTGAGATCTCACCTATATGACGGATCAAAACACCATTTTCTTACATTACGGGCTGATCATATTCCTTCATGGCTCCGTGAGAGCCGAATATCTTCCATTTTCCGGGAACGAGTTTCTGCATGACAGCTTTTCTCTCTTCCGCACAGAGTGCAGGATCAGTATCCACAGATGTCATGAGGACAGGGGCATATCTGTTGTACTCCGCCTGTTCGCGCGTCATTCCGGCTATATTAACATAGATATCGCCTGTGAAAGTGATCTTATGGCCATAATCGACAAGAACCGTCTCACCGGGAAGGTGACCGCCTTTCCCCTGATAGACCACAAAGTTCAATTCACCGCAGGCTAATGTTCCTATCTCTTTCAGGAGTTCCTCCTGATCATCCGCATCATCCCAAACAACTTTTAACTTCTCCGGCTTGGGGGGCTTATAGAAGGTCAGCGTCTTACAGATATTCACATATGGTTTGTGAAGAGGATTCTGTTCTCTATATCCGTTCTTCCCGTCAGCTTCAAGTTCAAGGCATAAAGCCGTCTTACGGCTTGCTGTTATCTCATCGAAAAGATGGAGAAGGCCGCAGTGATCGACATCGGCATGCGTCACGAAGATCTTTTTATTCATAGAGTCAAAGCCGGGAAGGATATTGCGGAACAGTCTGAGCATCTCCTTTTCATAGAGTGCATATCCGCAGTCCACGAAAAGAACTTCGCCACAGCTTTGAATAATGATCGTGTTGCTTCCGCAAGGCGGCTCTATAAGAGTTATCTTAGACTTATCGGTTATAACGTATTCTGTTATCCTTGGCGCGAAATCCGAGCCACGGCTTACAGATAAGAGCTCAGCAAATCTACTGATGCTCTCAAATGTCTTAAACGGTGATAAACCTTTCTCATCCAGTATCTGCATTACCAGATTGGAGTTAACAAGGAGCTTCTCATGAGCCTGTTCCGGAAGGCCTATCTGCTGCATCAGGCCGGTAACAAAGGACTGATAAAATATGCTGTTATCGAAGATCCTTTTCGAATGGTTATAATCTATAACCCTGACAGGGCATAATTCATTGGCGCGTCTGAGAAATTCCATGAGTTTCTCTTCGTCATCCACAAAAAGACCCATCTTGAACGCCTGATGATCAGTGCCGTTCTCCTGTGAGCTGATATAAGAGATATTAAGCTCGTAGCTGTTTATAAGTCTCAGCACTTCAGTAACGCTGCCCGGAACATCCCTGAGCATGAACTCTAAAAGCACTATGCTGTTCTCATTTTTATCGTTTGGAAGATATCCAATCTTAGCCAGTTCAGCATCGGCTTTTTAAGCATCTCTTTGCCGCCTTCAGCATCGATGTTTATAATGCCGGAACAAAAAGTGCAATCAGAGTTTGTATTTACCGCAGATGTCGGGATAGAACTCTTTCAGCAGGTTGTTCCATTGTTTTGCGGTCTTGCCGACATTAATGTAATAACCGATATAACCGGCTACACCGGCAACTATGATCAAGGCAACAAAGCTTACGATTCCGATAACAACGTTGTCATCTATGATACCACCGATCAATGAGATCAGTCCGAAGACCGCGATAACTGAAGCGAGGATAATGGCGGGCATCTTCTGCTTCTTCTTTTTCTCGCTCAGGATGCCATATACCTGAGCTATCTGTTCCTCTTTATACTCTTTCTTACGGAGCGCGCTTTCAAGCTGAACACTGATGCTGTAAACAGGAATCTCAACGATTTGCATTTTGTTATCCTCCCAACGATTTTGATCTAATAGAATAATTAATTATATCGTACTAATTTAAACTTTTATATGAAGGACGGTTCCTTTTTCGATCCCGTATTCAGCACCGTTTACAAGGTACAGGGCAACTGCAGTGTCCGTCGCAGACTTGACTTTGGTCCTGAATATTTCCAGTTCCTTAACTAATATCAAAATTTCTTCGTCTGCACCTTCGATATAGACCTTATCACCGGCTCTGACAGTTCCTTTTATCTGACCTACTACAACCAGATCCTGAGGAATATTTATTCTGAATGTATCCTCTACCAGATACGAGCCTCCGGAAGGTCTCTCATCAGACTTGCTGTTATCTTTCCCTCCAAACAGTTTTCCCAATATACCCATTCTCATCACCTCAACATGTCTTATTTCCTGTTATTTTACAGGCTGACTTTCTCTTTCACTGTTTACTTCGTTCGGGAATTATATTATGTCAGTATCAACCGCATTTCTTCCATCCCCGATTCGACTAATCCGGTTTCTTTAAATCCGATGGATTCATACAATTTCTTCGCTTTGATGTTACCGGGAATTACTCCGGTATAGATTTCAGAGACGTCGAAATGTTCTCTCAAATATTGTATTCCCAATTCAAGTGCTTTCCGGCCATATCCCTTGTTCTGATACCGGCTGTCTATCATGAATTTCCATAACGTATAATACTTTTTAGCTTCGTAATAACCCATCATGATAAACCCTACAACCATAGAGTCCTCATATATTGCAAAAGGAAAAGCAGTTTCCGGATAAACATATGCCTGAGCAAGAGAATCACCATTGCAAGATACAAAGGATCGCTGATCCTCATTGACTTTCAGGGCAAGAACATCATCAATATTTTCTCTGGTTATCTCCCTTAAACTGATCAAAATAACTGTCCTCTCTTTCGTTCACCAAATTCTGGCAAGAGTATTTTCCAGCTGTTTGACAAAAATTACCCATTTAATTCCCAGATCATTTTAATAGACACTTTGGGAGGTTCCGGTTTTTGCAGCTGACCTGATCTTCGGGAACATCGTCCGTTCTGAAACACTGCAAGATTGAATTCAGTTGAACTAATAATGTTAGTAAATATTATTTTAACAAACTGTGTTTTGCATTTCTCGAGTATTCGCTTGTAACGAAATCCCCATTTTCCCGTCTAACAGATGAAAAAATATGAAAGGCGGTAATAATTTTGGAAAAAAATAAGAGACCTGTCAGGATCTTCTCGATCACGAAGGATGAAGGGACAAACAGGATACTGTGGTATCTGATACTGGTGGCGCTATTCTCGGCGTTCTGCTTTATAACGCTTCATGTATGGCTTTTGCCTTATTCGGTCGAATTCAGCAGGACCGGAGTAATGACACCGGGATATTTTTTATATGCTGCGATAGGGCTTCTTTTCTCGACGCCCGGACCGTTCTGGGCAAGCTTCATACTCGCAGTATTCATTGAGCGAAAAGGCTTTAAGCACCTGATGAGGAATCTTTTCCGCACGGAAAAGAAACTTAAGACAATCCTTGTTACGGGTGCGTTCTGTCTGATGGCTCTTGTTTTCGCGCTCTTGTGCGGCACACCGAACGGACAGCCGTGGTACTTGTTCCTGGGAGGACTTGTGATCATGCTTCCTTTCGTTGGCATTGCAGAAGAGACGGGCTGGCGCGGGATACTTCAGCCGGAACTGGACAAGAAACTGCCCTACCCCTTCTCCGTACTCCTGACGGCAGTGATCTGGTGTGTATGGCATTATTCTGCATGGATCGATCCGACATCACGCCACTACAACGACAGCTTCGTGGGATTTGCGATAACGATCTTCATATGGTCATTCGCGATGGCAGCGATCTATAAAGCGACAAAAAGCGTCATTGCATGCGCTTTCTATCACACATTCATAGATTCAATTGGAGCAATATACGACTGGAACGCACTGTTCGATGAATTCCCGGGAAGTTTTTCCGTCAATTTATTCCGCGCGATCTGGCTGTTATTCTCGATCGGCCTGTGGATATATAGTGACAGGAAGGAAGCAAGGATATCCCGCGCCGGCAACAGCCTGAAGGTATGAGTGTGGGATTTGCCTGAAGTTATGGTAATCAGGCACGCAATAAGTTATATTGAGGCTGTCGGGATTTTAAGCACATTTATTGGAATAAGGAGAAAATCAGATGAGTGATTCAAAGATCGAGAATGCAGGCGTAGATGCAATTGATGCAAAGTGCAAAGCGCTCTACGGAGAACAAAAAGGTTTCCACTTCGGAGTAAAGGTGCCGTACTTCTTAGGCGGACCCGATCCTTTGGACCGGGTATCTGTCTATCAGAGCAAAAGCGGGATCCCTCACTGGCATTACATCACATACGGCCTTACTGAGCTTTATCAGAAGGAAAGTGATTATGCCGAAGAGAGCGGCTACGGATTTGAACTCTCATTCAGGCTGGAAGATAAGGGCGAGCAGACGCCGCCCTTATGGCCTGTAAGCCTCCTCCAGAATCTTGCACGCTATGTCTTCAAGAGCGGCAATGTTTTCAAGGCAAACGAGCATATGGACGCCAACGGACCTATCTGTCTGGAGTCGGATACAAAGCTTACCGCATTGGGCTTTGATATCGATCCTGAGCTCGGCGACATGGATACGCCTTATGGTCACGTGGAGTTCATCCAGGTCATTCCTTACACGAAGGAAGAGCTCGAATACACGATGCTCTGGTTCGGCGACAAGTTCATTAAGGCATACCGCAAATGTAATCCGATGGCAGTTGCAGTAATGGACAGGGACACCTATCTGTCGATACCTGAATTCAAAGCCGAAGTCGAAGCCGGCATCGAACAGGACGGTTCATCTACAGGCATGTTCTATATGGATGGCGCGAACATGGAGATCCGTGAGATGGAAGGCAGGAAATATCTCTATTTCTCGATCGGCGCGAAAAACTTAAGAAAGCTTACAAATCTTCTTAAAGCACGCCTTCCCAAGGGACGTGATTTCTATATCAAGACACCTGACATGGGTATAGCTTTCCAGCCCTCAGATAAGTCTGCAGCAGGCAAGGAAGAAGCCGACTTCGGCCTCATTAAGTTCAGCCCGGAAAGCCTTGAGGAATTCGTTTCTGTCCCTCCGCACAAGGGTGTTTACACATTAAAGAGCATGCCCGCAGTAATAGAGATCGTCCCTACTGTAATAAGAGATGCTGAAGGCAAGGTCGTAGAGACTATAGAGTAGTTTTGACCGGATGATCATCCTTCAGTTTCAGGCAGAGCACTACAGCCGCTAATGTCATAAGCCCGTACTCTATCACATTACCGATAATCTCCGTCACTTGAATTCCAAGTGACTGGTCAGGAAAGCCAAAGAAGGCATTGGGTATCCTTATTACAATATCCCAAACCGCATGAAGGATCATGAGGAGTGTAAGATTGCGCGAATAAAGGAATATTGCCGTCATGAAAGCCCCCCATAAAAAGCAGTTCCCGACCTGACAAAGAGTAGAAAGTATATCCCGGCCGAACAGAAAATTAAGACCGTGACTAAGACCAAATAAAGCTCCGGAGATAAGGACCGTCTTGATCCTGCCGGCCTTAGTGCCGCACAGGAACTTCAGAAGTCCGCATAATATCAGTACCCGTACGGACTCTTCGTAAAAACCTGTTGCCAGCTGCTGAACACAGCATAATGCGAACACGCCTGCCTTACTGAAAGAATGGACATATGAGAACACCGGCAACACGAGAACGGATATCAGGTACAGTATAAACGGAATCAGATAGATGTATGTCTTCGCAGAAAACCTGTTCGTGAAATACTCTCTCAGAGAATATAAACTGCGCTGCCTTTTGTAATTCGCCGCTATAAGTAAAAGAGTCACGCCGCCGAACAGGAATCTCAAAGCTGAGTCTGTGAGATATAACCTGACCACCCCTTCAAACATTCCGAGTTTCTGGAATATGAGCTCGACTATAAGAAATGAACAGGTCATTACCACGCCCTGAATCATTGGGATCGCGATACCTCGTTTAGTTATAGCATTATCTTGAAGTTTAAACTGTTCCTCATTCGAAATATCCATTATTTATCCGCCTTTCTATATTTATGCATTAGTTAGACGGATGAGATTCAAATTCGTTACAAGGTATTTTTATGATTTTTCATGTCAGTCATGCCAGTATAAATCAGCAAACGCGCAGTTAAGGATTTGTTGCTTCCGGGCGGACAAAAGAAGCAACATTTTCGCGATAATTCTTAACCGACGAATCAAACAGGCATAAACAGACCAAGTACAGTGCACTTAACACGGTCTGATCTTTTGAGACAAACCCTTTGTTAATACAGCTGCTCCCACTGAATGCCGCTTGACCTGCCGTTATCAGAAAAATAATCCATAAGCGCAGTCAATGCTTCTTCCTTGCTTATAACCTGATTTGAATGGATCTCAAATTGGCCATCGCAAAAAGATACGAATCCGTCTTCGGCACTTCCGTTGCAAGATGAGTAACAGCTCCCATCGTCACCGAAATGATTAAGCGCCGCATTGTTCTCATTAACCAGCAAAGCCATGCAGGGATACTCATCCTGTTCTCCTTTTTGGGATATCCATACCTCAGCTGACTTCTCAGCCAGAAGTTTTTGCATTATGCTCTTGAAAACACCTGCATCATCGCATTGATAAATGTCATGTCCGCAACTTACTATCATATGCCCTGCCCTTTATACTGCTGATCAGACTATCCGGGGATTCCCCTTGAATACAGTAATTATAGCATTTGGCAAAGGTGAACTATGGAAAGAATATATAACAAACTGGTTAGGGATAATATCCCTGACATCATCATCGCAAATGAAGAAACACCGGTTACGAGAATACTTGCGGATGAGGAATATAAGAAGTCTTTGGAAGAAAAACTGGGCGAAGAATATGAAGAAGTCCTTGATTCCGAAGGCAGTGAGAGATGCGAAGAACTCGCTGACATGATAGAAGTCATAAGGTCGCTGGCCGCACTCGAAAATACGACTCTCGAAGGAATCGTTGAACTCGCAGATGAGAAAAAAGAGAAGCGCGGCGGTTTCGAAAAGAAGATCTTCCTGGAAAAGGTGATCGGAAAAGAATAAAGGCCACTTATCTCGTGATAAATGGCCTGGGATACATTATTGCCCGGAATATGATAAGTCAATAGCGATTTCTATCTCACCAACTTATCGATATCCTTCTCCCTATACGATTTTGAAGGCAACACCGTGTGCCTGTCCGGGAACAGTTCTTCACATATCCTGAGCTCAAGCTCCTGTCTGTGGATCCAGTGTCTTACCAGGCCGTCTTCACCTTCAAGGCCGCATCTGACCGCATGGGGAGAGTTATTAAAGTAGTCGCTGAGCATGGCAAACCACACTTCATTGCCTTTGTCATCAACCCGGGTCTGCCGTGCTGTCTGAAGATTCCTTCTGATATCATCCGGTTCCGCCTTAAGATATGCAATATGGATCTGCTTATCACCTATCGCTTTTTCTATGTCCCTGTAAAAGTCAATGATCGCCTCATCCGGCATATCCCGGAACAGTATCATATCCTCCACGATATTTTGGAAAAGAGCACATTCCGTAATCAACGATGCCCCGTCCCAACTTCCGTAACGCTTTAAGACAATGTCTTTGAACCGCTCAAAGGACACACGGTTGTTGTATATCTCGTATTTTTCCAACTCCTGATAAAAGCTCCGGTCATCGGTCCGGATCTTTGTATAACAGACAATCACGTGATCATCTTCGAAGTGTGTTTTTGCTTCTATCTCCGGTCTCAACTCAGAGAAATGGTTCAAAATATCGTTATATTGATCGCTGTCTATATATGCGCACCATGCAAGCTCTACCGGAGAATAGTCACCTTCCTCAAGGACTTTATGGTCCGGGCATTTCTCTGATAACAGCTTTACAAGAGTACTCTTACCACTTCCCTGTATGCCTTCAACGAAATAAGTCATGTTACGTATTACCTGCCCCTTTCACTGGTCTTCTTTTCTTTTCCCCATTACCCGATACCTATTAATCCATAACCATATATCTGTGCCAAGAGATCATTCTCTCAGCCAGGACAATTATAGCATTAGATCATGTGCGTTTCGGCTTCCTGGTGTTGAATAAGATAAGCAGCACGGCAGCAATTCCTAATACTGCAGTTGTAATGATGCTTGCTTCGATACCATAAACACCGCCGTTTAATATATTTTCCCCAACGGAACTCATATTGAATACGGAAGCAGCGATCTCATCATTGCCGCTCAGATTGAGCCCAAGAATACTGTAAAGAATATAATTCCAAATCGAATGCATTCCGCAGGCTGCCCAGATGCTCCTGAAGCGAACAGTAAGGAGTGAGAAAATGACCGATATCAGGATAAGGTTGATAACTGCCGTTACCGCAATGGCAGGAGCGCTGAAATCCATGCTTGAGATGTGAGGAATGGTAAAAAGGGCCGCACTTACACCTACAGCAACAGGTATGGATGTCTTTTTCTGCAAGAGCTGCTGGACGATACCCCTGCAGAGTACCTCTTCCAAGGCACCTTGAAGAACAAAGCCTCCGAGCATGAGCACGACCATTGCCACGTCGATCTTTTCGAAGACGCCGTTATATCTGATCGAACCCGTAAGAACCGTCAAAGGTACTATGACCACCAGAAGGTACGCACCGGCTATAGCACCTGCAAAATAACTTCCGGCAGACCTTGAAAAACCCAGATCTGCCAGTGTCTTTCTCTGAAACAGCTTCCAGAGAAGGATTATTATTCCGATCATTAGTCCATATCCATAGTAAGTGATCAGTGTGATCGTGTTGTTGTCGAACATCTCTCCCTGCAGAGGATTTTTACCGCAGGCAAAGTGGATCGCCAGAACTATGCCTTCACCTGCCAGCTCCGATCCGAACTTGAATACCCAGAAGATCAGGATGACCTTGATCACATACAATATCTTCGGCATATCGGTACGGTTGTTAAACGGACTGATTTTCTTGATGAATTCTTTTATCTTGTTCATGGGAAACTCCTTTTGGGCGCATTAATAGACAGGGCGATGTCATCGCTCTTTTTCAAGTCTCAGATTATTTGAAGATCAGATTAGACGGGGAATCCGTTAACCAGGAAATAGATCAGCATCGAGATGAGATCTATGGCAAGTAATATTCCGAATCCTATGAGGAACCACTTAAGGGCTGTTTTCGCGCGCTTGCCGTTCTTCTCGGTAAGAACTTTCTGGTCGATAACATCAGCCATAGTCTTATGATCATCTGTCTTGACCGGCTCTATTCCTTTAAGGAGATAATCCGTTGTAACCTCGAAAATATCACTCATGATCACGACCTTATCGAGATCCGGGGTTGCCTGTTCACTTTCCCACTTTGATACGGCCTGCCTTGATACACCGACCTTGTCAGCCAGTTCTTCCTGGGACATGCCTTTCGACTTTCTAAGGCTCTGTATTCTGTCAGCAATAGTCATTGATTCCACCTCCGGGTTTTGCTGCCCCAAGATTAGCAGTTTGTGCCTTAACGGCTCCACCAACCGGACTTTGAATATTGTCAACCGGCAGTTGCAACCCCTGTATTATCAGCGTTTTTCCAGTTTTCTGCCATTTTATCACGGATAGGCGGTCTGCTGTCCGCTGCTGATTGATTCTGACACAAACTGTCAGACATCACGTCATAAAAACCCGGTTAAGAGTCTCATCGAAGAACTCGCATCGGATGATCCGATCGCGGCCATACTCTCTTTCAAAATAATCCCGGTCAAGGTTTTCTTTGAACTCTATACATGAGCCGCACCAGTTCTCCACACCGTCCCGCTCCCGGAAGCAGCCAACCGAGCACCTCCGATTGTCCAGAAGATCCTCTAATACCTGACGGAATTCTTTCATATCCTGTATATCATCCGGATAGTAATGCCCGTGCCAGTCTCCCATATAGATCGTATATTCACCGGCAAGATCAAGCATCAGCTTATTCTCTCCGTGGAAAACCTCAATGTATGTAAAATTCTCTTCATTCTGAATATCATAGCCTTCATTGATCTGACTTGGGAGATTACGTCTTTCAATGATTTCCTTGATTTCTTCTATAGTCACTATAGCGTTATTTCTATTCTTCATAATTCTATAACATCCTTGAACACTTCTTTACCGTCAGCATCCAGCTCCCTTATTTCAACACTGTCAGCTTCGGAACGATGTGCAATGCTGCCATTCTTCAGATAGGTATGGATCAGACGGACTCCGCCATGTTCAAAGCTGCCTTCCTGAATATTGATTTCCGGATCGGCATTCTGCTTATAAGCCTCTTTCTCTTCTCCCTGCATTCTCCGGGCTATATCATCGATGTGAAGCTTTTGACGGAACTCCCACTGCTTTTGACGGTTTTCCCGGTTTCTGTAATCCTCTATGTGCTCATACAAAGTGATCCTCGTGACATCATTCTCGAGCACAGTGTTCTCAAAGCACTGGAAATTTCTGAGTTCAGACTTATCCAAAAACGCATATGAATCTTCGCCAAACCACATCCGGTAAAAACCGCCCAGATGAAGCCCCTGTGTCTTATAAACATATCCGGGATTCTTCTCGATATCTATCTCTATTTCCTCCAAAGTGCCCTTACACTTGGGAAAACCGGACGGATCTTCATCCAGATATCCAAATTGAGAGATAAGGCGTTCGTTTTGAACGATCTCATCATGTGAATCAGACTCGGAAGCCATAACAGCTTCTTCAACAATAAACTTTTCGATCTCCGGGAAAACCTTATCCGCAGTATCGTAATCAAAACTGATGTCGAGACTTAGAAACCTGCTCAACCGTTCTTTTCTCATAACAAACAGGAAGCCGTCACCATCAAGATGGAAGGAGATCCTTTTATTCTCCTCATCCATCTCACTGTCAAATGCTTCAGGTAACCTTTTAGAGAAATACTTGACCGAGCGTCCTGATCCGTATTGGGAAGCACCTATCCTTGTCGGTGTAACATGCCGAAGCAAAACCAGGATAAATTCATACAGTTTCTCTTTTTCAACTGTATCCTTGCAAGATATGAAGAAGGCTTTTTTCTTTTTGGATCTGTCAAAAAACGCCATAATTACTCCCTTGGTTGTACGACTCTCTGACTTTTTGCTTATAACTCTTTATATCGCATGAACGAAGATATTCTATGTACTGTTTTATCTTTTCATCTTTGGGCTGCATTTTAGACGCCAGAAATCCAAAAATTCTTTCAATTAGACCAATCCAAACTTAATCAATTAGAGTTCTTTTCTTATATGCGTAATCTTATGAATGCTGTCAGCGCCAAAACAAGGATGATCAGAGCTATTGGCGACATTATCACTGAAGCCTTCGCAAAGCCTTTGCCTCTTACAGGAGAAACTGAAGCATTTTTAAGAGTTATGACGCCAAGCACAAAGCCTGCAATGGCGAGCGAAGCTGCGATAAAATTCAGTGCATATACCGGTAAGAATTCAACGAACTGTGTATTTTCGGTGTGCGACACATCCGAAGTGGCTTCATAAGCAAATGCTGCAACAGTTACATAGATCGATATGAAGGAGAGGAGAAATCCCCAGAGTCCCGTCTTTGAAAAAGGGATATTTCTATTGATTGAGAAGTCATCGCCGCCGGGATTAAATCTTAACAGAAGATTACAGATCCGGTTGCCTTCGTCCAGGGCTTGCTGAATCCTGTCCGAAGAAATAGAATAGGCGTGTCTGACTCTGTATGTCGGGAAACGCATCTTGTTCTCGCCGTAATAGAATTCGAAGAACACAAACCTTCTACCGCCTTGGGCGAACGCGCTGACTGTCGATCTGATCTTGCTCAGCTCTCCGGGATTTGCCATCTGGAACCTGAACGGATCTGACAGTGAGACATATCCCACTCTTCCCGTTTCTTCGTCTATACAGAGTATGGATTTCAGTGTGTAGTTTGCTCTTGAGACATATGTAGTGGTCTTTCCGAAGTTATGCTTCTTAATGTTCCTGTTCATTGTGCTTTTCGCGATAGGATAAATTACCAGGTTGGCATAATCGCAAAAGCAGCAAACGGAAAGAGGCACGATAATAAGCAAAGTCACGTTAAAACCTTTCATGCCCAGGATCCATCCCAGAACAGTACCCAGCAGATATCCGAACGCAACACTGATTGCGATAAGGATGATTATGCCGAATGGATTGTTCTTCTTCATACTGTTAATATCTCACCATATCTGTTGAATTGATTAGTATCTTCAAGCCTGCTTACCAAGGCAACGCAGAATAATCAGGATAAAAGGTCTCAAACTTCTTGTATTTTATATCACTTAATAAATATATCGGATCAGACGGCCGTACCGCCACTTGATGATCGTACTTTCCCCAGTCAGAATCTTTATCCCAGTTGCGGATAATGAATTCAATAAGGACATCCATATCAACTGTCTTGTAGCTGCCGCCGCAGCCATGGGTGGATTCGTTAATATACGGCTTCCCGTCAATAACCTCGATATTAATATATGACCCGGGTTCCACGGATCCCTTGTGATAATAGTTCCAGAAGAACGTCTCTTCATGCCCGGTAAACAGATTCAAAAATCCGCGGATCTGCTCTTTAGACGGAATCTCAGCACTGTAGACATAAAACCAGTCGTACTTGCACTCTTTGATCTCAAAGCCGAGAGCCTGAAAACCGGTTTTCAATTCTTCCATATGCATATCCGCAGGTTCCATGAAGATATCGCCGTTGAAGGGTATTACAAAATAACCGATGCCTTGTTCATACCACTCACAATTGAACTTTATTTCGATCCTGTCATCGAACACACGTGCAATAACTAACTCTACTTCGCTTAATCTGTCTTCGTTCTCTTCTATCTCTGACAGCTTCCGGAGAGCCGCTTCTTCCAGGCTCTTCTGCGTCATCTCCCTGCCCTCCAGAAAGGCACGCGAAAAGTTTTCTCTCATCTTCTCTAATTTGGATAAAACATAGCCCAAACCTCCGAGCTCCGGATTAAATATCTTATCGTATGTTTCCTGCCTTAATTCGCCGTTTCTGTACCAGTCGTATATCAGGTCCGGAGACTGGATCTCGGTCCTAAGCGCGAACGTTTTGCCGGCAAAAGTTATTGTGACCGGTTCGGTTCTGATCCAGTAAATACCGTCAAAGGTCATTTCTCCAAATATCTCGTCCCGTATTGTCTTACCCATGATCAATACCTCCGCCGGCCGTATTCCGGATTTAAACAGTTTTGCTCTTACGTATCGTTGCTGCTTTTATCGTATTCTTCCCTGACTTCCTTAAGAATAGGCTTCCAGTATTTGGTCATATCCTTGGATAGTTTCATAAAGTAGCTGCCCTGCTCTTCAGGCTTGCTGTTAGCACCCATACTCAGTACATAGAGATACAATTTCGACTTGTATTCGTAAATAGAAACATTTCTGCTCTGACGGCCATAAATAACTTTTATGTTGATTTCAGAGTTAAATATCTCTTCCCACTCATCAGGCTGTTCCTGAGCATTTATCCTCAGACTTAAGTCATCTGTATGATATTTGATGCTGGAGGGGGTATACTGAGCCTTCTCGTTGAACAGTTCCACGAATTTGTCTTTATCGAAAACAATATCCGTATCTATGGCATCTTTATGGGTTTTTGCATCTTTGCCGACACGGAATTCGCATTCTATATCGCCCTTTATCCTGTCCATGGCGTTCCGGTTCTTAGGCTTGGTAAAACAGCCTGTCATCAGACAGAGCGTTAAAAGCACTGCAACAAATCCCAATATCTTACTTCTCATTTCAGAACAATCTCCCTAATTCCATTGCGCATTGTTCTATCTCTTGTTACGTAAGTATACCTGCCCGGCTCTATGTCCGGATAGCATGATTATAACATTATCCGATTCGTTTGCCGTGAATCTCGCAATCCTGAATTCTGGTGCCGTCCTTCCTGATCATGACGTTTTCCCATTTGAAGCTGTCTTCGGTAATATCCGAGAAGATCCAATAAGTGTCCTCCTGATCCAGGACTTTTCCTACGAGCTTATCGCCTTCTTTGGTAAAGCAAAGCCTCTTCATGCAATGGTCACATGTATAACAAACGTCATAACATTTGTCTGCGGCGTTGAACATACGTAAAGATGAACCGTATTCACCATCCGGCTGCGGTTTTTCCTCCTTGGTTGCTCTGGACGGGAAAATAAAGACGTCCTGGATTCCTGCACCCTCAAGAACTCTCCTGAAGATCCATTCACCCTTCACAAACCTTTTCTGTCCGCCATACTCGTCGAAATAGTCACAGTCCCAATCACCGATAAGCGGTGCGAACCAATCATATTCATCAGGTATTTTATCTGTCTTTTCGCTCAATAAAGCATCAATGAAATTATCCATTATCATTCTCCCTAGTTAATTTTGTTGTTCAAAAACGTTTCTATTACCGTGTTGACGGTCTTGGGATCGTCATCATTGGAATTGTGAGCAGCATCCTCTATCCACGTTATGGGAACACCCAGATCTTCAGACCACTGCCTGTTATAACTTTGGACCTTCCCGGTATTGTCTTCTCTTCCCACGATCAACAGGACAGGACATTTGATCTCAATATCACAATTGTCTTCCAGAAATCCGGCGAAACCTATGCCCAGCAAATGACAGAGTTCTTTCTTGCTGTATACCGAGTGCATCGCGATCATGTTCTTATACGCATGATCGGTTGTGGTACATTGCTTCGCAATCGCTTTGCGGAGGGCCTTATCCGGATATAATCCCGACATCCACTCTATCTGGCGAAGCCACCATTTGTCTGAACGCGAATAATACTTTTCTCCGAACGGAGTGCTGTCTATTGAGACAAAGCCTTTAACGACTTCAGGGAATCTCTTGATCACGGATTGTGTGATGAACCCGCCCATAGACTGGCCGATAAACACTGCTTCACGGATACCGTTATCGTCCAGGATCTTTTTCGCATCCAGAGCCGCTTTCTCATACGTGAAATCTTCGTAAGGCCGTGAAGCACCATGCGCAGGTGCATCCCAGGTAAGGATATTATATTTGTCCGCAAAGAACTCGATCTGGCCGTTAAACAGATCATGACTTGCTGTAAGGCCGTGAAGAAAAAACAGTGTAATCCTGTCAGCAGTAAGCTTCTCCGAAATCCAATAATGAACATCACCGTATGATGTTTTGAGCCTTTTTTCTATCAGCATTTTATCTGCTCCTATTCTCGTACCTGAGCTGTTGCTATATTTCTTATCTCAGTTTCCCCACTCCATAGATTATAACATGACAGAATTTGCACTAATTCATGTATGATAAAATTACTTCGATGGGGACAAGAGAAACAGTGTCTTTGCCGTATAAACAGATGTAAGGGGAAAATATATGAGCGTAGAGATCGTGATCAAGAACAAACAACTTATCAAAAAGCCGCTGGTTCCGCCTTTTGTCAACGATCCCAAGACAGGCAAACCTCTCGAGTGTTCGCTCTATGCTGTATCACTCTATTCATATGCCAAGAAACAGATGCTTGCCAGAGTATCTTTTGAAGACTTCTGCAGAATGGCAGATATCGGGAACTGCGAAAAGCATGACCGTCTGCATGTCATCCTCAAAGGCATATCTGAAGAGAGACTTGCAGAGATGGCAGCCGAAGGATGTCCTGACCCCTTGGAAGGTGTCTGATCTAAAAAAATGATTATGGTGATGGATAAAGACTTCAGTCAACTAAACATTTCTGCATAACGATTGCATCGCTGTAGTTATTATTCACACACCACCAGTTTTTGTATACTCCGATATCGGTAAATCCCATTTTATGGTAGAGCGCAATGGCTGCCTTATTATCGGCAATGACTTCCAGCTCGATATTGCGCAGATTCATTTTTCGCGCACATTCAATGATCTCTGTCATGAGCCTTGTGCCTATCTTCTTATTCCAATAGTCTTTTCTGACTGCGATCGACAACGTGGCATTGTGATGTAATCTTGGTGAGGGATAGCCGGAAAGTTCTGCTCGCGCAATGATCTCACCCTCTGCCAGTGCGATCAGGATTACACTGTTATCTGCTTCATGTGAAGCCTGAATGCGCCGTTTTACTCCTTCTACAGGCACTTTAAATCCTTCAGCTCCATGCATGAGATTATCGGATTCCCCGCCAACAATGTTCAGATAGGAGATCATTTTCTCAGCGTCATCAACAGTTGCTTCTCTGATAATTATGTTTTCCATTTTTCCTTTTCCCTCATTATTGTTATCTGCTTTTTGCCTAAGCATATTCAGATGCTTATAGTTATGTTTCCTGATAAATAAGTTCCTTGGTGATTATTGCAGCATCTTCCGGCTGATTCTTTACGGCTATCTGGAAAGCATCCTCATAAATGATCTCACCCGGAACCTCATCGCATTCAGAGACATAGAGCTTTATTCCATATTTGTCACACATCGCGCGGTAGAACGTCATCTGATCCCAGATATCCTTTGCCTCCTCGCTGTCCTTGAACCATGTGATGGCGCCGTCAGGGTTATTCTGCTCATAAAACGGAGGAACAGGCAAAACTCTTTCGAAATACTCTCTGTTGCGCCAGTATTCCTTCTCCTCTTCTTCCGTAAAAGTCTTGCTGTCTACGAGCTTACCAACAGCCGTAAAGATGCCTCTGGGCTGTTTAGTGATGTAAGCACAGTCTTTCATGTGTACTCTGAAATATTTCATTTTTATCCCCCATATGCAGATTATCCGAATTAATGGATCTCTCCTTAAGACCAGTCAATTATATCATTTGAATTGGAGGATCATTCAGTTCTCTTTTTTGATGTGCTCATTAATATATCCGATGTCTCTCTTGACCGTAAAAGCGTCGATCACGAAGGCAAGCGCCAGCACGACACCTACATAGATAAATGCCATCCAGAAATTGCTCGGGAAGAACCATCCCACTATAAAGCCGAACAGCATTACAATCCCGGAGAATACGAAGTATTTGATGATGTAGCTTACAATGATCGAGAGCGAAAAGAATTCGTCGAAGAGATAATTCACGCCCGTGATTATCAGCGCGAGAGCAAAAAGCGCCAGCACGAGCGATATCTCTGCCGTTATGCCCGACCAGATGATCGACAACGTGAATACGGCAAGTATCATCAATGCCGCAAGTATGCATGTGTCTTTAAGGATTTTCCTGACAGGCATTTATCTAGAACCTCCTCTTTATGTCGCGCAGATATTTGCGCGATACAATGAGCTTCTCTCCGTTGTCGAGTGTTGCTTCGAGATGGCTGTTCTTAAGCTGCTTTATTTCCGTAAGATGGGAAACGTTCATGATGCATGTCCTCGAGATCCTGACAAGGTCCGAATCCTCTATGATCTTTCCTAATTCCTGCAATGAGGAATCCAGCCTGTAAACATCGCTTTTGGTGTAGAGAAAGACTTTCCTGTCGACGTTTTCGAGATAATACACATCAGACATGGCAATGTGCATCCGGCGCTCGTCCGAGAACGCGCTGAAACTTATGTCAAAACTCTCGATACGCTTAACAAGGCCTCTGACCGACTCGGTGTATTCAGGATACTCGATCGTGACGGTGAGGGGCTTGTCCGGAGCCTGTCTCGTTATAATCTGCATTTAATCTTCCTGTTTTCCTATGCTTTCAATAACTGCCTGGGCTTCCTCCTTAAACTTCCGCGAGAACGCCGCATAGACGATCACGCCAAGGAAGAACACCATATTAGTATACCTTACGAGCATACTGATCTCTGTCGTATAAGGAGATAATAACTGACTTCCGATCAAATTGCTAAACATATGCACCAATGCGCCTGCGAGGATGCTCCTGCCCGTCTTAACATATACGAAGGATACGAAAACGCTGAGCATCATAACGCTCGGTATGAACATCAATGCGTGGAAGACCGAATCCTGAAGAAGGTTATACTGCGCCTGACCGGGCGTAAAATACCACGGGAGATGCCATATCGCCCAGATAAATCCGAGTATCAGGGACCCCTTCACAAAGCCGAACTTTAAAAGGAGCCTGTCGAGCGCATAGCCTCTCCAGCCGAATTCCTCATTGAGCGGGCCGGAGACGAGCGACAGCAGGATAACCAGGAATATATTCAGCGGGTTAGCTCCTATGGCCTTTATGTAGTCCATCCCCGGCATCTCACTGCCCGTCAGGCCGACGCCTGTCGAGACACTTACCACTGACAGCAGCGTGAAGATAACTATAGTTATGAGCGGCCACTTCCATCCCATCTGTTTGAAGCTGAAGCACCTTCTGAAATAATCTTTCCTCTTGTCCTTCGGGTATGTCAGAAACACCATGAAAAGTGCAACTACAGAAGGCGCGCCGCCTCCGAAATAGAATACGAACGTTCCAATGCCCGTTCCCGTGAATCCGAACAAAACAGGAATAAATCCGCAGAGCCACGTCCATGCCAAAGTAAGCACAAAGAACAGGACCAAGTATTTTGTAGACAGCCAGTCTTTCTTCATTTGAACACCTCCGTTTGATGTGAGTCTAACGGAAGATGAGGGCCACAGCCACAGGTCGGATCAGTTGTTGCAAAATCATGCACGCGAAGTGCATTTTCTTATGTCAGTCTGCTTGTATGACGAATCCATCCACGATGCGCGGATCGCATGCTCGAAAAAAGAGCCGGCATACCGCTGCCATTCTCCCTGTCATATATATCGACAAGAAAATCCCATACAAGGTTTATATCCGTCAATATAACGATCCTGCCTACTTCAGATAATCAAATTCCGGGGCTTGTTCCAAAGCCTTTTTGTAGAAAAGCGTTCTCGTGAATATAACGTAGAACAATGTATCCATTACTATCTCAACGAAAACAACGACCACACTATAGGTATCTGAGAAAGGATAGATCATCGCGCCGGTCAGGATGATATTCTTGAACAGATGCAAAAAGAAAATCGGAAATACTTTTCTTTTCGCGATCACATACATCGTCATATAAACAAGTGCTGCCGACATGCAGCTGACAATAAAGAGCAATCCCAATAACGGGTTGATCATAAACCAGTCATGCTGGATCTGTGCCGGATAGAAGTACAGCGGAAGGTGCCAGATACCCCATATAAATCCGATAAGCAGCGATACCTGCAGCAGCTTTTCTTTCCTGAACAGGCGGTCTGTGAGGAAACCTCTCCATCCGAATTCCTCAGAAAAAGGCCCTGAGATTATCCCCCAGAACAGGAAATAAAAGAAATACAGCGGATTCTTGGCGATCAGCTTCAATCCCTCAAAACCGAGCTTTGCTGCACCAAATCCTCTTGAGATCATCTGTGTCACAAATACTTCCGCACAGATCAGTCCAAGCGAGAGCAAAATAGCGATCAACGACCCCTTATTGGGAACAAAGCATCTCTTCAGGAAATCCTTTATCCCGTCCTTCGTGTAAAAAACGAGTACAAAGATTACTCCGGTCAGCGTCGGCATTACACCTCCGATCCCAAAGAACAGCGAAGCAAAATCAAATGAAGATATCGATGTGTTCTCTATATCCAGACCCAGGATCATCGGCATGAATTGCAAGAGCCAGGTTAACAGGATCGTTATGATTAAGTACAGAATGAGTATTCTTCTGCTTTTTGCAGTTTTATCCATATGTTATACTTCCTAAGTTTTCTCCCCCGATAGGGATTATAACATGCCGGGCGCAGTCAGACCGCGTATATTTACAGATGGAACCGCCTTTGGAACTCATCTGCAAGGGCTCTCCCCTTGAATACTACGGCAGCAGCGAAGAGAATAACGCTGACCATCAGGCAGACGGCCCAGGCTAAGGGCATTTTCGCAGTCACAAAAAGGCATATGATGCTTGGAATGATCCCCATGAAGAGGCCCGTAATGAGGTATACCATCGTATTCCTGTTTTTATCTATCAGAGCAAGCACAAAATTCGCTATGATCGTAGCCGCCAGTACAACCGGCACCACGAGTTCGAGCGTAACCTTCATGAGCCCGAAGAAGTATGCAGTGACGCACCACATCGCGATCGTGATAATTACCATCATGGTGACCTTGCCGGCAGATCCTGTGCCCGGCTTAAACTGCCGCATGATCCCGAACTCGAACCCTATAAGCCACATGGCCAGAAGCAGGCTCCAGTGAAGATCAGGAAAGCCCGGGAGCCTCAGTCTTACGAGGAAATCCAGACCGATACCGGCGATCAGGAGGCCCCAGACTATTGCCAGCTGCATCTTATAATAGAGTGACTGCTTTTTCTGCGCCTCGAACTTGGGATAACAGGATTCCTCACCTGTACCTGAAAGCTTATTCTGACAAAGAGGGCATTTTACGAGATCCCCTTCTATTCCGACATTGCAATAAGGACATCTTCTCATTTGATCACCTCCGTCGCACATACGGTGATATCTACTCCGGACTGGGAAAGTGACCTGACAAAATTCTTCACAACGCCGGTGTTCGTATATGCCGACGAGACACCTAAAGTCAGCTTGTCGCCATAGCCGAACATCGTGGAGAACATGGTGTTGGTGCTGCAGAATCCGCTGTAGTTATCGACCCGCTCTCCCAAAGGCTTCGGGGGCTTCTGCACACCCATGTTGGAGAATGTCATTGTGACCGTTTTGGCTGATTTCTTCGTAAAATGCCTGACAACCAACTGCTTGATGAATAACGGCACGACCCTTACGAAGGCCACATATTCCATGGTCTCGAAAATATCCATCTGCTTTTTGACGTTCTCCTCGGTCAGCTGGCTCTTAAGCTCCGCGTCAAACTCTTTTGCAAGATCTTCAAGTGATATATCGCTGTCGAAGACATGTGTCACGTTCACGCTGTTGAAAAAGTTCCTCGCAGTCTTTGAAGGATAGTAATTACGCAGGTTTACAGGCAGTGATATGGTCACCGGAAGATCGCGCTTCCTGGGCGGCATCTCGTCACGGACAGCAAGCATCCAGAGCGCTCCCAAGTAACTTGTCAGTGAGACCTTCAGTTCCTTTGCTCTAGGAAGTATCTGCGAAGTCGGAAGATGGATCTCAAAAAACTGCAGCTGATTATATGGAAGCTTTATTCCGCCCGGGTGAAATGCATTCTTCTTGGCAGAACCGTGGGAGAGCTTTTTGCTTCCGAAGAACTGGCGGTAACTGTCCTGGCTTAAGTCTCCTTCAGAAGCTCCGGAGTGAATGGTAACATCGTCAAGCTCACCCGGAAATTTTCTCCTAAGATAATCAAGCACGATTATATTCAGGAATTCCATGGCGCCTGTTCCGTCAGCCAGAACGTGAGAGATATCCAGATTTATCTTTTTGCCGAAATACGTCACCTGATAGTGGAGCATTGTCTTTGAAGGAACATAAAGGACCGGACAGATCCTGTCATCTTCCTTCTTGACCACCGGCGTAAGATCGGTATCTTCCATGTAATGCCAGAAGAGCCCGCGGCGGATCCTCACCTGCACCTGGGGACGGTCTTCGATCGCGGACTGCACCGCCTGCTCCAGGAGAACAGGATCAACGTCTTCCTTCAGCGTGCATGTAAGACGGAACGAACGCGTGTCACGCTTTCCGGCAGTAGCCAGAAAGACCTTCGATACGTTGTCGATCTTGTACCAATTAGCGCTTCCCATATATTTCATGTGACACATGCGCTGCAAGCCGCTTTAACGCCTTGCGGGTCATGGACCCCGGCATATGCAGATACACGTGCCATCCTTTCTCTTCAATATCAAGTTCTGCCTTACCGCCGGCCTCATCTATCTTCGCCTTAAGCCTGATGCTGTCATCTAATAATATCCCGTTTCTTCCGGCCATAATGAAGACAGGCGGGAAATTCTCGAAGCTGCCGAACAGCGGGCTGAATGCAGGATCAGCATGATCCCTGTCTCCTATGTATGCTTTTGCAGAATTCATTACGAACTCTTTATTAAGCACAGGATCGATGTCCTTGTTGGCCTCATAGGACGCTGATGTTCCTGTCATGTCAGTCCACGGGCTGAACAGTAAAAGTTCACGGGGCGCAGGCTTTCCTTCCGAGATCAGGCGCTGTGTCATGCAAAGCGCCATATTGCCGCCCGCAGAATCACCTGCCAGGAGCACGTGATCAGCCCCTGCAACATTCTTTGTAAGATATTCCCACAGGGCGTTTCCGTCTTCCAGCGCGGCCGGATAAGGATGCTCCGGAGCCAGACGGTAAGCAAATGAATAGACCGTAAATCCCGTTGCCATTGCAAGCTTTACACCGAGATTGCCTGCATAATCAAGTCCGCCGCTGATGTATCCGCCGCCATGACAGTAAAGAATCACATAATCAGGATCGTATGAAGTCTCCGGCTTATACTCCTCACAGCGGATCCTGCCGACACGGAAGGCTCTTCTTTCCACATTGCCTATGGGCGTCGCAAGGCGGCTTGCCCGGTCTGCTATTTTGCGGTGACGCTTGATCTCCGCGAGCGACGATGCCGTCCCGGCCATAAACCTGACAGTCTTTAAAGATTTGACCAACGGACTGCTCATTGCTGCCTGCTTCCTTCCCTGTAAGTATTTGTGAGGCTCTTCTTTCCGAGAGCATCTTCGAACCGTTTCTCAAACTCAAGTTCATCGCTTGAGCCGGGTTCCGGTATATCGATCATCTTCTTTTCCCACGAAGATAAGTATATAGCATTTGAGAGAATAAGACTCTTTCTTCCTTCACTGCCGCTGACAATGAACGGTGCACGGTCAGGATCTGATCTGTCATTCTTTTCGAGATGAGAAGCAAAACCACATAGCATCTTAAGCCACTGATCTCCGCTGTCCTGACCGATATCAGCATCATGCCATGTGCCTTTTATCGTTCTGAAGAAATCGGTTGAATTCTTTCTGTAGTCTGCCTCTTTCTGTCCCAACTCAGGCCCTAGTTCTGCAATCTTAAGTCCGCCGTTCTCACAGACGATCAATGCTTCTTCAAGAAAGATCTCAAGGCGGTCAACGGCAGGAGCATCACCTGTAGAAGTGATGAATGTTCCTGTTGCTCCGCCTTCCCACTCCATATAAGCAGTCACGTCGTCTTCGACTTCTATATCGTGATAATGCCCCTCGTGGCAGAAGCCCTGAACACGTGAAGGCATTCCGCAGATCCATTGGAGAATATCAAGATTATGCGGGCACTGGTTAAGAAGCACTCCGCCACCGTCAGTCTTCCAGGAAGCATGCCATTTGCTTGCCTCATAATACCCGTCGGGTCTGTACCAGCCGGTAACAAGCCAATGAACTCTCTTTATCTTTCCGTATTTACCTGAAGCAACAATATCATGAAGCTTGCGGTAACAAGCAGAGGTCCTCATCTGAAACATCATGGCAAAGACCCTGCCCGCTCTTCCGGCCTCTTCTTCCATAATGCGCGCCTGCCTTGAATAAACGCCTGTAGGCTTCTCGCAGAGCACGTCAAGTCCTGATCTCCACGCCTTAACGGCTATCTGTTCATGTGAGATATGAGGCGTGGCAATGACAACTGCATCCAGAGATATCTTTCCTGCTGCAAAGCTGTCCAGAAGTTCATCTGCCGTATCGAAAACAGGTATCCCGCAGCCTTCGGTTATCCCCAGCTGTTCAAAACGCTCCTGCCTTGCTCTGGTTACAGCAGAAAGAGTCATGCCCGGAACCAGGCCGGATGAAATATAGCCGGCATACCGGCTTCCCATATTTCCCATTCCTATTATTGCTGTTCTTATCATACGATGCCTCATTGATGAGATGTGTTATTCATCTCTCTGCCTGTTTCAACCGGCTTTACCGTCATTTCAGCCCATGCGGGAATAAGTCCTGATTTGACGGCATTTCTTACCGATCTGATGTTCGACCATGCCGTGCAGTAGAACGGTACCTTATCACGTTCCAGTATCTCCAAAGCAAGCCTCGATGTGATTGCAGAGGCTATGCCGTTTCTGCGGT
>JAEFBA010000027.1 GCA_016292145.1 Saccharofermentans sp.
ACCATATAAGACTCTTACTGACATGATTGTGTACAAATCAAAACTTGAAGGCATAGAGGTAAAAACTGTGCGTGAGAGTTACACGAGCGGCACGAGTTATCTAGATGGAGAAAAGCCTGCGAGAGAATATTACGACAAGGCACGAAGAGTGAAACGCGGTCTATTCAAGAGCAACAGTGGTATATTGATAAATGCAGACGTAAATGCTGCATATCAGATGATGAAACTAGGTGAAACAAGAGCAATTCCCATCAAGACAGGAGAACAGATAATCAAGATAAAAGCAGCCTGAATTAGATCAGGTAGAGGCATCAGGCTAGTGCCATTAAAGAGCCGATATGATACTATTCATTTCGGAGATTTATAAATATCAGTCACGAACAGATAAATAGCCATATTACGATAGAATGTATCCATGAACGAGATAAAGATTTATTTCGCGCCGCTCGAAGGCATTACAAGTTATATATTCCGCAATGCATTCTACGGGATCTACGGCCATGTCGACAAGTTCTTCACGCCGTTCATCTCGCCTGCCGAGAAATGTCCCATGACGCCCAGAGAGCGCAAAGACGTCTGTCCGGAGAATAATAAAGGCATAAACCTCGTCCCGCAAATCCTTACCTGCAGATCCGGGCACTTTATTGAAGCGGCAAAGGAACTGCATGATATGGGATACAGCGAGGTGAACCTCAATCTCGGCTGTCCCTCCGGAACTGTCTGTGCGAAGGGCAAGGGCGCCGGATTCCTGCAGGAGACCCTTGATCTTCAGAAGTTCCTTGATGACATCTTCTCTTATGCGGCTTCCGATAACATGAAGATATCGGTCAAGACAAGGCTCGGCTACTCAGATCCTGATGAGTTCTGCGACCTCGTGGAGGTCTTTAACAGATATCCGATAAGCGAGCTTATAGTGCACCCGAGGATAAGGTCTGACTTCTATAAGGGCGAGCCCAGGAAAGAATATTTCGCATACGCTCTGGAGCATTCGAAGAACCCTCTCGTGTACAACGGAAATATCTATACAGTCAAAGACTACGAGGAGCTATCAGGTGCGTTCGGTACTAGTCCTGACACGGTAATGATAGGCAGAGGTCTTCTATTTGACCCCTCTCTTGCAGACAAGCTTACAGGCTTTGCATCAGAAACGGACTATGCAAAATTCAGGCAACTGCACGACACGGTCTATCACGAATACCGGAAGATCTTATCGCCCGACATCAATGTGCTATACAAGATGAAAGAACTCTGGTCTTACTGGCAGAACCTTTTTGAAGGCTCCGAACGCGATATCAAGCGCCTGCTGAAAGCAAAGAAATATGCAGAGTATGAGGATGCGGTAAACAGGATCCTGGAGAATATAGTATAAAAATCACGCTTACTCTTCGTCGAGCTTTAAGAGCAGTTCTTCTGCAAACTTCTTATACTTGGTATCGCCGCCAAGATCGACTGCCTTCTGAAGATAATTTCTTGCTCTTTCAGGTTCACCCTTTAAGAAAAGGAGCTTTCCCAAAGCATGTGAATAGCTGGCCTCGGTTATGGGATAGAGCGGCTTGATGGTGTCCAGCTGTTTCTGATAGTGCTCTTCAGCGCCTTCGTAGTTGCCCTGTTTTATCCTGATGTAATACTCCGCGTTCTTTATGCTGAGTTCACAACCCTCTATATACTTAGGATTCTTCATTTTCTCCATGAGTTTTCGAAGTGCTTCCATTTCTTCCTGAGCTTTGTCGAACTGTTCGTTCTTCAGGTAGTATTCGATCATGGACCTGTGACATTCAGCCTTATACCCTTTGGCCTTGATCTTTTGGCAGCATTCGTATACCGAATCATAATCATCGATAGAGCCATAACCCCTTGCAACCAATGAATTGTAAAGCGATATATTGGCTCCTTTTGCTTTTTTGGCAAACAGCCTGTTCAACTCATTTATGAATTCATGTACCTGACAATTATAGAAGAGGGGCAATACTTCTTTGGAA
This sequence comes from Saccharofermentans sp., assembly GCA_016292145.1. Taxonomy (GTDB): domain Bacteria; phylum Bacillota; class Clostridia; order Saccharofermentanales; family Saccharofermentanaceae; genus Saccharofermentans. The sequence goes on from JAEFBA010000027.1 coordinate 1,980, forward strand.
AGCTTCTTCGAAGCAAGCCGCATGAAGACAACTACATCTGCCATAATAAACGGAATTGTCCCTAAAGTTACCAGAACCGGGAAATACCAGACATCTCTCCAGAATCCGATCATCACTGCCACCATGACAATGATCTCTATGATGCCCACGCACCAGTATGCAATGTGATATTTCCTGTAGATCGATATCATATTTATGCCATTCCCATCTTCTCGGTAAGATCACCAAGACTCTTATCATACTGAGCTCTCGAGATCGCTCCCCGCTCCAGAAACGCCTCCAGAGTCTGCTTCTGATTCAAATACAACTGCTTCTTTTTCTCCTCGGGAGAAAGCTGCTCCCATTCATACTGTTCCATGCCTAAAGCTTCCTAAAAGTAATATCGCGGGTCATTATAGCACGGAAGGAAGTATGCAGGGGTTCGATTAATGGGACAATCAGAAGGAAGTCCGGCAGGAAAATGAGGTAAATCAAAAATGCTGATCTAAAAACCTCGTTTTATGCTTTTTTCTCTTCCTTCAGAACAACTTCCGCAAGGACCTTGCCGAGTTTGCGCTGCGCTTCAGCATCCATATGAACGCCGTCGGCATCGCTGACTTTCACGTATTCTGAAGCGTCAACGAATGTGCAGCCATACATGTCTGCAAGCTGTTTGTACCAGGAAGAGAGTTCTTTCGAGAGCTTGACGGAATTCTCGTAACCAAAGCTGTCGCCAAGCCAGGAATCCTTTATGGAATCTGCGATATGAGGGGGCGACACAAGAATTACCCTGATGCTGTCGTTACACCTGAATCGGTTATAAGACTGGATCTTCTCTAGCATTATCTGCATCTCGCCGGCTATATCCATTGCGGAATATGAGAACTTCCTCTTGCAGTCGTTGGAGCCGAGCATGAGTATGACGTAATCCAGGGGCGCGTGGCTCTCAAGGCAGGGACCGATATATGTAAGTCCGTTTTTCTCGCCTTCGGCCGGGTCTTCTGTAGCGATCGTCCTGCCATTCTGACCTTCTTCGATGACCTTGTAGCCGTCACCTAATGCTTCCTGCATAACGCATGGCCACCTGCTGTCTTCTTCAAATCTTACGCGGCTTTCCGGATCAAAACCCCATGTAAGTGAATCGCCAAAACAAAGTATTCTTCTCATATCTGCTCCAATCTTTTTCAGTTCTCACGTCTGAACTGTGATATGAACTTCCATGCACACTCAATGCTGTGCTGCCTGCATTCGTGGACCTGGTTATTGACGCTCGCAAAAGCAGTCCTGCACACGCCGTCCTCACTGTCGTAATAGTTGATCGTCAGTGTCGCATCTCTTGTCTCATCGTATTCTTTCTCTATGCGGTCGCCCGGAATGCCCCAGATGGGATCTTCCCAATTGTCCTTGTTCTCGAAGGTTACATCTGCAAAAGACTTCTTGAGCTTATTTACTTCTGCAACATACTTGACGCGCTCGAGCGATGATTCATTTTGGAAAGAAAGCTCTCCCAGATGTGACTTCTCGCCGCCTGAATAGAACACCGGAACTGCGTGGGTCTTATTGAGCCTGTCAGTAACCGGCTTGCCGTAGAATGTTGTGTAGACCGGGAAAAGCGCGCTCGCGGGCATAATGCCTGCAAGGATCTCCGGATATTCCTGATAGAGGTCCCATGTCTTGCCGCTGCCCATCGAGAAACCCGTCGCATATATGCGTGAAGGATCAATGGGATAACGTGTCTGAAGCATCTCAATGACTTCCTTGGCTTCCGTCGCGGTGACGAACTGGTGGTTCTCGACCGATACGAAGAGGAAATCATTCTTGCGCGCGACATCCCACCAGCCTGCAACATATGTCAGATACATTGAGGAATCTCCGCCGCCGTGGAAACCTATGACAAGCGGGACATTGCCCTTTTCCATCAGGCCCTTGTTGTAGTATGCGAAATATCCCACCTTATGTGTCGGTGTCTTCACGGGCAGGAACTCATTATCAGGAGATGTCGTAACTTCAACAAAGCCGATGTCTTCGGTCATGTTAAGCGCATCGAAGTCAGGCTCGAATTCGATCTTGCCGCACCACATCTTGAACTTCTTTACGAATGAATCGAAGTCACTTATATAATCTGCCTTGTCCTTGATAAGGAGGTTCTCTGAACCTTTAAAAGCCTTGTTTATTTCTTCGCTGTTTCCGACGCTTAAGACCGCAATGTCTTTTCGCTCGACATCAGGAACGACGCTTAAATTCTCCATTGAACACATCGCAGGCGTGATCTCACCGGGTCCCCAGAGATACTCGCCGTCGATCTTCTTCAGGAGATTCTTAGCAACGAAGTCTGCGGATCTTCCGTAGCTGTAGATATCCGCACGGAATATCGCGCCTCTTGCAAAATATCCTTCAAAAGTCTGCGTGAAGAAATTGAATTTCTCAACGATGCCGTCCTTATAGACCTGTATCATCTTGATCTCTGCTATGACATCAGCATAAAGGGAGCTGTCGCAGGAGTCCCAACCGCCTTCAGCCGTCGGATAGATAAACAGAACGCTTGAATCGTACCTGGCTGCGATCTTTGCAAGTCCTGTGTCATGAGCGAAGTTGACAGCGCTCTCCATATCCTTTTTCGCGTCCTCGAAAACAAGCAGGAGCGGCGCTCTGAATCCGTAGTTATTGGTCTGTCCGTCCAGGTCGTTATCAGGAACAAAGACCTTCATGGTAAATGAATCAAATCCGTGCTCCCAGCTTCTGCCGCCCTTGCAGTCCCTGACCTCAGGTCTTTCCATCATTGGCATAAGATCATCCCCCGTTTTGTGATTGGTATTTTTATATTATAAGCCTACAAAGCTCACGTTCAGCCGTGTCAATTTCTGCAAATTTAGAACATTTATGTTCACTACCTCTTGCATTTGTGAACATCCGTGTTATAATTCAATCAAAATACAACAAAGGAGACAACATTATGAACAGCGATAATGCAAAGCGTTTGATTATGTATAAGACACTTTTAGAACAGGCAGTTGAGAAGCGTAAGGAGAATATCTCGGCAAAAGATCTTGCAGAGAAGCTCAAGATCGAACCTACGAGCATTTACCGTCTCGAGCGCGGCGTCAACGACATGAAGCTCTCGACCTTCATCGCTTATCTTGATGCCTTCAGTTATGAGATTGAGATCATTCCTAAATCAGATCCGTCAGCTAAAGAGACCAATGTCGATTTTGTCTCAGACGATGGGACAACGATCGAATTCTCTCAGACAGACCCTTCCACGTTGGACCACAGACAGCGTTTGAGACTGATTAAGTACCTTATCACACTTGAGGAAAAAGACTTAAGCAAGAACTGATAATCCTTAATACAACCCGCGTTACTCAGAAAGGAGGATTCATTTATGAAGCCTTTAGTTAAACTCATCATCAGCCTGGGGGTTAAGTTAGCATTTATATATCTGTTGATCGAGATTGTTAAAGGGTTGAGTTACTGATGCAAAGATCACCCGTTTTTCTGCTTCCTGATAAACGAGATCAGCATGAGTATGTAGCAGATCGTCTTTGGCAGCATAAGCATTCCCAGAATAGGAAGCAGCGGCGCAAAGACAGCAACCGGAATATAGAACAGGAATGAAAGCAGCGTATAAAGCCACAGCCTTTTAAGATACTTGTCTTCTTTTCGAACTCTGAAATAGAGATAAACGATCATTCCTCCGATTACGATGAACGGCAGGTTGCGCAGCACACCCCAAAGGACCGTTCCCTCACCCGTAAACCAGTTGTTGCCGGGCAAAAGGCAGATCAGGACTCTTAAGGCAGCAAGGATATATAACGTGATGCCGACAGTCTTTGTGCTCTTATCATCTTTGTTATACACACTCTTATAGAGCAGGAAGACCAGGATGTAGAAGATGGTCATGGTGATCGATGTTACGAGCTTGCCGAGGCCCAGATACCATGTGAAATCGCTGTCGATGAAGTAATTCAATACTCTCGGCACGAGGTGGAACGAATCGCCGATACCGAGGATCAGCGCTGCCGTTCCCATGAGGACGTCATTCTTATTGCGGCGCTTAATCAGGATCAGTACGCCTGTAAGGATCGCGAAGATAAGATACAAGATGTCAAATGTTGATTCGCCGTACTTCATAAGATCCTGCCCTCCTCTAATTGCTGCCGGAACTTGCTGAGCTTAAACCGCTTTCTTCACATACCTGATCTCGCGCTTGTTCCACCTTCTGAATATCTTTTCTTTCCCGTCGGAACTATAGCCGTGTTTGAAATAGAAGTTTTTTCCTATCCCGTTATCTTCCAATACCCAGATAACAAATTCGGAGCAGCCTTTTTCTCTGCCCTTTTGCTCAAAGAATTCAAGCATCTCAGAGCCAGTGCCTGATCTCATATAATCAGGATCGACGTAGATAAAATGAAGCTCGAAGGCACCTTCCTTGTCTTCATCTTCATTCATACCGATGCCCATCATGCCCTTGATAATGCCGGTGTCAGGATCTTCATTTACGTATATCTCAAAGAGCTTCTCATTTATCCAGCGTTCTATGGAGAGGGTCCTGCCTTCGACCGACATATCCTTAAACAGGCAGTCGTAAGGAACGATATCCTTATAGGCATACCGGCAGCTCAAGACCTCTATCTCTGCGATCCTTGCCGCATCATGTATTGTTGCTTCGCGTATCATTACCTTGTGACCCCGCTTGATATCTCAGGCGTGCGAGAGCTCAGGGAAATAGAGCTTGTCTTTCTCAACCTGCAGGAGCGCATCACCTCTGTAAAAGAGCCTGTAATCGTCCGCGCCGTCGTAGATCTCAGATGTGCAGAGATACATGTCTTCTTCAAGCGGAGTAAATCCGAGTCTCAGCTTGTTATCCTCAGGAGCAAGACGGCTTATGACTTCTGCCAGAGACACCTTCTCTTTGCATATAACAGACTGAAGCACAAGGCCTTCCTCATCGTCTGTCACAATGAAGCAGTCTATGTCTTCAGCATAAGAGACATTATCAAGCCCTGCCGTGTAGAACATCTGAAGAGCATACTTATTTATCTGCTCAAATGATGATGTATAACAGGTGCTGCGGACCATCTCCTGATACCTGTTCTTAATGTCTCCGTCCAGCTCTTTTACAGGAACGAATCTCTTACCGGAACCTGCCTTGCAGTATTCTTCCTTTACGAAATATCTGTACTCGTTAACGGTATTGAATCCGAGCTTTTTATAGAACTCCACGGCACTGAGATTTCCGAAGAGATATATGCCGTCGCATTCATTCTCATAAATGCTTATGACATGCTCCATGAGCTTTCTTCCAAGCCCTCTCATGCGGTAATCTTCATCCGTCATGACAGTACCGATCTGGATGTAATTCTTCTTGGTGCCTCTTTGCATGAAGTGCATCTTATTGGCTGATACATTAGCGAGCATCCTGCCGTCTTCTGTCAGAGAATACGGAATATAATCGCCTTCGAAATATCCGCCCTTCACCCAGCCTTCAAAATCGAATCCGAAGGTCTTCTGCGTCAGTTCATTAAGCATCTTTCTTGAACTGTCATCAGTCATGTAATTGCTTATAAGTTCCATATTCCTGCCCTGCAAATAATTATTATTTTATATGCATTATAGCATTCGCGAAAAAGCATAGAACCGCCTTATCACAGACCTTTCCCCCGCAAATTTGAGAATTATTATCAAATTCGTTGACAGTTCTGCATCCTTGTGGTAAAAATGAGAACGATTCTCAAATTAGAAAGTCGGCACAAGCTATGGAAACAACTAAAACCAAGCCCGTCACCATGATCACAGGCTATCTGGGATCAGGAAAAACAACCGTTTTAAACGAATTACTTAAGAGCCAGTCTGACAAGAACCTCGCGATAATCGTAAACGACCTCGGCAGCATCAACATTGATGCTTCGCTCATCAGGAACAACAGCGTCGTCGAATCGGATTCGAAGATGATCGAGATGACCAACGGATGCATCTGCTGCACTTTGCAGGAAGCATTCATGGAGCAGATCGGAAAGCTTGCCCAGGATGACAATGTGGACGCCATAATCGTCGAAGCATCAGGCGTAAGCAACCCCGCAGCGATAGCTTACGGATTCCTCAATTATCAGAAGATAAGGGGCGATTCGGGAGTATATCTCGATTCGATCGTGACTGTTGCAGACGCAGACAGACTCTATTATGAATTCATCGACGAGATGCGCGAGATAGAAGGAGACAGATCAGAAGATCCGGACATAATAAACCTTGTCATGGACCAGATCGAATTCTGCAATATCGTTCTTTTGAGCAAGTGCGATCTGCTTGAGAAAGACCAGATCGAAGAGATAAAGAAAGTCATAAGGACTTTCCAGAATAAGGCCGAGATATACGAGATAGTCAACGGTAAGATCGATCCTGAGAAGATCTTCAGCGGCTGTAAATTCGATTACGACGAAGTGCTCAATTCATCTGCCCTGCAGCGTGCACTCGAACGCGAGGTGAAGATGGAGGAAGTTTGTGAAGATGACTACGGGATCACATCCTTTGTTTTCAAGGATCCCAGACCTTTTGACTACGACAGGTTCATAGACTTCGTAAGCAACAACTTCCCGCCCGAGATCATCCGGGGCAAGGGATATATGTGGTTCCAGAACGACGGTGTGCACGTCCAGCTTTTCGAGCAGGCCGGAAGAAATTCGACCGTCACCGAAGTGTCCAACTGGGTCGCCTCAATGTCCGAAGAGGACAAGCAGCTGATCTTCGAAGAATACCCTGACATAAAGGAAGAATGGCACGAGAAATACGGCGACAGACTGAACCAGCTCGTGTTCATCGGGCGCGGTTACGACAAGGATGAATTCTTAAGAAAGCTTATGGAGTGTCTTGCAGAATAAGTGATACCTGTATATATCTTCACAGGCTTTCTTGACAGCGGTAAAACCTCCGCTATCAAAGACTTTCTCTCCGGCATGCAGGAGAAGCATCACAAGAAGACGCTTCTCCTCGTATGCGAGGAGGGTGAGGAAGAGTTCGATGAAGATGAACTTAAGAAGCAAGATATCCTGATAAGATACATAGACGAAGAGCAGTTATTTACGTACGATTACACGCTCGCACTCGAAGAAGAGACTTCGGCAGAGTGCGTGGTCGTCGAATATAACGGGATGTGGAACGTCAACAGGCCGCGCGTTATCTGGGATCCGCTGCAGATCATGGAGATCATGATGGTTGATGCTTCGACATTCGACATGTATCTCTCAAATCTCAAAGCGCTGATCGCAGATAAGATCAGGTCGGCAGAGCTCATCATGTTCAACAGATGCGACGATATTAAGGAGAAGATCCCCCTCTACAGAAGGAGCGCGCGGGCTCTGAACCCCAAATCGACTATAGTATTCAGGAACAGTTCCGGGCTTATCGATTTCGATCCCGGCGATTTCCTTCCCTACGACCCCAATGCGGATGTCATTGAGATAGGTGACGATGAATTCGCGGCATTCTATATAGATGCCACGGAAAAGCCCGACCGGTATGTGGGAAAAGAAGTCGTATTTACAGGCATGGTGCTGAAGGCCAAAGAGGCAAATGACCGTTCATTCCTTCTCGGAAGGATCGCCATGACATGCTGCTCTGAAGACCTGTCTACATTCGCTTTCATTTGCGACTGCGAAGGAAGCCTGGTCCTTAATACCGACGAATGGTTCACGATAACCTGCATCATGGATAAGGATTACTCCGACAAATACGATGTCTGGCATCCGGTATGCAAAGTAACCGAGATCTCCGGATGCGAGGCGCCTGAAGAGAAGATAATCAACGTTACGTAAGTTTACTGACCGCTAGCCGCTCTGTCAGCCGCTTTATCAGATGCCCCGGATATTTACCAGATCCAGCATAAGGATCAGAACGACCGATAAGCCGTTGCCCAGGATGCTCATTATGTATTTCCAGGCAGGGCCCTTATCTTCGCTCTTGGAGATAAGACCTATCACGGAAGATATGAGCGTTGCTGCAAATACCACAAGGCAGAAGGCTTCGATGCCAAATACCGTATAGCCCTGCGCGCGCGTAAGTCCGTAAAGTGTCTGGTAAGACGTTAAGAGCACGAATAAAGGCACGATGACAGCAGGCCTTATTACCTGCGATAACGTTATGAGGAGCAGGCCCTTATAGCCTTCGAGCTTTCTTGCGATGAGGCTTATTATCTTGCCTAATACCATGAATACACTCGCAAAAGTCATTGCCGCGTAGATGACCAGAAGCACGATCGAAGGCAGGATGGTATTATCCTTCGCAAAGCTCTGTGAGCCCAAAGTAAATATCTCCGTGCCGTCAGAAGTCTTATAAACATATGCAGGATAAGTACCGCCCTGCTCTAATTCGCAGACATTATCGGATAGCTGGCGGATCGTGGCCATGCCCATCGCATCGTATGTGTTATCGCCCTTGTAAGATATAGGCAGAAGGCTGATCAGGCCGTAGGCCTTATAAAATCCCTTGCGGATCGATCTGCATCCTGCGTAATAACCTGCGAGTGAGCCCGGCTTGGAAACAGTTCCTGCAAAGCTTTTTACGTCTGCAGCGGAAGGATTCCCGAACACAGTCCTGATAACACCTTCCCGGCCGCCCGAAGACGTCATGAATACTGCTCCAAGGCCCGTATCCTTATCGAACTTTAAATACGAGGAACAGCAGTTTGTACCACCGTCGTGGCCTAACAAATTACAGTTCTCAAATGTATCCTGCCACAGTCCGTGGAAGGAGTTCGGAATGCCCGTATCACCAAGATAGGAAGACGGCGAGAGCAGGAGATCTAAGGTCTCCTTTTTCGCGAACAGGGGATGGTCGTCTCTTACAAAGCTCTGCGCAAACTTCGCCATATCACCTATAGTGCCCGTAACGGCGCCTGCCGGATACAGATTGATGTACAAGAGCTGCCGGCCGTTGTTGTTCCAGCCGTTGCCGTAGTTGGTATAGGAATACAATTCTTTACGCTTCTCCTGCACCCACGCATTGTCGCTGTGATCAGGAAGGATCGATGTTTGCTCCATTCCGAGAGGCTCGAAAATATTCTGACGCACATAATCGGCATAAGACTGCCCTGTGATGCACTCAACCACATAACCTGCGAGAGCCGCGCCCCAGTTCGAATAAGAGCAGACCTCGCCCGGACGGTATATCTGCGGCGGTTCGGTGGCCTTAAGAGCCTCTCCGAGAGGCACGACACCGGCAGCATTATCGACCTGAAGGTTCCATGTGCCTTCACCCCAGCCAGCATCGTGGTTCATGAGGTTTATCATGGTTATCGGATCGTCGTACTTGAGATTGCTGAAGAAGCCCTGCGGCAGATATGTGCGCACGTCGGCATTTAAGTCGAGCCTGCCCTGTTCGTAGAGCTGCATGGCGCTGACCCAGACAGTGAGCTTGCTGACGCTGCCCCATTCGAACACGGAATCAGCCTTGCAGGCCACGTTGTTCTCACGGTCTGTCTGACCGAATGCGCCCTCATAAAGGATCTGTTCCTTATCGAATACCGCAGTCACGAATGACACATATTCCTCGGGATGCTCGACAGTCCATTTCTCAATAGAGCTCCCTATATCTTTGTAAGCTGTTCCTGCCGGAGTCTTCTTGTCTTCAGCGGCGAAAACCGTAACTCCCGTAAACAAAACCGTCATGGCGCACATTGCACCTGCAACAGCCTTCAAAACCTTGTTCATTAATACTCCTCTGTTCTTCCTTGGATCACCCTTCAAAGCCTGTTACGAGCTCTAAATGCTTTTTGAAAGAACCGTTATTTTGTGATTCGATAAAGCCTTCGGCGATCTTCTCTGCCTGGCTTTGGTAATACTCATACATCTCAGGAAGATCATAAGTGTTATCGGGATTATAGAATCTGAAGCTGGGCTCCATCTTCATCATGTATTTATCCCTGCCTCCGAGATACTTGATAAACAGCATCATTCCGGTCGAGAAATAGAATACGCCGTAAGAATTGTACTGGTACTTCTCAGTATAATCCGCGAACCTCTTGATCAGGTTCAGTGCTTTGTTGGGTTCGAAAAGAACATAGTACGTCAGAAGCACACCCAGGTTCTCGATGACCAGATTCTTCTCGGTGAAGGCCTTACGGCATAATGCCGCATAGATCGTCATCGTGCGCATGACTTCTTCCGGGACCTCTTCTCCCCTCAGTTTCTTCTGCGAATAATAGAGCATGAAGCTGAGATAAGTCAGGGGCGGAACATCAGCGCAGCGGAGCCTGCCCTCAAACAGCGGCTCGGCTTTATGCATCGCTATGAGATATCTGCCTTTCGAGAGCAGAAAGTCGTACTCGGCATGCTTCTCACACGCCATACAGTCGCTTCTTCCGTCTCTCGGAGTGGCCAGGAATAAGTTGTAGTATTCATCAGCTTTCGCAGGGTCGGAATAGACATAATAGCGCGCTGCATGAAGGTATGAAGAGCGCGAACCGTAACCCGCATTCCTGAACCTGATAACAGCATCATTTAAGAGCTTCTCGAACTGGTCCTGCTTTACCTGATAAAAGAATCTGGCATCTTCTATCAGCCACTTGTACTGCCAGAGAATGTTATCAAGATAGGGCCTCATACCCGTCTCCTCGAACAACTCATCACTGATCTTGAGCACGACCGGGAAAACGATATATGCCTTCAGACTGTCGTCATGAAGACAGCTCTCGTCCATGAGGATAAGACGGTATTTGATCTGCCTTTCCTTATCTTTGTTCTTATCTGCCAGATCCACGCATTTCTGGAAGATCTCGATGCGCTGCCTTCCGCGGGGCAACAGATCTATAGTAGCCAATAAACTGTTATATTCGGGATTGCTGTCTCTCATTGATATGATCCTCCCCTCAGATGCATCTGTCGAACAGCTCAAGAAGCTTAAAATTCAATGTTCCGAGCTCATTATTGCGCAGCTGGAAATCACCTGCCAGCAGCGTCTGGATATAAAGCACCGTGACGATGTCAGAGATGAGTTTTCTGTCCTTGCAGTTGATGAGATTCCTGATCACAGGATTATTGAAGTTGAAAAATACCGTCGGATACGATTCACCGACAGTAGCCGCAAACTCCTGCAGGATGCCTGAGAAAGCATCATCCGACTGGCTTAATGCATCCTGCACCTGCTGATAGAGCATGACGTCATCGTCTATATAGTAGAACGCCGGCATGTCCGAAGGAACGAACCTCTTCATGTCGACATTGACCTTGTAGCCCTTCAGAGCCTCTTCCGCGATAGTAAGGAACTCAACGCATGTCTCCGAATCCGAAGGCGAGATATCGACCAGCATGTCATCGATTATGTCGACGCTTACCTTTGTGATGGGCAGATCGAATTTAACGGAAAGCTTATCGAGAAGATCCGTTGTATATACGTATCCCGCGTTGATCAGGAGCCTGCCCTGCGCCATGAAGATCTGCGATAAGTGCTTGAATTCCGATATGTCCGCATATACCAGATCCTCGCCCGAAGTTCTTAATTCCCTGCCAGTCAGATAGCCCTTGGTCGTGTGGAAAAAGAGCTCGTCTATAAACGTATCGAACATCTCGTCATTAGCGCACGCGATGCTCCTTATCGCAAGTTCATGAATGTGCATGAAGCTCTCAAAAAGAGCATGATTATCGTGAGCCATAGAGACCAGATAATCCGTAATGCATTTGCCGAGTTCGGCTCTGGTCTTTTCGAGCACGTCGTCATTATAGAAGCCTTCTCTTGAAGCGGTGGGCCTCAAGTTCTGCGAATTGATTATGCACTTGGTAAAGAATGCCCATTCGGGAAGGATGTCATCGCCCTTCTCCGTGACCAGCATATTCTTAAGATAGACCAGATGGTTCTGCTTCGCTGATGAATGCACCTGGTAAGGCAGGATGTACGCAACGCCCGTGGCATCTCCCGCTTCAGATCTGAGTACGATGGCATCGAAGAACTTGGTCTTGAACATCTCGAATCCGTATGCAAGAAGCTCAGCCTTGTCGACGTTCTTCTTGTCCCATGGCAGGACGGGAGAGTTGATCCTCTCGCTCTCACCTTCCGCATGAAGGATGACCGGGTAAGGAAGGATCTGGCCGTAGTGCAGGAGCAGGTCCTTTACGCGCTCAGGTTCAAAATACGCCAGGCATTCCGGCTTCGGTGTGAGAATTATCTCCGTACCTACATCGTGCGGTTCAGCGTACTTCTCAAGCGTATATGTGCCGTCCGGTTTTCCGATCCAGATAAAGGCATCTTCGGAACGGACGGATCTGGTCTTTACGACTATCTCGTTGCTTACCATGAAGCAAGACAGAAGGCCGATACCGAACTTGCCGATATAATCGGAACGGAGCGCTGCCTCGTCTAACTGCTTCTTTGAAGACTCACCGATAATGGACAGGAATTTGTGTATCTCCTCATCGGTCAGGCCGATACCGTTATCGATGAATCTCAGAGTGTTGTCCTCAAGATATACATCGATGTTGCCTTCGTAACCTGCAAGGTCAGCCGGGCTTGAATTCTTCTTGCGCGCGACAACTGCGTCAACGGCATTCTGCAAAAGCTCTCTGATATATACGTCAGGGCTGCTGTACAGGTGATCTGACAGTATCTCGATCATGCCGCTGAGGTTTACTTTAAATCTGTAATCTGACATTCTATCCTTATCTCCTTATTCCCAAAACTATATAGATATTAACATTAAAGAGGCCCGCATCAGCGCTTGAAGAAAGGCTCTCCGTTCGCTGCATCCTTGCTGAATCCGTCGCCATAAGGGACCATGTCGATAAACATGCCCTTAGGAATATAAGGCATTGCGGAATTTGCTATGTTGGGAAAATATTTCCTTGCATCACCTTCAGCGTCAACAACGATAAGGAAGCTCTTCTCGCCATCTTTTACCATCAGCTTAAGCCAGAGCGCTTTGATGTCCGTCTCGTTCTCGGCATATCTTATTATCGAATCGACCATCTGCTGCGGATATTCCTTGGGGTTGCCCAACATGACACGTGTATCTTCCCCGACAACCTTATGCTGAATGCCCGCAGTGTTCGCATCCTTAACCTTCTTGATCTGATCCAGCATGTCGAAGGTAAGAAGGAGAGCATCACCAAACGGGTTAATGACAACCGGGAGCTTGTCGCGGCTTACCAGCGAATGGATATCATCCAGATTCAGTATGAGCCCGTCTTTATCGCCGTCTTTACAGGGATCCATCTTCCGGAGCTCTTCCCAGTCCGTAAACACAGGCTGCACAGCGCCGCTGCCGTCAGGCATGCCAAGCAGCAGGAAGGATATCTCTGACCCTTTGTTAAATACTGCGGTGCCGTCATCGTGATGGGTAACTGCTGATTTATCAATATGGACTAACGCCAGGAAATAAGCATTCGTCGCCATCTCATGAGCGATCTGGTTCAGAAGCTTCATCTGATCTTCCTCAGGTGCCGTCTTTCTCTTTGCAAGCAGTGACTTAAGATACGGGTTCTTGACCGGTTTGTTGACATCTGGTCCCATGGCACGCCTCTTTCTTAAAATAATTTAATAGAGACATTATATCAGGCTGCATGCCTGCGGCGTCATGGTTTTCGGGCAATTACTCGTAAAAATTGTATTTATGGACAGTGTCGGCCTTTGATCTGTACAAAGCGGTATCGGCCTTCTTGAATATCTCGTTGTAAGTCTTTTCGAGACCCCGGTAGACAGCGATACCGATGCTGACGCAGACATTCTTATCCGAACCGGGGATCTTGACGCTCTGCAAAGCACCTTCAAGGATGGCTTCGGCAATCCCGCGGGCAACCTCCGTATCGTCCGAATCCTTAATGAATACAACGAATTCGTCGCCTCCGAAACGTCCCGCGATCTCAGTGTCCACGAGCTTTTTGCCGAGGAGCTTTCCGAGCTGCAGGATGACGTTATCGCCCACATCGTGGCCATATGTATCGTTGATCTTCTTGAAATGATCGACGTCCATAACGAACAGGATTCCCTTATTGGCCGCCTTGTCATCTAAGACCGCCTGTATCTCCCTGATGAGCGCGCCCTTGTTCATGAGGCCGGTCAGCTCATCCGTATCCTTCTGGATAGCGATCTTCCTGGTCAGGATGAACTCCTTGATCCTGATCGAATTGGCAATGATGTTAATGATCGTTCCCACGATCAGGAAGATGATGACATTGATAAAGTCCATCTGCCAGATATCGTACGGCTTTACGTTGTACATCCAGAGCAGGAACACCGCCGATGCTGCGATCAGTTCAATGGTCATGAAGACCGGCTTGTCGATCATGAACACCGGTGCGATCAGGAGCAGCGCGATGAACATCGTCGCCGGTATATCCGGCTTATTCTGTGTTATCAGGCACGCAAAAAAGAACAGAAGCGATATCGACAGATATATCATGAGCTGTGCGATCAGCGAATCCTTCTTCATAATGAAGAACAAAATGCTCGCGATGACCGAATAGACGAGTGCGAACAGGTAAAACACCCTGTTCGAGTCCAGAATATCGTATACCAGCGAACACAGATACATGATCGTGAAGGCTGCCACCATCAGTAAGTGCAAAAAACGCCATGTCTTATAATTCGACACATAAGCGTCCTTTTTTACTGCATTGTACTCGTCCTTCCCGGCCCCGCAGTAAAAGAAATAATCATACGCGGTTCTCAAAAATCTCATCTGTTTACCTCGACACCATAACCCTGCCCCGCAGGTCACCATGTCTTGCCTGCAGGCTGCAACGCCTTGCCACTCAAGGCGACTTTTTCTTTCCCTTGAAGAAAAAGATTTGGCACGAATTATACACTATGGATTTGGCGATGTGTTATAAGGCTTTTTTTACTATTTAGCATATGTGCCTATTGATGTCTAAAACAGGAGCAAAATGCATAATCCGGCTGTCAGAACAGGCTCTGATCCTACCACGCCGTAACCGAATAATCAGGCACGAAGACTCCGGTAGGATGATCCATCCATCTGCGCATACTATCGGGATCATACGTTTTTGAGATCTCTATGGAATTCACATAGTTTTTAATGCTGTCCCAGTCCTTATCCCAGTTCCTTTGGATGAGCTCGATCAGGTCATCGATGCTGATGGATTCGTAGCCGCTGCTCCAGCCGTGATTGCCGCGTATCGCTACCGCCTTGCCGTTTTCGACACTGACAGTAACATATTCTCCGGGATCGCTTCCGCTATAACGGTAGAAACTCCAGAATGTCAGTTCCTGTTCTATCGTGAGGAGATCGAAAAGCTTGAGGATCGTTTCTTTCGAGGGCGTCTCATCCATGGAAAGGAAGTAGCAGCAATGACCTTCCCTGATCTTAAATCCGAGTGCGACCAGGTCCTCAGGATCGACATCTATGTTCTTTAACTTCATAACGACATAAGATTTGAAGTACTTCTCGGTAAAGTTGATCTGCTTCATTACCTGCTCTCCGGTATAGTTGCTGCCCTGCGGAGCGACAACGAGTTTGGTCTCCACGTCGTCTTCCCTGTGGACAATTCCGATCACTTCTCCGGTGAACTCTTTGACCGGTTCATTAATGCCCAGGATATAAGCATCCTGCGCTTCGCCGTCGGCAGCTATGGTGCCTTCGATATAGCCGTAATTGACCGGATAGTACATTTTCCTGTGTTCAGGATGGTAACTGCCGAGAGGCCTGTCGACAGTGACCGTTACGATATCGCCGATCCTGATCTTCTTTTGAGGTTCAGTATTCCCCGGCATCTCAGGCTTTCCTTCCTTCAGCGCTTTCCGCCTGGTCTTAACGCCGTCCTCAAAGAAGAGGATAGCTATAAGTAAGAGGACCGCGGTAATGATGAGCGCATCATTATAGTCTCTGCCTGCATGAACGTATCTGCCTGTGAGCCAGTCTTTCTCAGCGATGTAGGCATCCCGGGGGTTTGATTCTTTGTAATAGACTCTGTATACATCACCTTTTTTGGCAAATTGCATCATAAAGCCTGAGTTGGAGACAAAATAATTCATGTCTGTTCCTTCGGGCGAATAAATAACCGAAACTGTCGTTTTATAGCGCCTCTTTCCTGCATAGTAGTGACTCTGTTTATCAATAGAGGACACAACGCCGTCAACATGCTTATAATCAGCACTCTTATGGATATCGTAAAATCTGACGAACAGGTTAACGACGATAATGACCGCAGCAATAACAAAGAAAAATACTCCGACTTTTCTGTTATCTATAATGGTTATGTTTTTTGTACCAGACTGTTTTCTGCCCATCTGCCCCGCCTGCGGAAAAAAGCGAATAACGTTACCTGCTAAAATGATACAACATCAGAAGGATTTTTCGCGACCTGGCAGGAAAAAAGGCTGCCTGCAGAACAGACAGCCCTTTTCAATTATTAAAGGAGATTTCATTTGACTGTATTATACACCAAAAGGAAATAATTTCCTGACTGACCTGCACCGACTTTTGCAGTTCCGGAAGTTACCTTGGTAAGAGTCTTGTCGGAAGCGGCCTTCGCAGATGTCAGTTTGTAGTACTTCTTGATGTCGCCTTCCTTAAAATTCGAATAAGTATCCCAGTCGATCGAATAGACCGTGAAGTAAAATGTGAACGTACCGTCACTGTTTGATGTGGCGGAATCAACGACTGCAATCAGGTTGTAGTTCTCACCGTCAGCGGTAGGATACCAGATGCTTCCGTTCTCATAGAAAGGTCCCTGTTCGCCTGCAGCAGGAGCTGGGAGCTTCTTTAATTCGTCTTCCGAAAGTCCTATGCCGAAATACCTTCCGACCGTAGTTGAAGCATCCTTATATGCGAATGTCTCAAAGTTTGAGTTGCCCTTGTTCTCATATTTGATCTTGTCTCTTGCATTGATCTTGTAGTGAATATGGGCAAAGTTCAGGAGCTGCTTGGTATTGATGTTGCCTGCGTCAAAATCAGCGAAAAATACTTCAGCGAAATTGCTTATGAAGATATTGGCCTTCTCCTGCGCTGCAGCATCGAAAGTCATGACACTGTCACCGGCAGGCTCAGGGGAAATGACAGATTCAACAGATTCGGTTGCCGGCTTAACCGGTTCCGTTACCGCTGCAGGATCGATCACCTTCGTATCGTCGTCAGTGAACCTGATGACATCCAGAGTCGTCTCCGAACTCGTCGCAGATGTCTCGGAGGTCTTAGTATCATTACAGCCCGCCAATGCTCCGAGCATCAGGCCGGTACTCAATATGACTGCAAATAGCTTGGTTTTCTTCATATTCTTTCTCCAACCATATTTTCCTCACACATATACCCTACACCTGCAAAAAATACAATCGGCATCAATATAATTACAAAATACACACAGAGCGGGTTTTGCCGGATCTCTACTTTCTCTTTTCTATCAGCATCCTCTTGCCCGGGCCGTCCTCCTCAAACCTGTCCGGAGCAACACGGATTATTTCAGTGCCGTAAGGAGCCGTAATGAATTCATTTAAGGCCGGATCAAAATGCAGGATAGAAGCGACCAGTGTCAGCTCCAGATTCTTGGGGTTATTGATGTACTCTCCATCCTCGTCGCCTACGCAGAAGAACCATCCGCTGTCCGTCTCCCTTGTCGGTTCCATGCGTGAGCCGTAACCGATCTTCCAATTGCCCTCAAAGACTTTCTTCGAGACGATAACGGACTTGCCGTACATCTGTTTTCTCTGCCTCATAGGTTCATGGACCTTTTCTTGTGAGAGGAAGTCTTCGGTCTCTTTTGCATCGGGTTCACCGTCCGCATCGAGCTTTCTGATATCCTCATCCCAGGACTTCCCGTCGGCTCTCTTCGTAAGCAAAACAGCAAGATCCAAGAGTTCTTTCTCATCAGCATCTATCTTATACTGTGTCTCGACCGGCTCGTCGTGGCCTTTGTTGCCGTATGTATAGACATCAAGGGAGCCGTTTTTATAGAGCATTCCCTTTACTGCACCAAGGTTCTCCTTGTCGTTATAGAAAATGAAGAAGTTGGATAAGCGGTCATTTACATACCAGTCAAAGGCTGTTCCATTCTGACCATTCATGTAAAATATGGCGCCATCCTTCTCGAGATCATCCGTACTTACATCAGGCAGATTCGCCTTAAGTGCTTCAAGCATATGCTTCTCAACTTGCGCAAAGATCTTATTCATGACTGTCCTCCCGCTGTCGTTTCCCCGGACACATATTGTTTGCCGTCTATTCCTTTTACACAAAACCCTTCTAAACATGTATGTAATGTTTTGGCAAGAAATATACTGTATTTTAATATAATTCCCTTTAAGCTAGTAGTATCATTGTGTTTCGTTATCACAGGCGCGCCTGACAATGGGGGAATATATGGAAAGCGCTATAAGAAAGAGAAATACAGTCGTTATCGACGAGAAGACACCGCTGATGTTACTGGCGGGGCCTATGTTCCTCGAAATGTTCCTGACTACACTGGTCAATAACATCGATACGCTGATGCTGAGCCACTACGACGAATATGCCGTAGGCGCAGTCGGCAATGCGAACACCATCATGTTCATGATGAACATTCTTTTCAACGTCATCGCGACAGCTACGAGCGTTGTTGTCTCGCAGTATCTCGGCGCGAAGCGTTACGACAAGATGAACATGATCTACACGCTTGCCATCATGGTAAATCTCGTTGTCGGTGTCGTCTTAAGCGCAACATTCTGCGCTGCAAATCCGCTCATAATGAAATTCCTTCACGTGTCTGACGAGATGCGCCCGTACTCGATGATCTACATCTACATCGTCGGCGGCGGCGGATTCATAATGGCTGTATATAACGTTATGCTCCAGATCTTAAGGTGCAACGGCCACCCGAAGATCGGCATGTACGTAACGCTCGCGATCAACGTTATTAATATCGGCGGAAACTACCTGTTCCTCTACGGACCTCTCGCACCGCTCAACATGGGCGTTGCAGGCGTTGCGATCTCGACTGTCGTCTCAAGAACATTCGGCTTGATCGCTGTTTTCGTATTCTTCTTCGTAAAAAAGATCGGTAAGATCTCGCTTAAATACATGAAGCCTTTCCCGGGCAGGCTCCTTGGCAAGATGGTCAAGATTGGTCTTCCTACCGCAGGCGAGAACCTAACATACAACCTCTACCAGACAACGCTTCTCTCGTTCGTTAACGCGATGGGAAATGACGCCGTCTGCGCAAGAGCTTACTGCAACACGCTCATATCTCTCGCGATCATCTTCTCGAATGCATGTGCCATGTCGACGCAGATCATTACAGGCCACCTGGTCGGTGCGGGCAAAGAGGAAGCTGCGTATAAGAGAGTATTCAGAACGCTTAGGACATCGATGCCTATCACGATCATGCTGGTATCACTCAATGCTATCTTCTGCAGATACACGCTGCAGCTTTTCACGCAGAATGAGAACATCATCGCTCTTGGCCAGATGATCATGATCGTTGATATCTTCATTGAGATCGGCAGATGCCTTAACATGACATTCGTCTGCAGCCTCAAAGCTGCCGGCGCATACATATTCCCGCTTCTCATGGGGCTTTTGTGCAACTGGGGTCTTGGCCTTACGACAGGCTGGCTCGTCGGCGTTTACATGGGTGTCGGCGTAGCAGGCATCTTTGCCGGAACCGCTACGGACGAATGCATAAGAGGACTCATCGTCATGTACTACTGGTACAAGAAGAAGTGGGTCGGCAAATCCGTCGTTGAGAAGCGCAAGAAAAATGTGCTTGAAGAGGAAGCTTCGTAAAGGTCTTCAGTAAGACGCGCCTGTATTGATGTCTTCTACGGCAAGATCCATCAGAGCATTTGATTCAAGATACTGCCTGACCTGTTCAAAGAATCCGGCCTTATCTCCGTCTGCCATGCCTTCGAAATTATTCTCAATGCCGCTGTCAAACTTGTCAGGATCAAAGAGGATATCCATGTAGAGGTGATGCTCTATGTCGTCATTGATCTCCCTCATGCGGTCGAAAGATATAACATAATGCATCTTTCTGTCGAAGAAATATTCTTCCCTTTTGATATATACGGTATATGTCTCATCAGTAAGCGCCATGTCCTCAATATCCCTCTGATAGAGCTCAAAGACTTCCCTGACGGTCTTTGCTTCAGAAGCTTTGTGTCTCAGTTCATTTGCCCTCTCGCTGTAGAGATCTTCCTTATCAGGTTTCACGGCGATCTCCTGACCGCCATCTTCTTCTGAGGCAGCCTGAACGATCATGTTGAACATCTCGTGGCTCCCCTTGAGCCTGCTGGTCCTTATCATGAAACAGATAGAGAGGATCAGGTCAAGACCAAGCAGAGCGGCGCCGACAACGAGGCATTCCCTTCTGAATATGCCGGCAACAAGAAAGACCACACCGCCCATGAACAGGAAGATAAACGACCTGAAAAAGAATGTGAGAAATATGATCAAACGGAATTTCCATTTGCTTACAGGGGGCTTCTTTTTGTTCTGATCTTCCATCTCGCTTATTCCTCTTAAGCTCTTTGGTCTTACAGAAGATTATAACATCCCGCGGAGATATGCTTTTATTGCTCTTCTTTTGGGAGCTTCGCGAAAAAGCTTACCGTGAAAGGTATGCAGATAAGGCTTGTCATGACATCAGCTACCGCCTGTGCGATCTGAATGCCCGTAAGACCCCATATAAAACTGAAGAGCAGAATTACCGGGATAAAGCACAGGCCGTTTCTTAAGGTCGACAGGAATGTCGCATTGAACTTATAGCCGATGCTCTGGAACATCATGTTGTTGCAGACCTGGAAGGGCACGACGAACAGCGCCAGACACTGCGCCTGAAGCGCCGGAATGCCGATGGTGATAACATCAGGATCATCTCTGAAGAACCGGATGCAGCTGCCGGCATTGATATAGACAGCCATCGATGCGATCCCCAGAAGTATCGTTCCGAAGATCAGAGTAAAGAAAAAACCCTGGCGGACGCGGGAATACTTTTTCGCGCCGTAGTTAAAGCCTGCGATAGGCTGGAAGCCCTGACCGATGCCGAGCACAGCGCTGAAGATGAACATGCTGACCCTGTTTACTATGCTCATTGCGGCGATGGCAGCGTCGCCATAGACGCCTGCCGCATTGTTAAGGATCATCGTGGAGATACTCGCAAGACCCTGTCTTGCAAGGCTCGGAAGGCCTGTCGTAATTATGTCTGCAAGGATAGCTGCCTTAAACTTTGCATATTTGGGTGCAAGAGAGGTCTGTGTCTTTTTGAGGATGAACATCGTAAGGAGCAGAGCCCATGAAATATACTGTGATATAGCGGTCGCAAGGCCTGCGCCAAGGATTCCCATGTTCATCTTCTGCATGAAGAACATATCGAGGAATATATTGAGGATACCGCCTGAAGTAAGACCGATCATGGCAAAGAACGCGCGGCCTTCATATCTTAAGATGTTGTTCATGACGCAGCTCGATACGAGCGCGGGAGCAGCAGCAAGGATGCAGATCGCGTATGTTCTCGCATAAGGAAGGATGGTATCCGTGCTGCCCAGAAGCCTCATTAGCGGCGTTACAAGAAGGCCTCCGGATATGAGGAAAAAGAATCCTGCGGCAAGCGCAGAATAGAAGCCTGTCGCAGCAATCGTTGTTGCGCTATCGACATCCTTCTGGCCGAGTTTTCTGCTGATTATGCTTCCCGAACCGTGACCGAACATGAATCCGACAGCCTGAAGTATCGCCATAAGGCCTAATACAACACCTGTGGCGCCGCTCGCGGACGTGTTGATCTGTCCTACAAAGTAGGAATCGGCCATGTTATAGATGCTCGTAACGAACATGCTGACCATGGTCGGCAGGCCGAGCTGGACTATAAGAGCCGGCACCGGCTTTTGGGTCATCATTTCATATTGAGATTTATATTTCCCCTTAAAATGCATTCTAAAAATACTTCTTATCCTTCGGAATAATACCTGACGTATTATACACGCATCTCGTCATTAAGTTCAGCGATAAATGCTTCCAGGAAAGCGTGGCGTTTATCGGCTTCTGTCTTCGCGGCTCCGGTATTAAGCTCATCTTTTATGAGAAGGAGCTTATCGTAGAAGTGCTGCACGGACTCTTCAATACTCCTTCCATGCTCGCCTCCGAAAGCAAAGGTCCTTGCGATCCCGATGGCGCCTATCGCGTCCAGGCGGTCTGCGTCCTGAACGATCATGCCTTCTATGGTCTCAGGCTTTCTGCCGCGGTTCTGACTGAACGACACGGAATTAATGACTTTGATTATCTCTTCGATCTTCTCAGCCGGAATGCCGCTGCTGCTTAAGAATGCACGCGCATTCTCGTTGTTCTCATTATTAAAGAGCTTATGGTCGTCGACGTCATGAAGGAGCGAGGCAAGTGACACGACCAGCATGTCACAGGCAGGCTCTGTCTCTGCGATCTTTAACGCATTCTTATATACCCTTACGGAATGGGAGATGTCATGCCCTCCGCTGTTGTTTTCAAGCAATCCGGCTACATAATCCCCTGCATTTCTTATCAGCAATTCATTATCCATAAACCAATAACCCCTGACACAACTTTCCGTATAAGTATAACAACTAATTGCGAATGATTTCATATACTTATAAAATGCTTATAGACTTCAACGGCGCGAGGTGACACGAATGTACAGAAAGATCCGCGAATGGTTCAGCATCAGGCTTGCGAAAAATCCGGGACAGATAGTTTTGCTCTCGATACTTTTATTCAATATCGCTTTCTTTTTCCTGTCAGCATTCATCATCAGCAAGATGTCCCTCAGCGGGACTGAAGAGCTCGGCTTCCTGGAATCTGCTTTCTATACGATAAGCATGATCCTTGATGCAGGCTGCATCTCCTATGTCGTCGAAGATATCGGACCGCAGAATGCCGCGATCGCGATCGTCTGCCTCCTTATCGTCATCATCGGAATGATCTCCTTCACAGGCGCTGTCATCGGTTACGTCACGAACTATATTTCGAGCTTCATCGAAGATTCCAATGCCGGCAACCACAAGCTCATAATGTCGGATCATTTCGTCATCCTCAACTGGAATTCCAGAGCTCTCGAGATCGTAAATGACCTCCTCTACAGCGACAATATAAAGAAGGTTGTGGTCCTTGTCGGTTCCGGCAAAGCCGAAGTCGAGAGGCAGATCGAAGAGCGTCTTCACGAGACGGTAAAAAGAGAGAATGACAGGATTGCTGAAGAATGCAGCGGGAAGTCCTTTTTCGCGCGCAAGATATACTGCTCGAGAAACAGGTTCAAGAATAACCTCACGATCGTTGTCCGCGAAGGCGATGTATTCTCATCAAAGCAGCTCTTCGACATCTCCCTCCATCACGCATCATCGGTAGTCATCTTAGGCGAAGAGATCAACAACAGCGTCTGCAAATATGCCGTAAACGAGAAGGCAGATAAGTTCGATAAAGGCAACTCCCTTACCATCAAGACCTTGATGCAGGTATCCGACATCACTTCCGCTTCATATTCCCAGGATAACCAGAGGATCATAGTCGAGATCACCGACGACTGGACATGGAATCTCGTGCAGAAGATCATCAGGAGCAAACAGGTCGACGGCAAATGCAATATCGTGCCTGTAAGGGTCAACCAGATCCTCGGCAAGCTCATGGCCCAGTTCTCGCTGATGCCCGAGCTCAATTCCATCTACAACGAACTGCTCTCCAACAAGGGTGCCACATTCTACACGTCTCCCTGCAAAGAAAGCGATGAGATGGCTTATATCACGAAGTCTTTAGACAGCAACAGCAATGTCATCCCTCTGACGGTACAGTCCGACAAAGGCAGGAATTTCTGCTACTACATGGCTCTTAACGATAAGGATCTGGCCAAAAAGAGCGGCGACAGGCTCTCCGGCATCCCTATCAGGCTCAACAAGGATTTCTGGCTTGAGAAAAAGAAGATCATCATGCTTGGTCACAACAGCAAGTGCCATGAGATCATGGACGGCTTCGCATCATTCCTCTCCGAATGGGGCTACAAGGATTCTGACGAACTGCTCTTAAACATCGTTGTCATCGACGATGAGAAGAGCCTTGAGAAGATGAACTTCTATAAGGAATACCCGTTCGTTATTAAGACCGTAGCAGCCGAACTCTTCGAGAAGGACCTCATCTGCGATTCCATCAATGAATTCCTTGAGCTCAACGATGAAGACGTCAGCGTTCTTATCCTTTCAGACGACCTCGTTCCCGAAGACGAGATCGATGCAGGCATGTTCGCAAATCTCGTATATGTCCAGGACATCATCAGAGACAAGGTCGAAGCCAATCCTGAATTTGACGTCGGAAGCATCGACGTCATTGCAGAGATCAACGATCCCAAGCACCACGACGTCGTCAGCAGCTACAGCGTAAAGAACGTCGTCATAAGCAACCGCTTCATCAGTAAGATGATCACCCAGATCGGCGAGAAAGACGCGATCTTCGACTTCTATCAGGACATCCTGGAATACGATGACGACGGCGGCGACGGTTACGACAGCAAGGAGATCTATGTAAAGAAAGCAAAGGACTTCTTCGCAGGCCTTCCTGCCGAGTGTACTGCTGATAAGCTGATCCGCGGCGTCTTCGACTCATCCTATGACCCTGACGAGCCCGCCGAAAAGCAGAACATCTCCATAGTCTTAGGCATCGTAAAGCAGGACGGCAATATCTGCCTGTTCAGCGGCGACCAGACCGCGATAAACGTCAAGGTAGAGCCGACTGACAAGGTGATCGTATTCAGCAATCACTGATTTACGGATAAAGATCTGCCTCAGCAATTGCCGGTATAGACGTACTCGAGTTTCTCGGAAGCAATATCTGCAAGTCTATATACCTTTGATACGTCTGTGGCGCGTGTGTCACTCATTTTGTAGCGCGGAAAGAACCGCGAAATATGCAAAGGCACTTTATCTCCGGTCACATTGCCTGATGAATCCTTAAGCTCACTTATCCAGCCGGAGAGCGCTCTCATCTCTTCTTCGGAATCGTTCATGCCGGGCACGATAAGTGTCGTGAGTTCAACATGACAGCTCTTAACCGCTCTTGTGATGAAGGCTTTTGTCGTATCAAGATCACCTTTGAGGACCTCTTTGTAGGTCGCATCCGAGAAGCTCTTAAGGTCGATATTCATCGCATCGATATAAGGGATTATCTCTTCTAAGATCTCAAGTTCTGCCGTGCCGTTCGTTACGAGCACGTTCTTCATGCCCATATCCTTCACGAGCTTTGCGGTATCACGTATAAACTCATAACCGATAAGCGGTTCGTTATAGGTAAAGGCGACGCCGATGTTGCCGCGGTCCCTGTATTTCAAGGCAAGTCCGGCAAGTTGCGCAGGAGTTATCTCATCGTCAAATTCAGATCCGTCGGACCTTGAGATATCGTAATTCTGACAGAAGGGACAGAAGAGATTGCAGCCGTAACTTCCGACAGAAAGGATCTTCTTGCCGGGGTAGAATCTCGACAGCGGTTTCTTCTCAATCGGGTCTAATGCCAGCGCTGTGATGCGGCCGTAGTTTGTCGCGGTAACGACGCCGTTAACGCAGCTCCTTGCACCGCAGGCACCGGTCCTGCCTTCCGCAATATCACAATGTCTGAAGCACACTTTGCAGACCGTCATGTCACTTGTACCGTACTACTTCAAATCTTTGCAGCTTATAATCATCCGTGGGCTTTATGCCGCCCTTGCGCATCGCGATGCTGATCTGGTCTTCGACAGTATCAACACCTTCTAAGTCCGGCAAAAGGAGGCCCTTCTTAGACCCGCAGGAGACGATCACGCCGTAGCGTTTAACGTCGAGTTCGTCAGGACCTGATATGTCTTCAGGCTTGCCGAGGATATCAACATTGATCTCAAGAAGATCTAACTCATCTTCCCTGACCATGTCGAATCTCGGGTCTCTTGATACCGCGCTTACCGCGTTGCAGATTATCTCTTCGGCAATGAATTTTTGGACCGGAGCGATGGTTCCGATACAGCCTCTTAGCATGCCGCTCTTATGGACTGACACGAAGCATCCCGCGCGGTCTGCAGTTGCTTCAGGAGGCATTGCAGCGACCAGGTCAGAAGGTAGATCGTTCGGGTATTTGAGCCACTTTCTTGTCCTTACATATTTATCGATCGTGGCCCTCGCGAGCTTAACGTATGGTGTTGCGTCTGAAGACTTTATCTCGTCTGCGATGATCTTCAGGAAGCACCGCTCTTCATTCTTTTCGAGCGGCTCGAAAATACTGATCCCGTAGCCTACTCCGGTGACATCCTGGTGCGACAAGACTTCTGATCTGACGTTATATCCGTCAAACGTGCCGGCCATTATGCAGAACGACCTGTGGCCGCACTCCGCGGCTTTATCCAGGAGGTCTTCGTCGAAATGAAGCATGCCGTAGAAGTCAGCCTTGGAAGCGGCTTCCATTATCTTCTTATCGTAAACGGGGCCCATGGGATCGTACCCGTAAGGACCGTAATCCTTAAGCTTGTGCGAGAGGTCACCGCTTGCTACGATCACGGTGCTGCGGCCGAGTTCTTCGGCAGTCTTCCTGATATAGATGCCGAGCTTATAGTGGTCTGCAAGAGAAAGCCCTGAAAGGCCTATTCTGATTATCTTTCCGCCCTGATAATGCTTCCTGATGAAGTAGAGAGGAACCATGGTCCCGTGATCTAATGCCTTGTCGCGTTCGCCCTGAAAGCCGCCAGGGAAGCCGTCATTCCAGAGCATGTCGGCAAGCCTTGCGGAGAACTCATCGTCGTATTTCTCGTCGAACCTGACCTGAGGCGCACCGAATCTGCCGAAGTCGCCTTTAGCGCCCTTGCCGGGAGATATATGGAAATAGTCGGCATACATGACCGAGTGAGGACTTAAGATCACGATCGTGTCAGGCGCGATCCTGCTGATCTCAGAAGCCACGCGTTCGTATGCTTCGGTGGTTGGGACGATTTCCGATTCACCGCCTTTTCCTACCGCAGGAACTATAAGCGGCGGATGCGGTACCATGTAAGCAGCTTTAATTCCCATAACAGTCACCTCGTGCAAGAACAGATGCTTATAACTCTTCTACTACCGTCACGTTGTAATATGCGTTGTTATAGTCAAAATTCTCGAAATCATTTACGAATTCGGTGGCGACTCTGAATGTCTTGCCGTTAAATGTGTGAAGCTTCGCGCCGCCCTTAAAGACGAGCCCCTGGCCGCCGTAGAAGATCATCTGGTCGATTATCTGCTTATAATCTTCGAGCTTATCTTCAGGAACCTTGCTTATGCCGTAATCGGGTCTTCCGAATTCGGCCATGCCTCTTGTGTGGATCCAGTATCCGTCCTCTTCTTCGGAGAACATGATAAGAACGTGATTCTGGGCATTAACGTCCTTGCCGAAGAACTTTTCCGTCCATTCCTCCGGAGAATAGATCCTGAATGTCTGGGTATCGAATATGCCGACGGCTCCCTTGTCTATAAAGGCCTGGCAGATGCCTATAACATTGCGCATATAATCGAGCGTGTCGTCTTTGGCGATCTCACCTCTCATTACTACAACCTTGTCAGCTGTTTTGCATGCCTCATATAAAGCACTGTCAGTATGGCTCTTAAGTACTTTATCGAGATCACCGCTGAAGAATCCGTCTAAATAATCCGAGTGTTCCGGGCGTGTCAGAGAAACGCTGTCCAGACCCTCAGGGATCTCATCAACATTGTGCTTTGCCCTTGATATTTCAAGCTCGTCGCCTGACACACCGAATACAATAAAGAACAAAAAAGGCTTATAGCCGATGTCTTCGTAATACTGTCTCTCGTTGCTCATAGAAGATACCTCATGTCATCTTTCCTTTTATCCGATAAAAAATCCTGCCTGAAAATCCAGACAGGATAATTATAACATTTGTTATCAGGCGGTTATGCCTTGACGCTTCCTAATGCGATACCCTCAACGATGTGCTTTGAGAGGA
>JAEFBA010000028.1 GCA_016292145.1 Saccharofermentans sp.
GACTCCTTAAGAGCTGTTGCCATCGCAGCGATACCGGGAACGTTCTCAGTACCCGCTCTTCTGTTTCTTTCCTGGGCGCCGCCTTCGATAAGATTAAATACTTTAATTCCCTTCTTTACATAAAGGAAACCTACACCCTTCGGACCGTGGAACTTATGGCCTGATGCAGAGAGCATGTCGATATTATCGTCAACGACATTTACCGGGATATGTCCTACCGCCTGAACTGCGTCAGTGTGGAATGTGACGTTCTTGGCTTTGCATACCTCACCGATCTCACGGATGGGCTGGATCGTGCCGATCTCGTTATTTGCATACATGATGGTAACAAGACATGTATCCTCGCGGATCGCGTCAGCAACCTGAGAAGCAGTTACAAGGCCGTTCGAATGAACGTCTAAGAGCGTTACTTCGTAGCCTTCCTTTTCGAGCTTTCTTAAAGTATGAAGCACTGCGTGATGCTCGAAAGCAGTTGAGATGATGTGCTTCTTGCCCTTAAGAGCGCCCATCTTTGCTGCTGACAGGATAGCCTGGTTATCGGCTTCGCTTCCGCCCGATGTGAAAATGATCTCATTAGGCTGGGCGCCTATAGCGTCAGCGACGTCTCTTCTTGCCTGCTCAAGCACTTCCTTGGCCTTCTGGCCGAATTCATAAAGGCTTGAAGGGTTGCCGTAGGTGTCTTTCAAAAGATCTGTTAATGTTTTTATGGCCGCGTCACTCATCTTCGTGGTGGCGGCATTGTCTGCGTATATCAAGGTAATTCTCCTCTCAAATTCATGTCTGGCGATATGATAATTACTATTTCCTACTATGTCAATAGGTTTATCGTATTGATTTACCCTTTTGCCTACTGTTATAATAGGTGAAAATATTAAGGACGGGGTGTAAGGATATGATCTCAACCAAAGGAAGATACGGACTTCGCGTCATGATCGATCTCGCTCAGAACAATGACGGCAGTTATATTCCGCTCAAGGATATAGCAGAGCGCCAGGAGATCTCCAAGAAATATCTGGAGATAATCGTAAAGCAGATGGTCGAAGGCGGCCTCATCAAGGGCTTAAGCGGCAAAGGCGGCGGATATAAGCTCGTCAAAAAGCCCGAGAAATATACTGTCGGCGAGATACTTACGCTCCTCGAAGGGACGATCTGTTCCGTAGCATGTCTTGCTGACAAGCATTACGACTGTCCGAGGCGCAAAAAATGCGAAACTCTTCCCATGTGGAAAGAGTTCGACGGAATCGTTCACGATTATCTGTATAGTAAGAAATTAAGCGATCTTCTCTGATCAGACGTTCTCTTTAAGGCTCTCCTTATATGCCTTGTTAATGAGGATCGCGCCTACGATATCAAGCACAAAAAAGAATTCGAAAATGATGCCTAAAACCATTCCGGGTTTTGGGCGTCTTTTATTCTTGATCAGGTAGATGATCATGTAGATGATATCCGGCCAGCTCGACATGAACATATAAGCATATGTCAGGCAGACACCGATGACCATAACAAGCGGGATCGCCCACATAAGGAACGGATTGAGCATTCCCAAAAATGATAATACATAGAGCGTGATGTTGATCAGAAAGAACGGAATAAAGAGTGCCTTGATGATGACCGTCATCTTTGTCTTAGGCTCTTCCTGCTTTGCAGATCCGATGATCGCAAGTATGAATGATACGAGATCCAGCACTAATGCCACAGCCAGAAGGATTCCTACAGCCGAGAGACGTGCGTTGTCCATATCACCCCAGTTCTCTTCGAGGACAAATGCTCCGAAGAGCGGAACTGCTATCAGCATCTGCATCACATAGAGAATAAGTGTAGCAACTAAGATCACGATCTTAGACGCTAACATAAAGTGCGTAGGTGCCTTCTGCGCACTGATTATCTTACCTGTCTGAACTTCCATATTTACCCCTTTATTGATTTGATCAGCAAAGACAATTCTTCATCCCTGCCGTTTTCCAGGACGTATTCTACTACATCCTTTTTTGAAAATACTTTATCTAAAAGAGGTTTTTCTAAGGTTTTTAAGAGCTCTGTCATCTTAATCTGCGAAGAACTTCTGATGCTCTTGAGAAGCCTTGTGTCTTCAAGTTTTCTTTCCGCCTCGCTCTTCGGATAACCTTGTCCGAACGGTTCGGAAAAGAGCTTCGCGATAGTCTTATCAAGGTTCTCCTCACCTGCCCATGTGTACTCTTCACCAAGAGGAAGTGATACGGCATTGCCGTCATTTATCTGCGCGAAAAGATATGCATCCATCGGCGTCGGGATATATCCGCAAAGAACGCCCGGCATGTTATTGCAGGCAAGCATCATGCCCTGTCCGGAAGAACATCCGGTAACAACAAGATCAACAGCCTTGCTTGATAACAGGAGCCCGACCAATATCGAGATCTCTATATAACTGTATTTTTGCTCCTCATTGCCAAAGCATCCGAAGTTGATCACTTCCGCATCAGCGGCATATTTCTCAACCGTTCTTACGATCAGTTCATTCTTCCCTGATTGAGAGCTTGCCTGTATCACTGCGATCTTCATATCTGCTCTACACCGTCCTTCAAGAGCTTGATATACGTGTTATGCCTTCTCAGAAGTTCATAGACATCACGGACCTGGTTGTCACCGATGACACAGATATGGTCG
The DNA here is from genome assembly GCA_016292145.1 of Saccharofermentans sp. Taxonomy (GTDB): domain Bacteria; phylum Bacillota; class Clostridia; order Saccharofermentanales; family Saccharofermentanaceae; genus Saccharofermentans. The sequence continues at coordinate 2,644 of JAEFBA010000028.1, forward strand.
CTGTTCTGATAATCCCGGACTGATATTCCGGAGGGCGCGAAAAGCTGTCCTGCCACAGGATTCATATCGCTGTCCAGGAAGTTGATGTATCTTTGCGGCTGCCCGATCCTCGACATCGAAGATAAAGTATTAACGTATGCTATGTCGCTGACTTTCCACATTTTGAAAGTGGTATCGCGGTTAACGACGACTTCTTTATAGTCCGTGATCATAACACCGGCCGCTGCGTCAACGAACGGGTGCTGCTTCTTGAACTGCCTTACGAAATCGTCGCCTGCTCTTCTTTTTCGAGATATTCCGGACACACCGATAACGATCAGGACGACAGCCGCAGCTGCGAATGCATACTTGAACAAAGAATAATAATCCATAATGTTTCCCCAAATAAATGCGTATGTAAAGCCGACATACCGATACGATTATACCATTTGACGGCAGAAACATCAGTTTTTTAACAGGTGTTCGAGAACTCTATCCCGTATACAATTTGATAATGTAAAATGCCTTCAAAAATACCGCAAATTGAAAGCCTTCCAATGCTAGTATTATCAGGTAAACACTTATATTTGGGGATATAAGGAGAAAGTACCATGAACAAGAAAACTATCCGGATGATGTCAGCTCTGCTGGCAATTTCAATGTTGCTGCCGTTTGCAGCATGCGGCAGGAAAAAAACCGATTACAAGGAAAAACGGAGCGGCAAGAAGATCACTGCAGATACACCCTGGTATGACTGCAGTCCCTACGTTGTAGACGCTCCGATCGACAAGTCAAGGAAGCTGGATATGCTCGAAATGGCCCTTGTCGGCTGTGATGAGAAGAGGATCCTGGTACATTCCGGCGGATCATACGGCTTCCAGGGAAACGGGGACTTTGATCCGGATACTTCATTTGAGCGGTTCGAGATCATAACCGTAATCGACAGGGCGACAAGCAGCACCGTCCGCACGATCGACCTTCTGAAGTTTCTTAAAGAAGATGAACGGTTCGAGACTGTTACTGCTTCCGGCAGCCAGATCCGGATCAAGTACCGTAACATAATGGATACCGGTTCAGGTTATTACGTGAAGACCATTGATGCAGATACCGGCAATGAGGCGGGTCAGGATCAATACATGCAGGATACTAACGCCAACACCCAGATGTTTCATTTAGGGAGCTGCGATATTCAGACAGAATTCTTCTCTGTCCCGGATACTGAGGACTGCGGTTATCACCTTCTTGTGTCGGGATCTGACGGTAATTCAAGAACCGCAGAGCTTGTTGAAGCGGATCATAAAATTAATTACTTACGATTCATCGTTCTTGAGAATGAGACCACCGCGCTCATTTCTGCAACGACTGATTCGGAAGATAGTTTTTATAAACTCGATCTCGGATCTCTTGCTATAACAAGAGCAGATCCCAAAGATTACACATGGCTTAATGAGTATATTTCGAACTTTGATTACAGTAATGAGGCAGGTCCTCTTTACAGCATGAAGAAGACCGGCATTTATAAATTGGACTTTGCACAGAAAAAAGCCGTCGAGGCTTTCAATTACAGTTACTGCGGCATCAACACGGATTCGCTTGCAGGATCGGAATTGGCATATCTCGGTAATGACTCGGCAGTTTTTACAAGCCGCCCTTCTACATACGGAGTCTTCGACGATGATATCGAACCGGTAAGATTCGAAGTTTTCGATTTTAAGAAGGCCGACAAAAATCCTCATGAAGGAAAGACCATCCTCGAAATGTATGCCGGCGACTATATGATCAGCCCGGTCATAGGCGATGCTGTCCTCGAATTCAACGCTAAGAACGGGAAATACTTTATTGAGATCACAGACCGTTTCGACCAGTCTGACGCAGAATTAAGTTCTGCAAGCAGCGTGGATGAGGCATATAAGGCTGAACTTAGTCTGAATGCGAAGAAAAGCTCATATCTCGCATCTGCCATCGCCGGCGGAGACGGACCCGACATCCTTTTGGATACATCTGCTCTTGCCCAGCTAAGCTGCGACAAATACCTTGCTGATCTGACACCTTATATCGGCACACCGGATCAGTCCAAGTATTTCAACAACATTATCGACTGCTACAGAACCGACGGTAAGATCTATAATCTGCCCGTCGAATTCAGCATCTACGGAATCCAGACGAAGTACGATGTCGATTCCTTCTCGGGTATCGGTTTTACAACATCCGAATACAAGGAATTTCTGAACAAGACACTTAACGGCAGAGACGTCATTTCCAACGGTCAGGCATGCTATTTCGCAAGGCTCTTCAATGCCATGCGCGAGAAGTTCATCGTAGACGGCAAAGCGGATTTCACGGTTCCGGAATTTGCCGAGCTTGCCAGATTCGTTAAAGACAATGTTCACGAGAAATCGGATACGAATTATGATAATGAAGGTTATACGTCTTTCGACTCTAACACTTACATGGCATTCGGGACAAGAGATCTATACTTATACGGCACAGGCTCATATTTTTACTATATGGTGGAACTGGGGAGTGCAGAACGCGTAATGGGCATACCCTCCACTGACGGCCGCGGTCCTTTGGTCAGCGCTAACTCATCCGTTGCCGTGTCTGCTCATGCCACAGACATCGATGCCTGCGGCGAATTCGTAAAGCTTCTCTTAAGTGATGATTTCCAGTTCAAGCTCGCGAAAACATCAAGCTTCGCACTTAACCGTCAGGCATTCCGTGAATCATCCAAGGCAGATGTCGATTTTGCGAACACTGACAACTTCTATAGAAACTTCCCCGGAATGGACGTCGTCCATTATCACATCACCTTCTCCGAAAAGAACATAGATGACATGGAGAAGATAATCCTGAGCTGCACACACAGCAAATCGGAAGACGGTGCCGTCAGCATCATCCTGATCGAAGAGATGCCCGCATACTTCCTGGGCCAAAAGGACTTGGACTCCGTGATCAAGACAGCGCAGAGCAGGGCTCAGAAAGTACTGGACGAGAGAAAGTAATTTTGCAAAGGGTAAAATCGTACTCTTTTAGGGGTGAAAAAGGTACGATTTCATTCGTTGCAATTTGCAAGCCTTGTTTTCGTACGTTTTTAAGGGCGAAAAACGTACGATATGAGGCTTTGCTCTTTGCAAAGCCTTTTTTCGTACTCTTTTGAACTCGAAAAACGTACGATATGAGGCTTTGCTCTTTGCAAAGCCTTTTTTCGTGCTCTTTTGAACTCGAAAAACGTACGATCCGGCGCTTTGCAAAGTGAAGCCGGCGGCCAGATATCAACGGATAATAAAATGAAGAGCTAAGAGCACAGCGAGGAAAATGATATTTACGACAGTAAATGCACCTATGTAGCTAACGTTCTTTTCTTTTGCCTTCGGGAGCGCTGCGTGGAACTTATATGTGATAAGGCTTGCCATGCTCGCGATGAGGGTTCCCAAACCGCCCAGGTTGGTGCCTATTACAAGCGCGTCACCGTTGTCCGTAAATACCGATAAGAGGATCGCCGCAGGAACGTTGCTTATTACCTGCGAAGATGCGATCGCTGTGATCGTCGGAGACTTCTCGACGATCTTGGATATCGTCTCATAGACGATGTCGATCTTGCCCATATTGCCTACGAAGACAAAGAAGAATACGAACGTGATAAGGAGCGTGTAATCAACGCCCTTGAATGCTTTTCGATCCATTATCAGCATCGCCAGGATCATGATGCCAAGGACGATGTAGTATTCGATGACCTTCAATACGACAAGGAGGCTTAAGATAAAAAGCACGATGCAGATCGCAAGCTTGACGCCTGATGTCTTCTTTTGTTCCTGCTCTTTCCTGTGCTCGATCTTCATGTCCTTGCAAAGCACGAACACGGCGATCGTAACGAGCACCAGAGAGCACAATGAATAAGGCAGCACGAGCGTTAAGAAGTGTCCTATCTCCATGTTGTAATACGTGTAAAGATAGATATTCTGCGGGTTTCCGATCGGCGTCTGCATGCTTCCCAGATTGGTTGAGACAGTCATTAAGATCAAGGTGAATGTCAGTGTTCTCCTGTCGTCGAATGACTTCATCAGCGCGATCGCGAAAGGCACGAGCGTTACAAGCGTTACGTCATTTGTAAGGAGCATTCCAAGGAAGAATGAGAGCCATACGAGTATCAGCGACACGAGCCTTGATGAATGGACTTTGGACAGGAGCTTATTTGTGAGCTTATCAAAAACGCCGAGTATTACGAGTTCGGATACGACGATCATCATGCAGAAGAGGATCGAGAGCACCCTGAAATCAACGTAGCCCAAATACTCCTTGTTCGGGTGGACAAAGAAACAGGATACTATTGCGAGTATCCCTGAGATAAATAAGACCGGATCTTTCTTGATTCTTTCTAACATAGCGACACGATTGTACACCTTAAATCGAGTTATGTCGCTTGTGAAATATGACAATCTCGTAAAAGCGCTTGTTTCAAGCTTCCCCCATCCCGGTTAAGGAATTGTTGCCTTCTAGGCGGACAAAAAGAGCAACACAGAGAGCAACATGACCAATGTTGCCTTATTTGTTGCCTTCCGGGCGGACAGAAAGAGCAACATTTGAGGCAACAATTCTTAACCGGCGGTAACATGCCAAGGACTCGAAAAAAACACGCCACAGTGCACAAGAATTATAAGGGCTGCCTCACTGAGACAGCCCCATGGATAAAACTCTTACTTGTTGTACTTCTCTTCGAACTCCCCGATCGGCACGGGTCTGCTGAAATAGTATCCCTGAACCGTCTCGCAGCCGAGTTCTTTGAGCCGTCTAACCTGAGCCTCATTCTCTGCGCCTTCAGCAAGTGTAATGAATCCCAGTTCCTTTGCGAGCGTAATGATGTGGCTTATTACCACGACATCGTCCTTCTGCTCCTTTTCGACACCGAGCTTGTCGACAAAGCTCTTGTCGATCTTCAGCGTGTCAAGCGGCATCTCGGTAAGGAGCGACAGAGAAGAGTAACCGGTACCGAAGTCGTCCATCGATATCTGGAAGCCCCGCTCGCGCAGCTCTTCAAGGATCCCGATCATGTGGTCCATGTCCTCGTATGTGGCGCTCTCTGTAAGTTCGAACTCGATATACTGATGGTCTACATGATATCTGTCTACGATCGATACCAGGTGCTCTATGAGATTCTCAAAGTAGAACCTGCTCCTTGAGAGGTTTACCGATACTGTATAGAGCTTCCTGCCTTCATGCTTCCATCTGGCTAAAGTCTCGCACGCTTTAGTCAAGACCAGATCGTCGATCTTGCCTATGGAGCCGTCCTTTTCGAAGAACGGCACGAACTTCGAAGGCGATAAGAACTCCTTCTGCCCGTAGTTCCACCTTATGAGGGCCTCTATGCCCTTGAGCTCGGTCGAATCGCCCGTAATGTCGAACTTCGGCTGGAAGAAGACAATGAACTCATTATTTGCGATCGCCCTGTCGATCGATGCCTTAATGTAGTTGCCCCATGAGATGTCGTCATGCATCTTGTCGGTAAAGAAGATGATCTCGGTCTTGTTCATGTTCTGGCCCAACGACTGTGCGAGCTTTGCAGCATCAGCGACACGGTTGCCGTTAAGGATCGTTCTCTGCATCGGAACAACACCAACTCTGTAGTAGATCTTGTAGTTCGGATCGCCCTCCAGATGTGACAGGTCTTCGAAAAACTTCTCCAGCACCTCCACCATTTTCTGCTCCGGCATGTCCTGGATCATCATGGCGAAATTGTCGTTGTGGCACCTTGCGCTCGCATAGACAAAATCGGCTTCATTCATCGCTTTAACAATGTTACAAAGCACTTTATTCGCGGCAATATGGCCATAGACCTCATTGATGACCCTGAACTCCTTGATGTCGAAATGGACGAACGCGTAGTCGTTGATCCCGTAGTCCATCGGCATCTCCAGGAACGCTTCCAGGTGGTTCCAGTTATAGTGCTGCGTGATCGGATCGAAGAACGACTGCCTGTAGAGAGTCTTCTTCTTGAGCGCATCCATGTCGTCATTAATGATCGCTGCAGCGCGGTCGATATCGACCTTCCATTCGTAAAGGATCCTCTCCTTCTTTTCGCTTTGGAAGATCCCGATAACCTGTGTCTCTTCCTTGATCGAGAGATCGGTATAAGACCTGTGCGCATCGTCATCCAATGCGATCTTCTCGAAAAGTTCCCTGATCGCTTCCTTATCGGTCTCAACGCCGCTGTCGACTTCGATCGAATAGAAGAACGTGCCTTCCAGTTCGATCATCTTAAGGTCTTCCGGATATGCGACTCTCTCATCACCGATCCTGTATTCGATACCGATGACGAATCCTCCGAGCTGCTTTACATAGAAAACGCCGACATGATCGTAGGTACCGAAGGCACTCTCGTATTTGCCGATTATCTCCGGAACAATGCCCTCGCGGAAATTCCTGATCTCTTCAGGTGAAGCTTCGTAATAGTACAAAAGTCTGTACGGCTTGTAGAGCTGATTGAGCTTATTTACGAACATAATAAATCCCCCCTTACTCCATAAAAGGAATTACTACCCTTTTATTATATCAAATGGGGATATTAAATACTCTAAGGATCCCTTGATATATAAGGTCAGCCGAGGATCTTGGAGGCGAGCTCTCTGAAGCCCGTAACAAAGGCTTCGTGATTAGCATTTACGAAGTCTGCATTCAGATCCCTGGAAGCCTCCTCAAGCGCCTTTGCCCGGTCGGACAGCTCATCGGCGCCTACGGTCTTTGAAGCACTCTTTAGTGAATGGACCAGGATCTCGTAGTTCTTGAGGTCACCCTTTTCGAGATAGGAAGAGAGCTCGGAACACTTGTCATCAGCGCTCTTTGCGTAATCTGTCAGGAGTTCCAGATAGAAATCCTCATCATTGCATGTGTACATAAGGCCGGCATCCACGTTGAGACCAAGATCGCGCACCTTATCGAGCGAGACTGAAGCAGGCTTTTCTTCTTCAGCTTCCTGCGCCTGGTCTTCAACAGATCCTTGAGGCAGATATTTCCTGAGCGTCTTCTCCAGTTCCTGTATCGTGATCGGCTTCGAGAGATACCCGTCAAAACCGGCGCTCAGGTACTGGCCTTCCGCGCCCACCACGGCATTCGCGGTAAGGGCGATAACAGAGGCGCCGTTAAGGAGATCTTCGGCCTTCAACACCTTAAGTGTCTCAATGCCGTCCATCTGGGGCATCATGTGGTCGAGGAAAACTATGTCGAACTTGTTCTTCTTCATGAGTTCGATCGTCTCTTTGCCCGAAGAACACGTGACAGGCGCTATACCGAAGATCTTCAGGAAGTTCTCTGCGACCTTGAGGTTCATGGCGTTGTCGTCAGTTACGAGTATCCTTGCATCAGGCGCATGGAAGCGGACCTCCTCGCCGTGGCTCGATACCGTCTTCTTCCTGCCGTCGTATCTGCCCAAAGGCTCCGCATCCACGACGCGCAGCTTCAAGTCGAATCCGAATGTGGAGCCGATTGCATACTGGCTCTCGACATCGAGCCTGCTCTCCATCATGGCAAGGAGCTTGCAGACGATCGAGATGCCCAGACCCGTTCCTTCGATATGGCGGTTGCGCTTCTCTTCGATGCGCTTGAAGGACTCGAAAAGCTTGCTCAAGTCTTCATCCTTAATGCCGATGCCCGTGTCAGCCACTTCAAAGCGCAGCTTGGCATCGCCGCCTGTTGTGCCGTTGTTCTTTACGCGCAGCGTGACACTGCCGCTCTCCGTATACTTAACGGCATTTGTAAGCAGGTTCATCACGATCTGCGAGATCCTCACGTCATCGCCGTAAAGCCTTGAAGGCACGGTCTCATCGACCTCAACGTTGAACTCGAGGCCCTTAAGGCGCGCACGCTCGCTGATCGTATTTACGAGATTATTTATAAGCTCGGCAACATCGAATTCGACAGGGACCAAAGTCATCTTGCCGTCTTCGATCTTCGAGAAATCAAGGATATTGTTGATGATCGACAGAAGCGTATTTCCGGCACTCTTGATGTTGGACGAATATTCCAGGATCTGGTCGTCTTTTGACTCTCTTAAGATCATCTCGTTCATGCCGAGCACTGCATTTATCGGCGTCCTGATCTCATGCGACATGTCGGCCAGGAAGTCGCTCTTGGCTTTGTTCGCAGTGTCGGCCGCCTTCTTTTCGAGCATGAGGAGCTTAGCTTCATACTCCCTCTTCTGCTCATTCGCATTCATCTCTTCCATGCGCTTGTTGACCTTGCGCTCGTGCCTGTAACCGATGATATAGAATACCGATATGAGCGCGAAAACAAGAAGTCCGACAAGCACGCTCACGGTAAGCACGCTCCAGGTGTTCTTCAGCAGCGCGCTCTTCTCAACGACTATCGCCAAATGCCACTGGTTAAGGACCTCATCCACAAAGACGGTGCACTTCTTGCCGTCGATGACCATCTCGAAATTGCCCTTCTCGGTGTTCATCATCGCCTCATAGAGCTCTTTCCTCTCAGGCTCCTCGCTGTAGTTCTTGCCCTTCTCACTGCTGTCCTTGTGAGCAATAACAGTGCCGTCGTAATTCAAGATAAAACCATATCCGTTGCCGGCGATCTGGATACCTTCCACAGTCTCCTGCACGCCCGAGAGCGTAAGATCCAGGCCTAACACGTCATTTGTATTGGAAAGCGCCTTGCAGACCGAGATAATGACATTGCCCGTCTGCGCATCAACATAAGGATTTACGACCAGCGGCTGACCACCTGCAGCCACCGCCTCCTTGTACCAGTCCCTTGCCGTAGGATCGTAATCTTCCGGCGGCTCCCAGCCGACACCGTCAACATACCGGCCGTTAATATATCCGTAAATTCCCGTGTAGCTGCTGTCAAACTGCGACGCCGTATTGGTCGACTCACGGGTTATATACTCAACTATCTCTTCATAAGTCGCGCCGTTTGCGACCATATGGTCAACGGTATCCGCAGCCACCCAGAGAACCGACCTCGCGGTCTCAAGGTAATTCTCGATATCAGCGGTAATCGCCGCCGCCTTATCGTTTCCGATCTCATAAGTGTGTGAATAGGACGACAGATACATAAGCCTTGTCGTATACGTCACGAGCAAAGCCACGAGAATAAATGTCGCTGTAAGCGTCAGCGAGAGCGTTTTCCTGTTATTGCGCATAAAACCCTCTAAATAAATCGACAACCGAGACTCTTCTATTATAGAACATGACGACTCCAATTCGCACTACCCCGCCATTGCACAAAAGAGCGGTTTTACATGCCGGCAGCGGGGTGGTTCTATAGTCGAATGCACACTATAAGGTCTCGGGTTCGGGTTGGGTGCGTGCGGGCGGCAAAACAGGCGGCTTTTTGCCTGATGTAGGGTAAAACGTCTGTTTTTTGGCCAAACGGACGGCAAAACCGACGGTGCCGTTCATTCTGCCGTTCAAAACGGCTGTTTTAGGCCAAACGGACGGCAAAACCGACGGCAGTTCATTCTGCCGTTCAAAACGGGTGTTTTAGGCCAAACGGACGGCAAAACGGGCGGCACAGCGCCGTTCATTCTGCCGTTCATACACAAAATGCAGGCTAAAAGTACGGCTATAGCCTGGCAAACAGCCGTACTTTTCGAAGTTTGATAAAACATCAGGCGGAATGCCAGGCGGCGCCGGATGTTTTGCCGGGAGTTTGGGGTCAAATCGGTCGAATTCCAGGCGGAATGCCAGGCGGCGCCGGATGTTTTGCCGGGAGTTTGGGGTCAAATCGGTCGAATTCCAGGCGGAATGCCAGGCGGCGCCGGATGTTTTGCCGGGAGTTTTGACAAAACACAGAAGCGCCGGGGGTTTTGCCGGGAGTTTTAACAAAACACAGAAGCTCCCGGTGTTACAATAAGGGCATCAATATGAAGGTGCCGGATAAGATGACCTCATTCTCGCATTTCTGTCCTGAGCATATCGGGATGCTGGTATTAATTGCGGCTGCAACAGCCACGGGGCTTCTTCTCATCAGGAGGAGCAGTGAGAAGGTCGTGCTCAGGGCGGCGCTCGTACTGTCGACAGCGGCGCTGGCGGGCGAACTGATCCAGGATGCACTGCTGGTAAGAGAGGGTTACAACGTCCCGGAATTCCTGCCACTGCACCTGTGCAATCTCGGGCTTTTCGTGAACATCCTGGCGTCGGTCACGCGCGGCAGAGTAAGGGCCTTCCTGGCCGAAGTATCGCTCGTTCTGATCCTGCCGGGTTCTGTCGGCGCGCTGCTTTTCCCGGACTGGACATACAGGCCGTTCTGGTCAGCCGTGTCGATGCTGTGCTTTTTCACGCACACGCTGATAGTGTTCGTTCCGCTCGTGTTCCCGGTCAGGAAAATGGTTCATGTAAGCTTTAAGCACTTCTGGTATTCGTACCTGTTCCTGGCGCTGGTCACGCCGCCGATCTATTTCATCGACCGCCGGTTCGGAGTGAATTATTTCTTCCTGATGTATCCGACGAAGGACTCGCCTTTGGAATGGATATTCAGCATCACGGGCGCGAAGCTCTACCCTGTTGGGCTCATCGGCCTTGTCACGGTGATGCTCCTGATCGTGTATTCGGTCTGTTTTGTCATCGGGAAGTTCTCGAAAAGAACATCACACCAATAAAATATGGGGTCATCCCGACCGGGACAACCCCATTAATATAGCGCAATTTAAGGAATTACTTACTTGAATGAGACCTTGGTCCACTCTTTGCAGAGGAGGTCGTTCTTGTCTTTGGAGGCGTCCTTCTTGGCCTGCTCGAACTTTGTCTCGGCTTCCTTGTCTTTGCAGGATGCGGTGTTGGACTTGACCTTGCCGTCTTCGCCTTCGAAGAGCTCGATCGAAGAGCCGTTCTCCTTCTCGTCATACTCTATCGTGTAGAGGAGATCCAGGGCCTTCTTGCTGCTGTTGTAGGTGTAGAGGGAAGCGGCGTGGAAGCTTGCTCCGCTGGAACCTGTCTCATAGAAGTTGGTGCCGCCGAGGTAAGTAAGTTCGGATCTTTCCCAGCCTGCTGCGACAACCTTGTATTTGCCGTCAGCGACTGTTACGACACCGAGGATGTTGATGCGCTTCCCGCTCTGGTCAGCAACTTCTTCGCCGATGAAGAGCTCGTCGACGCCGTCCTTATCCATGTCGTAAAGGATGTAATTGAATGTGTCACCCCAGATTCCTGTCAATGCGATTCCGACATCGCTGTCGGATGCTTTCGAGGAGTCAAGATCCGGACCGTAGTACCAGGCATCCTGCGGTTCATTAACGGCCTTCTTAAAACCGTCGATGAAGCCATCGTACGGATTGCCGGTCGTTGCGGGAGTATCGTCTGCAGGGGTCTCTGATGTTGCGGCAGAAGCCTCAGTTGTCCGGACCTCACTTGTGGCATCAGGTGCCGTGCTCGGCGCCGTGTAGACCGGCTGCTTCAGCGGGATACCGCATGATGCCAGAGAAGCTGCTGCAGCCAGACAAAGCGCTGCGGACGCGGTTTTGGTGTAAATCGTATTTTTCATTATCATCACCTCTTAAATATGTTTTCGTGCCTCCCCACAAGACACTTCAACACATTATGCGCGGTGCGGAAATGAATACAATTTACAAAATAGGCATTCTTTGAGCAAAAATGCGTTATTCGGACACATGCCCAAAAACCGTTCTGTTTTGGTCAAGAATCTTAACTAATTAAACCTGATGACGCGGTCCAGAATCCCCTTCATCTTGCCTATCGCGATGCCGTAATTGGTCATGGGAACGCCCTGGTCTTTTGCCTTCTGATAGCGGCTTCCGACCTCTGTCTCACCGAGCATGCAGGCTCCGCAGTGAATTATCAGATCGTACCCTGTTAAGTCTTTGGGGAACTCCAGTCCTGACGTGAACTTAAAGTCAAAATCGGCGCCGGTATATTCCCTGATCCAGCCGGGAAGCTTGACAGTACCGATGTCTTCGCACTGGCGGTGATGGGTGCAGCCTTCGCTTATAAGGATCTTCGCGCCGTCATGGAGCTTATCGAGCATGTTGGCGCCTTCGATCGACTGGTCGAGGATGCCCTTGAACCTTGCCATCAGGATCGAGAAAGATGTGAGCGGGATGTCGTTGGGGACGATTTTCGAGACCTTGGCAAAAGCCTGGCTGTCGGTAATGACCATTCTGACCTTGCCGATCTTCCCGAGCGCTATGGCAAGATCGGTATCCTTGACTACGACGGGGATCGCGCCCTTGCCCAAAAGATCTCTTATGACCATCTGCTGGGGAAGGATCAGGCGGTCCTTTGGCGCGGACTTGTCGATGGGTACAACGAGCACGACCAGATCGCCTTCTTCCACGAGATCGGATACCAGAGGACGGGATTTGCGCTGGCTGATGATGACAGCGACCTTCTCTTTAAGCTCCTCGATTCCTTCGCCCTTGAGAGCGCTTACGACCATAGCATCTTCGGGCACTTCTGCAGTGCCGAGATCACTCTTATTTACTACCACGAGATGAGGTATCTTACGCTTCTTAAATTCAGCCAGAAGCGCCTTCTCGTCGTCGCCCATGCCGATGCTGCCGTCAATTACGAGGATCGCAATATCGGTCTCATCAATGACTCTGATGCTGCGCTCGATACGCTGATTGCCAAGCGCACCTTCGTCGTCTATGCCGGGCGTGTCAATGATCACGACAGGTCCTAACGGCAGCAGCTCCATCGTCTTTCTGACGGGGTCAGTCGTCGTGCCGGCCACATCGGAAACGATCGAGAGTTCCTGGGATGTGAACCTGTTTACAAGGCTTGATTTGCCTGCGTTGCGGCGTCCGAAAAATGCAATGTGTGTACGTTCCATGGTTTACCTCGTCATCTTGATACGGTCCAGATATTTTACGTTGTCACCTCTTGCAGTGACGATCTCATAGCCTATGCTGTCCATCCTGCGCTTCAGACAATTCATGCATTCGGCGGCTTCTTCGCCGGTGCAGATCTTGTTGTCGTACAGGGCATATTTCTTCCTGACACCGACAGGCGACAGGTTCGGCATTATTACATTAGCGCCCGCTAAGATGCCCTTCTCCCTGCCTCTCGGATCAACAGTTCCCAGAGCGGTGGTTGCAGGAAGCAGGACCGTCGGGATCATGAGTCTTATTACACTTAAGAGGAACAACGTGAGGTCAAGGTCTCCTGCCTTCTCGTTCGCGAAAATCGTGTCCTTATGCGGTATAAACGGGCCTATGCCGATCATCTCGGGATCGAGCTTTTTAAGGAACAGGAGGTCATCTGCGATGTTTTCCATTGTCTGATAAGGCGAGCCCACCATAAATCCCGCGCCGGTCTGGAAACCGATCTCCTTCAGGTTATAAAGGCACTGCTGCCTGTTGGCCGGCGACAGATTCTTCGGATGGAGCTTTGCGTAGTGATCAAAATCCGCGGTCTCGTGCCTTAACAGATATCTGTCGGCACCCGCATCGAAAAAGGCCTTGTAAGATTCATAGCTCTTCTCGCCTATCGACAGCGTGACTGCGCAGTCAGGGTGCTCCTTCTTGATCGACTTTATTATGTCCACCATAAGCTCATCAGTGTAGAAAGCATCTTCGCCGCCCTGAAGGACAATGGTCCTGAAGCCCAGATCATAGCCGTAGGAAGCACATCCGATTATCTCTTCCAGGCTCAGCCTGTAGCGGTCGGCATTCTTATTGCCGCACCTGATGCCGCAGTAATAGCAGTCGTTTCTGCAGTAGTTCGTGAACTCGATAAGGCCACGTATAAAGACTTGGTTTCCGTAGTGTTCGCGCGCCTTAGCCGATGCCTTCACTGCCAGATATGCCTGTGTCTCTGAGTCGCGGTTATTAAGCAGTATAACGATCTCTTCGCGCGTTAAACTGCCTGTATCACAAAGTTTATGGATTATGTCTTGAATCTTTTTCATACCGGGCAACATCCTAAAGCATCTTCGTCTTGTGCGACTGAAAAGGGATTCCCGGCAATATTGCCGATAACTGCAACTTTAATCTCCATAAGACCTCCTTTACTCATCCGAGCAAATAAGGTTCTGAAGCAAATAAGCATGTAGATTTACTTAAAGCCTTCTGCGTCAGGACGAACCTTCCGCGTTCAGAACTGTTAAGGATAAAGTATCACCTCAGATGTTTAAAAGCAATCGGCGTCGCCTGTTATTCAAAAAGAAGTCATTTTTCATAAGAATTATGGATTGTTTCCTAGTAAGAGGCGTATCGTAATTAACTTAGTGTACCTTAGCGCTTCTTGCCGACCATGACTCTTCTGGCGGCCTTAAGATAGATCTTCTGCCACCACGGTCTTAAAGCCTTGTCGGCCTCAACGAGCTTCTCCCTGATCGGGATCTCCTGTGGGCAGTGCTGCTCGCATTTTCCGCACTTGACGCAGAGCGATGCGTCGGCGGGCGTAATGCGCAGCGCGACAGTCTGGAAATACTCAAGTCTGCCGGAGCCTTTAGTCTCTGAATACATGTGGTTATAGCACGAGAAGATCGCCGGGATATCGACGCCCTTGGGACACGGCATGCAGTATCTGCAGCCGGTGCAGTTTACCTTCGTGCTCTCTATGATGTATGACTTGATCTTTGAGATGAATTCCTTCTCTGAAGGGCCGTATCCGCCCTCCTTAGCCTCCGAAGCAATGCGGCAGTTCTCTTCGACCATATCTACGGAATTCATGCCGGACAGTACGCATGTGATCTCAGGCTGGTCCCAGAGCCATCTGAATGCCCATTCTGCAGGTGTCCAGCCGTGCGGATCTTCTGCTATCTCGCGCTTGGCTTTCTCAGGCAGGAGATCGACTAACTTGCCGCCTCTTAAAGGCTCCATGATGAATACCGACAAGCCCTTCTCGTGAGCTGCCTTGATGCCCTCTCTTCCTGCCTGTGTAAACTCATCGAAATAGTTGTACTGCACGAGGCAGAAATCCCAGTTGTATGCGTTAAGGATCTGCTTGAATGAATTTGTGTTGCCGTGGAAGGAGAAGCCGATGTTCCTGATCTGACCGCTCTTCTTTTTCTCTGCGATCCAGTCTTCAATGCCTAATTCCTTAAGCTTCTCCCACTGGTTGATATCAGTCATGTGGTGCATCAGATAGTTGTCCACATAATCCGTGCGGAGGCGCTTTAACTCCTCGTCGAAATATTTGTCGAGGCCTACGCGGTTCCTGATAAGATACTGCGGGAGTTTGGTTGCAAGGCGGATCTTGTCCCTGATGCCGTTCTTCTCTATTATGCGGCCGACAAGCTCTTCGCTGCCGGGATATATGTATGCGGTATCGAAATAATTGACACCATTTTCAAAGGCGCGCATGAATTCCTTCTCGGCCTTGTCGAAATCAATCGCATTGCCGTTCCTGGTGAATCTCATGCATCCGTATCCGAGGATGGAATAACCGTTTCTATACTGCATAATATTCCTCCCTTAAATCCTTTTTTTAAGATTAGCATAGAACGGTCACAAGATATGTTTTCACTTCGGCATTTTTGTAAAAAACCTATCCATTTATTTGCCCACAAGCCACATATCGAGCCGCGTGTTTTTCGCGCCCGAAAAACAATAAAAACAAATTAACATTCGATACGCTTTTATTGAATTACAATAAATAATTGTTGCATTTCGAGTTCTCAGGGTGTATTATAGCCCCAACCATGAAAGGGGATTTATGGAAATGAAAACAGTAAGAACCATAGCAATAGTATTAGGCGCAGCCATTATTTTCACAGGCTGCAAGCCGCACAAGAATATGGGCAACAAGAACAACAACTTCGACCTGCCCGCCAACCCTGTTATCTTCGATTATGTCCTTAATGACAGCTGCCGCGAGATGTCCGTCACCTTCAACGGCAGGACTTATGTTGATTACGGATCTCTCTCCGACGAATATAAGGATTACTCGATAAGAGATTGTCTGGGACACATCGAGCATTATGAGAACAGGCGCGTTTATACGCTTGCTGAAGACCCTTATGACAACTACATCCTGGTCAAGAATATCTACAGTTATTCGGGCGACACAAGGTTCTTCAGGGCAACAGATACGATGAGGCAGGATATCTATACACCGGAATATATCGAACCTCTGGGCTTCGAATGCTGGTGTGATTCAGGACGCCACAGCGAGCAGCCTGCTGCAACCGTCGGACTGATCCTTAACGCAGACAACATTAAGATGCTGAGCTACGAATATCAGATCAACGGCGAATTCGCAGGCGGCGGAGAGACAGGCTATGTCAGCGGCCAGCCTTACAAGAAGGGCGAGCTCATAAAGATCGGCATAACAGAGGTCGAACTCGGTGACAAGGCAGATAAGAATGCACCATTTAACTTAAGCATTACATTCAAGGTCACGGACGCAAATGACAATGTTTATGAGGTCAACGGCTCTTACGACCGTGAGATGATGCTCGGCGCATACCTGGTCGGTCTGTCGATCGAGCAGGACGGAGCAAACGGCTTCTGCCTTAAAGAAGATATTTAACCGGAGACTTATATGATGAATACGAAAATATTGGCACTTATCTTAAGCGGAGCATTCCTTATGTCAGGATGTTCCCTGATTAACAGGACTCCCGCGCCGGACCTCCCGGCCGGTGCGCCATCCTTTACTCAGGACAGCAACGGAACAGGCGAAGCTGTGATCAGCTACAACGGAAGAGAATATGCATTCTTCGGAACTCTTAAGAACAGCATGAGCAACGATTCATTAAGAGAATGCATAGGATACGTAGGCGATGATAAGAACGAGAGGATCTACACGCTGATGGAAGATACGTTCGACAACTACATCATGGTCAAAAACACAAACGGAGTCATGGATCAGCCGGGCTTCTACAGAGCCACGGATACAAAGAACAAGGATATCCTTACACCTTCCTATATCGAATCCTTAGGCTATGAATCCTGGGGTTCTTCGGGTCTTCACTATGAGGAGAGAACAGCCGTGATCGGCGTTGTCTGTGAAGCGGATAATATCATAGAGATCGGCTATTCAATCGACATTAATGGCGAGAATTCGAACATCGGCGGAGTCCGTTATGGCAACATGGGCGTTCTTAAACATGGCGATCTTTTAACGATCGAGATCCTCGAAAGAAGCGTCATCAAGCACGCTGAGCCTGACAAGCCGTTTAATGTCAGAGTAACTTTATCCGTTATCCAAAAGGACGGACAGACGGTAGAGGTCAACGGCGAATTCACACACGACATGATGCTCGGCGGATATTTCCGCCAGCTTGAAATCCATTACAGCGAATGCGAGGGCTATTTTCTCGTCGTGAACTGATTACAAGGCATCGAAAACAGCATGAAGGGAGGCATCAAATGGTCAGAGAAGAAAGCATTGAACTTGCACGTTTCCTTAACAAAGAGTACCTGGAAGCAGAAAACATCAATGACAGGATCACAGATCATGAACAAAGGCTCGCAAGACCCTTCGACATGACCACGGAACAAAGAAGCATCTTCTATTATTTCAAACCGTTTCTAAAAGCATCTGTCATCACGACTCTGATCATGTTGGTGCCGACTTATTTCTGGGCATCTATTGCTGAGTTCCTGGCGCAGGAACACGGAGATCACACTCATTATGCTTTCAGGGTAGCCTTCCTGTTTCCAGCCGGCGTATTTATATTGATTTGCGCCATCGGTATCTTAGTTGCAAAAAGAAAGCTGAAGCGCTTCATGGAGTCCGAAGATAACAGAGTCAGAGCGGATCTGAATCTTCGTGAAAGCATGAGATCGGAACTGGCTGAACTTCAGTACCGGCTTGCTGACCAAACGGCCAGACTCGATGAATACAATCCACTTGTTCCGTCAGGTCTCAGGACACAAAGGCACATGAAGCAGGTCGAGAATCTCCTTCTCACAAATAAAGCAGATTCATTTGAAGAGGCAATTTCACTTATTGAAGGACATGAAAGGACATAAAACCCATGCGCAGGCACAAAATTCAGGCCGTAAAAGTTATCACAACTGTTATCACGGCAGTCCTTCTCTTCACTCCGTTGTTTATGGTCACATCATGTTCCGACAGCAAAATGTTCGAAGAGAGTTTTTCGAAGCATGGGGAATCATTGACGGAACTTGCAGTATATTTGCAGGACATCACGGGCGGCGGTGCTGAATTCTACCTTCATTATGACGATGAGAGCGGTGCTTACCGCTTAAGCATCAGGAGCGAAGATGAGGATTTCACAGTGCTTGATCTCGAGCAAGAAACTGCAATCAGTTCCAAGCTTGATGAACTGAGGGAAACATTCTATGAGGTCACGCACAGGAGCGGTCCCAACCTCATCTTTGTAACTGAGGAATACGTCATCTTTGCAGAAGACGGATATTACGGATGCATGATCTATTCCAAGGACGGCTCGATCAATAGAACGACAAAGAACAAATGGTGCTCACAGGAATACCAGCGCTTTTATAAATTGAGTGACAACTGGTATTCCGTATACATAGATTTGATCTAAAGGTATTTACTTAAAAGTATCCTTCGTAATGAATACGGGCTCTCCGTACTTTACGTCAAAGCATACTGTCACCGTGAAATTATCCAGATCGTAGACGCAGGACCACTCGGTGCCTATGCTGCCCTTCTTGTTGTCGTAACCGACCATCTCAAGGAAGCTCATTGCCTTTTTAGGGTCAGCCACACGGCTGCATGAATCAAGCTCCTTCATCAGGTCTTCATAGCGCGTATCGTTGCCGGGATCGATGTAAGCATCTGTCGTGCAGACAACGTAATTTGTAACTGCAGGGTTCTCTTTGACATACATCTTGTCGCCAAACCATTCGACTACAACGCTCTTTCCGTTCTTATCGCAAACGAAGAGGTGGAACGATGTGCCGAGCATCGTATTCATGTCGTATTTCTCAAAGAAAGCGACAGCCTCATCGACTGTTGCGCACTTGTCGAGGACGGCTCTTACGGCGACATTGATGAGGATGTCCTGTTTGCCCGTATTCTGATGGATCTCTTCAGTCTCAAGTTCAAGGATGGATACACCAAGTCCGGTCTCATTCATTCCTTCAACTACGAAATAGGGCGCAGCAAGAGCAGCGGCCTTGCCGGTAAGAGATGTGGGTGACAGCTGCCCTTCACCGCTACCGATGTTAACGATCGACAAGTCGACCATAGCGATCGAATCGTAACCGTCTTTGGGATCTGTGTAGATCATGAGACAGTCAGCCTCAGGATAATCCAGATTGCGTCCCATAAGGTGATTGCCGTTCTCATCAGTTACCAGGAACGCCGCACATCCGAATGTATTTCCGTTCATCGATACCGGCAGGCCGTAGAACAGTTTATCCCCCGCCCAAGAGAGGAGCCCGGCTTCATCGGTAACTCCTGCTTCCAGCATATCGTCAAGCTTATAGTCTGCTGTGTACTTAATGGTATAAGCACCCGGCTGATATTCCTTAAGTGAGAGGATCGTTGCTATCTGCTTTCTTACTGCGAAAAGCATGACCAGCAGACCTGCGATCACTAAGACAACATATCCCAATACGATCTGTCTTGCCTTGAGCTTATATGACAAAAGGATGCTTAAGACCGCAAGAAGCCCCACAGCTGCAATGATGATGCCTGTAAACTTGATCCCCCCATAATTGACTGAAGGAGTTACTTCACACATCGTATGCGAGATCGAATTCTTCAGTGCCTCACGGCCCTCATCGGAAAGCGTCGCAGTCAGGGACTCAAGATATTGAGGATCAGCTTCCGGATCTTCGCTCACGATCGCATAAAGCCTCTCGTAATAAGCGATGATGAAGTCATAGACCTTCTGCCATGTCTCATCCGGACATTCCATTACCTTTACATTGTAGATGAGCCTTCCCTGGTCGTCTTTGGGCACAAGATAGCGCCCTATCGCAAAAGGGTTGGTATCGATACCGCTAACGATATATGAGCAGTCATAGTTTTCGAGCTCATACGGAGTATATGTGCTAAGACCTTTCTCGATCTCGAGAAGATCATCAGTGTAAAGATGGACTTTGCCTGATACGCCGGGCACAAAAGAAGAAGGATCGTTGATATCGATTACATTTCCACCGGTGCTGTCAGCCTTCTCCGAGACGAATCCGGCAATGCATGTTCCGATGCCTGCAACCGCAATTACTGATGCAATGATAAGTGCGATCTTCTTCCCCATAACAACCTCCGTAAGATCAATCCTTTGACAAATATACGAAGGTCAGCTCGTCATCCACCTTCTGTTCTTTGAATTTCCTGTAACCTAAAGACTCGTAAAGCCTTATGTTATCGACACTCTTCGTGCTGGTAAAAAGCTCAAGCCTGCACTCGAAGTAAAACTTCTCGATCGCTTTTAAGAGCATGGTGCCGTAGCCCTGATTCCTGTAATCAGGATGCACCATAAGCTTGCCGATATAAGCAGTACGGCGCTTCTCATAAGCTCTGACGGAACCTATGATCTTATCGCCGTCAGTCATCTTCAGGATAATGCCCTTGTTGAACTCTTCGGTTAATTCTTCGAGAGTCTCTTTGAGCGGAGGGATATCCTTATTGTTAAATAACGCAGCCTCACTCTGGTAAGCAAGATACTGGAGATCCAAGATCTCCTGAAGATCCTTTAATTCAGCCTTAGTAATGTTCATATATGCCCCCTCGAAAAATTCAAAGAAATTTTATCATAGAGACTTATATTTGCATACAATCAAAAAGCCGGCTCAGAAGTTAATGATCTGCGGCTTTTTTCAGTTATTTCCGTTTTTCGAGAAATAATGGATCAGGCATTCGATGGCCCTGTTTGTTTTCGCGTGCTTGAACCATGAGATATCCGGCTTGATATTCTCGTTTGCTATGACAGTAATCATGTCGCCGTCATTGAGCTTAGTGTGTTTATCGAGCTTCGTCTTCGATTCGTTTTTGGTAGCGTAATCGAAATGAAGACCGAGTTCGGTGTGAACATAAAACGCAAAATCCAGAACGGTCGCACCCTTATCGATCTCTATCGACGAACCGTCATTTTTGAAAACCTTAATCTTGTTACTGACTGCATCTGTTGAACTTACATCGATAACGGTTTCCATAAAGCGGCTGGAATCTTCGTCGACGATCTTTCCGTATATGAAGCGCTGGTAGTCATGGCTGGTACGGACGAACAGCCTGTAGAGGTTATCCATATCGTCGGCGATCAGGAAATAGTCAGTGTCCTTATATGTCGTGTATCCGTGTCTTATCAGATAAAAACCTTTTTGAGACAAAGCCTTCGTAAAGCATTCGAAGAAAACATCGTTGGGCTTTACGGGAGATCCTTCACCTGAAAGTTCATTGCTTACAATGAGGGTAAGATCGTAAAGGGGGATGTTTTCCTTGCAGAACAAAGTGCGCCAGTCTTCTATTATGTTATCCGCGCTTTGGCTTAACTGCCTGTAAATGCTGATCAGTGAGCGAAGATCGCATTTGAATTCTTCTATGTAGCGGCTGGAGTTTACAGGTTCAGAAGAGACCATACTCTGTCCGGGACTGAAGACTGTTGAGAGTATTTCCAGAGCCTCGCCGCATTTCCTGCTGTTAGCCTTCAGAATGGTGTTATATTGATCTCCCATTTCTTCGTACATCTGGGGATGCTCAACCTGAAAACAGAGGTCTTCGAGCATATCTGCGAAGTGGAAAGCATTTGCTGATCTGACCATGGGAACAACGATCTTCCTCGTGTGAAGAGCCATATGGTAAGCGGATTCTTCACTGATTCCCGATACTGTGCTCAGATTGTCGATGCGCTCGGCAATCTTTACATATAAGGCCTTGTAGTTCATCTTTTCCGGATTGCGCAATTCTCCTGAAAGCACTCTCAACGGTCTGCCGCCGGGCCATTTGGTGAAGGACTGCTCGCTCATATTTGTTACGGACTCGACTATGGAAGCTATATTGGCGTTGAACTTGGACCTTACAAGTGATAAGGGTTTACCGCCTTCTTCCACCACGTCGTGAATGAGAGCTGCCGAAATGACATCCGTATCAAAGCCCCATTCTGCAATGAGTTTGGCAACTCTTAAGGGGTGATTGATAAACGGTTCTCCCGTTCCTCTTACCATACCTGCATGATACTTGTTGGCAAAGTCAAAAGCCTTTTTTAAGTCATGACTGTTCCCGACAAGGTGCTTCTGGTTGTAGATATTCACGATATCTGCAAAATTAGCATATAACTCGTAAGTCATAACGTTACCCCGCTGTATGAAGTCCGGATCAATCAGTCCTGTCCGATGAATTCTTTATCGCCTGATACCAGTCATCGTCATCTCTTTCTGAGATCTTGCCGTATCTGAACATATTGCTCTCGAGGCTCTTTCTGATGTAACGCTCGAGAGTTGATCTTATTACAATTGATTTCTGGTAATCCGAGATTCCTGTTGATGTCTCGTTGTCATCGATATAAAGTGCCTTAAAACTCTTTATCAGTTCTTCAGCTTCATTCTCGGCGCTGAAGATAGGATAGTTCAGAAGAAGGTTATGATGGATCTCTTCGACTGACATGGAGAGAGAATATCTGGAAATCCCCATGAACTGAACTACGGGGGCGCGTTCTCTTCCTTTTGATATTGAATTAACCGTGCCGATACCGCCGATATAGTCCCGCTTGTTGTTATCGACGCGGTGGATTATGAGCAGGGCCTTATCTGTATTTGCATGTTTCATGGTCACGAAAACATGGTCCGGCGACATCTCGAGATCACCGTGATAAACGGTACCGGGATATTTGGCGTCGATATATTCAATGATCTTTTCTGCATCTCCTCTAGTCTCGAGTGTTCTCTTAACGTACGCGGATTCTTCTCTGCTCTCTAAGCCGAGAACGGCAGCACAGCTGAATTCGGGAACGCTGAGGCTTGTCGGATTCTCATAGATATAGAGGATACCGAAAGTGACGGAATCCTTTGGCAGCTGTGTATCGCGCCCCTTATATCTGCCGGTATCAAGGTAATAAACGAAATAGATACCGCAGTATTTACGGTAGGTGGCAAGCACATCAGGATCCATCAGATAATTTGTATTCATTGCCTTGCCGGTGACAGGATTAATGCTCTTGGTAAGGAAATCGTCGATCGAGATGTTGTAAAGGCTTTTCAGCTGAACCAAAAACTGCACGCTCGGAAGGTGATTGTTATTGCAGTAATCACTGATGGAGGAGGCCGGGATATCAAGTTTTTCAGCAAACTCTTTTTGCGTCATCTTATTCTGAGCAATAAGACGCCTGAGATTCGAAGCGATAACATCTCCTATATCCATACCGGAATCTTCAGGAATATTCATGTTCGGATTCTTGTTTGCCATAAGAGGACACCTCCTTCCGATGATCTCATTCTACAATCACGCGCAACGGATTTTCAATATTTTTAGAGTGCGACAATTCAACAAATACTAACGGGCTTGTTTCAGCGAATGCGCCAAAAGGAAGGGAAACCAGTATTTATATGGGATTTGAGGGATAAAAAACCAAACGAGAAATTTGATAATTGCGATTTTACAGTACGACATCTCGAACCAATTAATCCGAACGATAACAACAATTCGCATGCTCGTTGTTTAGGGGGACTTGCACCATGCTAATCTGACAGTGTCAAAAGAGTTTCCGGAAACTCCAAAAATCGAAAGGAGGAACCATTATGAGACGTCATTGTTTTTTTACAGACACGAATGGGAAGGATGCAAGTGTGTACGTTGTGGAGAGGTTAAACATGACTTCGAAATCATAGAACATACTCTGGAAGATGTCGGCACTTGTTGTTGGTCCTCTGATATTCCTTGCGATGGTCCGCATTGCGGAGTTGCCTGTGAGAACTGGAGCACAGGAAATGGAGGAATGGTAGTCACAGTAAAAGAGTGCAGACGCTGCGGAGAAAGATTGGTTGAAAGCACGCCGAAGGAATACACCTACTAATATTGATCGGAAAATTTTCAGGTAATGACGTTTTTAAGGAGGAACCATTATGTATTACATGCTTTATATAGACCAGGGAATGAACAGAAACCTGCTTTTTTACGCTAAATGCAACGAAGATCCCAACAGAAAAGAAAGCGAAATCGTTTGGACAGAAAAGCTCTCGGAGGCATATGTCCTGGATGACAGAGACGCGATCTTCAAATTATACAAACGCGTCAGGGAAGAGACCGGCGAGAGACGTTTAGATATCTTTGCCAGATACGGTTGATATTCATAATAGGTTTCCTTAATGGAGAAGGGGGGAAAGATTATGTTACGTATAGCTGTTATCAATGATGGAAGAAAAGTCCTCCCATTCTCTATGGAGGCTATGGCGTCAGTATTCGAGCTGAATCAAGACAAATACGAGAGCAACATTAGAGATACCGGAGAAGCCTATCGTGTCAGTGATCTGATCAATAACCAGAATGCTTTCTATTGTGCAGATTATCCGACAGATCCTGAAGATAACGATCTTTCAGAAAAGAGGATCCAACACCTGGTATGCGGACAGATCGATGAATCACTGGTATATGCACTGGAAAAGATCCGTATATATGTTACCCCTGATGTCTATGAAGACATGAAGGATTTTCCAAGAGGAGCACTTTCCGGTTGTTTCTATAAGTACACCTGCTCAAGCAATGATAAGCCTGATGCAGCTGAACTTAAAGCGTACATTGACATATTAGGTCCTGAAGCCATGGAGCTCGAATACGGCTACAGACATTTCGGTTTTGAACTGACGGATGAAGAAAAATTATATCTTCTGGACAAATGGGTCGCCAACAGCGGACAGTGGTGTTATTTCGATACGTTTATCAAACTGTTCGATGTTCAGATAGACCTTAAGAGGGCTGTGAGATATGCATGGTACTTTTCGCGCAAATGCGCACAAAACAAGGATATCCGCATCAAGGATATTTACGAAGTCCAATCAGATGACCTGTTCCATCTGCAGCTGCTCACAAACCACATAGACCGCAAATGCGAGAAAGAGTTCCTCGGTGAAGCTCTGATCATGGCAGTTAAATACAGACTGATACTGTTCGCAGAGTTTCTGATGGATCAGAGAGCTGATATCAATTATTGCAACGGCATAAA
Organism: Saccharofermentans sp.; assembly: GCA_016292145.1. Lineage (GTDB taxonomy): Bacteria > Bacillota > Clostridia > Saccharofermentanales > Saccharofermentanaceae > Saccharofermentans. The sequence continues at coordinate 27,628 of JAEFBA010000028.1, forward strand.
AGAATCAGTGGATTTGTACGAGAACCGGATCAACGATCTTACCTTGATCTCATATTTGGAATACTACCGTGAGAGCGGAAAGAAACCGGATGTTGATACATTCAGTTATTTCAAGGACATCCAGGGTGTCCGTGTATATTCTCCCGAGTTAAGAAAGGAGGAAACGATATGAGAAGCGGAACGATGTTTTTCTACCTGATCCTTAATACAACAGGCAAGACAAGCTGGGACCATGAGGACAAGGCATATTGGAACAAGCGGTATGACGAAATGCTCTCAGAGATCAAAGGTTTGAGAAGCATAAATGATGATGGGCATTTCACCTCGTTGAAGTATTGCTGCGAGCTTGAAAAGAACAGGATAAAAGTGGAGTGCATGTATACCATTTATGACAAGATGACCTACGGATTATCTGAGCTGTTCAGGAACTTTAAGCAGGAAATACGTGAGGGTGTTAACAGCAAATTCAAAAAGGAAAAAGCCACCCTGGTGAATACGTATATTTTCTGGCATAACGCGGATACGATCATATTCGATGACGAACTTATGGAAGGATCGATGTACCGGCTGAAAGCCATAAGAGTAGACAGTGCTGAAGCGGATTATCTTCTGAATAAACTTTACTGATAAAAAGCGGCACATGGCAGAAAGGAGGATACCTATGTGGAGTCAACGTATAGCAGTAATTAACGACGGCGAAAAGATAGTTCCTTATTCAAGGGATGCAAGAGTCACTTTGTATGAGGAGAACGACAACGGATTGAAGCTGATCTTCCATACAAACGTTAAACACCTGATTGGAATTGAACACGCAGGCAGACTGATCGGAGGTTTTCCTTCAAGCCCTTATGATGTGGAGTGCTGGAACAATATGATAAGCATCCTTGTCTGCGGGAAGATCAGTGACGGTGCAGCCCATGCTTTTTACAAGATGAAGAGCACAGTAATCCTCAGCGACGTATACGGAAGCATGGATACTTTCGTTGAAGATTATCTGAATGACGAACTGAAAAGTGAAGAGCGCGGAAAAACGGACAGATATACTCCTTCGGATCTTATCGATTATCTTGATACGGTCTGGGATGACTGGGACGACATCAGTGAGGGTTGCGAAAGATATGGAGCTGCTCTGAACCGTGAAGACAAATTAGAAGTCTTAGACCATTTTGCTGAAGAAGGAAAAAACAGCGGTTATCAATGGCTCTTATTTGATCATTGCTTCAGGGCATTTGACATTAATGTCGATTACGAGAGAGCTGTCAGATACGCCGGGATAGCAAAAGAAAAACCGGACAGATGGAACATAAGTGATGTTGTCCGGCAGTTGGATCTTCTCATAAACCATATCAGCCGGGAAGACAGAAGCGGATTTTGTGCCGTACTCCATAAACTTTTTGATGCATATCAGGACGATGAGATGAACGAGTGGCTTAAGGAACTGTCAGAAAAATAAAAAGGCTAAGCCGGAAAGGAGTAGCATTATGTGTTTTAAGATTGAGAACAAAGTATTGAAAGACTACAACTATGAGAGTCAGGAACCCAGAGTCGTGATACCTAACGGAGTGGAAGAGATCGGCGATAAAGCATTCTATGTTTGTTCGCGGGTAAAAGAGATAATCATTCCTCCGTCAGTAAAAAAGATCGCTGACTGCGCATTCTACAAGTGCGGATTAGTTACCATAGAGATCCCTGATGGTGTTACATATCTGGGGCAGGAAGCTTTTAGAGACTGCGAATACCTTAAGAGCGTCAGGATCGGAAACGGCATAGACAGGATCAAAGCTTATACTTTCAAAAACTGCCACAATCTCGAGCGCCTGGAGCTTCCATCCTATCTGGAAAGTGTTGACTATGATGCTTTTGTTGAATGCTACATTCTGAAAAGCGCCTGGGTCGGTAACTGGGAATACCGTCTCAGAGACAATCGCGCACCACGATCGGTAAAGAAGGTTTTCGACTCTATAGAAGCATCCAGACTCCGCTTCATCGATTACGCAGAAAGCGGCGTTATGGACGAATTCGAATACACAGATTACTGCATAGCCGGTGACGGCTACAGCTTCTGATCAAAAAGGAGGTGACATTATGCCTAATTGTGAAAACTGTCAGTGGAGAGTATTAGATGAATATGGCAACGACTGTTGCTGTTATTGTCCACCGGACGATTATGATTATGAAGAAGTAAAACCCGAAGA
>JAEFBA010000029.1 GCA_016292145.1 Saccharofermentans sp.
AAAAAGGAGGTGACATTATGCCTAATTGTGAAAACTGTCAGTGGAGAGTATTAGATGAATATGGCAACGACTGTTGCTGTTATTGTCCACCGGACGATTATGATTATGAAGAAGTAAAACCCGAAGATGAGAAGAATGACAAGTAAACACCTGTATTGACCGCTTCTGCAATGGTGAAGTGAACCCCCGAAGTTTGTCCAACTTCAGGGGTTCACTTCAGAAAGGGCCGGCTTATATTGATCAAAGGTTCCCGTAATTTAATTCGAACCGTTCGCCTCTGAATTCTTCGAAAACAACGACATTTCTCACGGTGTCCATTTCCACGAAATACAAATAATTGTGAAAAGGCTTGAATGTCTCATCCGTCGCAGGAAAATCACTCGTGACCTTTTCTACAAAAGGCCATATCAGATCCGGCCGGAGCGTTTCCTTATTAAAGCAGTCTTTGATGCGTTCCTCTTCAGTCATCATAAAATACTGCAGGGTCAATCTGGTATCAGGATTCTCGCCGTGAGCTCCCCATGTAGCATCGCAGTGATAGCCCTTGCCTCCGACAACAACATATGTCCAGCCGTGATAACCTGCCTCGCCGTCGCCTTCAAAAGGTGTTGCATCGACTCCGGCCTGAAGCAGCAGATATGAATATGCTCCGGCAAATTCGCAGCAGATGCCGTTCTTCTTGGTAAGACATGCATAATCACTGAAATCGTCTATTCCCTGGCCGTCCAACGGCTCATAATCGTATCTGAAGTTCTTGCACATATAATCATAAAGGCCCATAACCTTCTCGAATTCGGAGTAATCCGTGCGGATCGCTTCATTCAGCATCCTCTCGATCTCTTTCTCAAAGGCTGCCTGTCTTTCCAGGAACTTATCCTTATCCATCTTGTACTTTAATCTGCCGGTACCGTTCTCATAACCGTCACCTACTACGACCGAACAGGCCGCAGGGAAAAGGCTTCCAATAAACACTTCGTGTGTGCAGGCCTTGAAACATTCTTCATCAATGCACTCGAAAGAATCTTTGCCTTCACGCATTGCATCGCACATGTTATAGAACGATTCCCACCATTCATCCTTAAAGTACTCAGATATCAGGTTTGTATGCACATGCGGATTAAACTTAAAAGGCTCAGCTTCCTTTGTAGTCTCTGCCGCAGTTGTCGAAGCCTCAGTCTCTGTGCTTTCAGATACCGCCTCAGATGCTGTGGTGTCATTCGTATCGGTCTTTGCCGCACCGGCACTGCATCCCGTAAATAAAAATGTCAGCGCAAGAATGCCGCATAATATGTTTGTCTTTTTCATAGTTAACTCCTCATATCTCTTTACGAGATGGTCAGTTTAACAGCATGAAAAATCAAAACGGCATCATTTGTATTAAATTATGAGGAACCTCTTGCAGTATTCCACCTTCCAAACTGCGTCAGTCCTCTTTCTTCAGTTCTCCGTTGAGGTAGTGTCTTGCATACGCCAGATCGTAATCGGCGTCCAGTTCGTAATAGATCTTGATCGCTTTGTCATCAAGCGGGATCTTCACGTCAAGTTCAATACCACTCTTTCTGTCCTTGCCGGCATCGACTAGGATCTCGTTGTTCTCGCCCAAAGATGCGATCAGAGGATATCTTACGCGGATCTTTCCGCCGCTGAGCAGGCACATGCCGCCAAGGCTCTGCGCAGAACCCCAGGTCGTTGTAAGTCCCATCATCGTGACATTGGGGCATGCGGATATACGGTATGCCAGCATATCTCCGGAGCTTGCTGTGCCCGCATTTACAAGCACTACGACAGGAATGTCGCTGTATCTTCCGTCAGGCTCAATCGTCCATGACCAGTTCTCGCTCTTTCGGTATTCCTTTCCGTCATAGAAGCCGCCGTATGTGATCATCGTCTCTTTGGTGAAGAGAGCTACGAGCTCTTCATAGACGACATCGATACCGCCGTCATTGCCTCTTATGTCAATGATAAGCCTGTCCATTCCCTGCGCTTTCAGTCCCTCGATCCTTGAGATAAGGAGCTCTCTTAATTCCGGATATTCATCCATGAGTGCAGCTGAAATATCTTTGGAATCATCGAATGATTCCCACGGAATGCAAAGATATCCGCAATGCTCATCAAGCATCCTCGCCTGAGCAAACTCACTGCACCACTTGTCCGTCAAAGGCCATAAAGCAGCATCAAGCCTGTTAAGGTAGCTTCCTATGCTCTTAACGGTCACTTCCTTTTCAGTTCCGTTCTCAGCGATGAATCCGACCTTCACCGTATCGCCTCCCTGACCTGCCAGGAAGATAGGCTTTACGACGTCCTCGTTCTCAGCGATCGGATAAGCAACCATGTAGATTGAGAACTGAACGCATCTTGTCTTTGCAATTGCTTCATCGATCGGGACGCCATCCCAGGAAGTAATGGTGACGCCGTTCCTGATGCCTTTTGCATATGCGTCGGAATTCTCTTCGGTAAGGATCGTGACCGTCTTGCCGTCATCGGTTCTTATCATCGAGAAACCGTAATCGTTGCCCGCCATCTTTTCGCTGACTTTGGAAGCAAGCTCTTCGTCAGTGATATTTATCGAGAGATGGCCGTCATGGAACTCATAACAGAGCTTGGCAACGGCCTCTGCGAATGCTGCTTCATCCTTATTCTTCTGGGCCTGCTCAGCCATCGGGATATATTCTGCCCTTAAAGCTTCGAAATCGATCTCCTTGTAATCTCTTAACACGTAATTTGCTTCAAGCTCATCGATGAGCTTTGACATGGATTTCTTGTAGCCCTGATGCGAGAAGTTCCCGAAATGATATGAAGCGCCCAGTCCCAGCACATAGAACACCATCCACGCACCGATAAGTGCTGTCAGGATACCGTTGATGATGAGAGGCAGGACCCTCCTCTTTCCCTTGGAGATCCAAAGAGAGATCAGAAGATAGATGATCGCAGCGGCAAGTCCCGGACCGTATCTTAAGAATCCGATAAGCTGCGCTCCCTTAGTGAAGTTAATGAGATAAAAGACAGCAAAATTAATAAGCGGAACAGGAGCCAGGAATCTGAAGATTGCTTTCCTCTTCTTTTTTGCGAAGATCGCGAAAATAACCAGCACCAGGAACCAGCCAACGGTAAACGACATCATGTAATCAGTCGGTCCGTCGACCAGCTTTAACATCTCTGCGATCTCGCCTAATATATCGAGAAAGATCTCCATCCTTTGTCCTCCGCTTATGTCCAGAGTGTCGTTATGCACATCGGCGATGCGCCTTCACTTACCTCAAATCCGCAGTGCTTATAGAATTCGATTGCCGTGTCATATGCGATAACGCAGATGCGCATATAATCCTTATAGTAATCCTTTACCATTTCAACGAGTTCTTTGCCGATACCAGCTTTGTGATACTCCGGATCAACGAGAAGATAATGCACATATGCATTCATTATCCCGTCATCCATTGCAGCGATGAGCCCGACTAATTTATCGCCGTCCCATGCGGAATATACGGCCTTATAGTTTCTCATTGCCACAACTAGCTTGTCGGGGAAATGCCCCGATGACCAGTCCACAGAGAGGAATAACCTCTCGAGTTCACCACTCTCAAATTCATGCTGTTCGCTGTATTCAATATCCATTATCAAGTAAGCAACCTTTCATCAATATCATTCCAGTTAAATGAAGACTTAACGCCCTTCATGCATGCGATCGATGCCATGCCGTGAACGATGGACCATATCTTAATGAGATCGATCTCCTGTTCTTCAACAGTCTTCGCAAGCCCGTTCTCTTCAAGATGCAGAAGATACATTCTGCGCAACAAAAGGAACGGCGGATAGTCGCCCTTATATTCCCTGTTCATCTTAAGGTGCGCCGTTATATTCTGTTTGCCGAAGAGGAATATGAAGTAATCCGGATTCTTACTGAAGAACGTGACATAAGCCCTGCCCATCGCTATGATCGCGGCATCAGCAGTAGGCTTGCCTTCGACAGCCTCAATAAGCTTTTCCATAAACTTCTCGGTAACGTTATCCTTGATAGCTTCGATAAGCTCTTCCTTATCCTTGAAATGCGCATAGGGTGCCGCATGCGATACATCACATGCAGCCGCGACTTTTCTTAAGGACAGGTTCTCTTCACCGTTCTCATTGATGATCTTTATCCCGGCATCTATCAGAGCCTGCCTGAGATTGCCATGATGATAACTGTCAGCCATTTATCGTATTCTCCTTTATCTCTCTTAATGCTCTGCACGTATCCTTAGGATTCTCCCACAACGGACTGTGTGCGGCGCCTTGTATCTTATAAAAATGTTTCTGCGGCGCATTGATCAATTCACAATAATCACGCACCAGTTCCCAGGGGCAATTGTAATCGTACTCACCGCTTATGAAGAATGCAGGCACTTCAAGTTCAGTTATGGTCTTCCTGTAATCGAAGTTATGCAGTTCTTCCGCAAGCTTTGTCTTACGGTACATCTTCATGCCCTTAACGTATCCGATCTTCTCTTTGAGCGTGTAGCATTTAGCAGTTATAATCGGCCAGGTAATGCCTTCGAACTCGCTCTTGTCTTTGATAGTGCCGCCGCCCGCTTCATGAAGAAGATTAACGTATTCATACCAATCGTTGCACTTAATGTTACCACTGTCAAGATGAGTGACAACATTCTCGAGTTTAGCGAGATTCCTTTTGTCTCCCCTGCTCTCGAAAACGTCCTTCATGAAGTTATACATGACAGTATCGTTCTCTTCACTGTCGGTAACGCACTGCGCCATTCCGATGTAGGCATAATAATTCTCAGGATGCCTTTGCACTTCCATAAGTGCGATTTTCGATCCTCCAGAGAAACCCATGATGTAGATCTTATCCTTATTGAAGCGCTCCTTAAGATACTCCGTTACTGCCTCAGTATCATTAAGAAGATTTTCCAAAGTAATACTGTCTGCATCTGCATTGTTGTTATATGCAATGCCCATATACCTGTAATCCCAATAGACAACGGTAAAGTCGTCTTCGAGCTTCATATCCTTATACTTATCCGTGAACACATAGTCGTCAGTGCCGGGCCCGCTGGACACCAGGAGAAGTACAGGATTATCCTTATTCTTTCCGTTTATGAAGAAACCGTTCGGAGCACCGTTAATATCCATGACAAACTTCCCGGATATACTGTCAGACTCTTTGTATGTCCTGATCTTGCCGGGACTCATCAATGCCCATACCGCAAGTAATATCAGCGGCACCGCCAATATACATAATATGATTATAACCATCTTTCTTCTCACTATCCTGCTCCAATCTTGACACTGTCTACATTCAAAGATTATATCGGCTATCTTTACATTGTCAAGTTCAAACAAAAAGCAGCCGCGCTTATCGCGAGCAGCTGCTTTCTGCATCTATATCTTAGGGGTATGTGAGAGGGGGCTTATCCTATTGTCTTGCCGTCTTCAAGTCTGATCGTGCGTGTGCCGTATGAAGCGCACTTCTCGGAGTGTGTTACCTGAAGGATGGTAAGTCCTTTTTCCTTATTGAGCCTTGAGAACAGCTCCATGACTTCTTTCGAGGACTGGGCATCAAGGTTGCCTGTAGGCTCGTCCGCAAGAATGATCGCAGGGTTGCCGAGTACGGCTCTTGCGATGGCTACTCTCTGCTGCTGACCGCCTGATAATGTGTTAGGCATTGCCTTGCGCTTGTCAGAAAGTCCCGTGATCTCTAAGATCTCGTCGAGTGCACCTTTAAGTTCAGACTTCTTCTTGCCTGCCATTGTCAGCGGAAGGAGGATATTATCTGTGACGTTCAGATTCATTACGAGGTTATAGAACTGGAATACGAATCCCATGTTCTTGAGCCTTAAGTCGGAGAGCTCCTTATCCTTCAACGAACCGATGTCCTTTCCGCATACGGAGATGTTGCCTTCGAACTGTCTGTCGAGGCCGCCTACCAGATAGAGCAGTGTTGATTTACCTGAACCGGATGCGCCCATCAGGGATACGAATTCGCCCTGTTCGACGCTCATGTCTGCGCCCTTTAAGACCTGGTTTATGTTCTCGCCCTTACCGAATGACTTGCTTACATTTTTAACTTCAATGATCGTGCTCATTTTATTATCCTCCAAATTATTACTCATACTTGATCTGCTCTGAGATCTTCATCTTCCTTAAGTTCCTGATCGGGAACAGGACTGTTCCTGTGAATACCACTGTCATCGCAATGAAGAACAGGAATACCGTCAACGGATTGATGTCGAAAGACATTGATATCGATTGTGTACTTGCCATAGCTTTCTCAATGACATTAATCATCAGCAGTCCGACTAACGTGCCTATGCCCGAAGCAGTAACGGAAGTAATAAGGACCTCCTTGAATAAGATGCCGGAAAGCTTGCCCTTGCCCATTGCTGTCGAGAGCATTACGGCACATTCTTTCTTACGGCCTTCAAAGCCTAAGAGCTGGTTCGAGATCATGCCGATCGCGGTCATGCCGAGTGCGACTATGATGACGGCTGCGATTACTGCAAGCTGCTGTGAGTTCTGCTGCTTCTGATTTGCTATGTATTCAGATATCGTCTCGACCTTAGAATAAGCTCCCTTTGCATAGGTCTCGAGCGCTGCTTTCGTTCCTTCCGGATCTGTTGTCTTTATGAGGATCCAGGCAGGACTTCCATAACAGAGCACCTTGTATTCATCTTCATTCATCAAGAAGGTATCCATTCCTGTGGACGCACTGACAGAAGTGATCTTAGCTACAGTGAATTTCCTGTCGATAGGAACTACACCCTCAGGATTAAATGTGAGCGTTATCGTATCGCCTTCTTTTATACCTTTACGGTTTGCATACTTCTTGTCTAATACGATCGTACCGGGTTCAACCTTATCAGGAAGATCGGAAAATCCGGTGAAATATCTGAATCCGTCATCGGGCATTGCAAAGAAATTGCCGATGGAGACCTTCTCATCGTTTAACTTATACTCCGTCATTGTCATATAGACCATTTCCGTATCTGTTACGTTATCCATATGATCGATAAATGAGTAGTAAGTATCCTTCTCGCTTGCGGTGAGGATAACATCACAATCGTACGGAATGTCGTTGATGTTATCGGACATAGCTCCGGAGACTGCATAGACGATGACACACATAGCTGCTGCCGTTGCACAGAGGACACCGCTTCCGACAGTGCTCTTACGTGAGATAGCTTCAACAGAAGCCAGTGCCATTGAAGGTCTGTCGAGCTTATCGGAGATCTTCCTGATCAAAGCAGTAATGAGCTTTAAGATCCTCGGGAAGAGAGCTGCAAGCGCTGCTACAGAAGTGAGCATGCAGAGGATCGCAAAAAGCATGTTCGTCCTTAAGAAGAATGTCACAACTGCAATTACAAGGCAGATTATACCGATGATCAATGATGACTTTGTAAATCTGTATGCAGTGTCTCTGTTGTCGAAGATGATGTCTCTGATCGATGTCTTCAATGCCTTGAGGATCGCTCTTAAAGGGATCAGGCATTCGATCAGGACAGAACCCAGTATTACGCCGATTACAAGCCCAACAGGGAACGGCGGGATCTCAAATTGAATTGAATTGCCGCTTGAGTCTGTGCCGATAAACATGAAGCTCAACAAAGGATTTCTTATGAGCGCATAAAGAAGTGTTGCAGGGATACTTCCCATAAGCGCATACAGGACATTCTCCAGGAGCAATATCCTTCCCGTTCTTGATGTGCTCATGCCGAGGCTTCGAAGCGTTCCGATATATGACATTCTCTCGCTTACGATCCTGTTGCAGATCGAAGCCGTTACGAAGATAACGAGCAGGAATGCAATCGCGAACAAGAGATAGAATATGCTCTTCATTTCACCTACGAGCGCCAGGTCAGACTCTGACAGATAAAGATCAGTGATGACTGCTGCAGGGTATCTGTCTTCGATCATATCCTTCGCTTCTTCGATCCCGGTGTTATCGTGAAGATCGATAAGGAGCATATCTGCAGACATATGTCCGCAGGATACGGTCTTGCTGGTATTGAGATTGATGATGCCTGTATACCCTGTAATAAGCGGATTCTTTGTATCGTCAGGAAGGATACCGCCTATGGTAAGCTCGAGTTCCTCATCTGCCCTGTCGTGTATGGTGATCTTATCGCCGACCTTATAACCATAGTCATCAGAGAACGCTTTGTTGATGAACATCTCGCCATCTTTAAGCTCGATGGGAGCTAAGAACTTCATATCGACAGCTTCATCAACATCAAGACCCATGATCCTCAAAGTATCTGTGGTGACATAGCAGTACTCGCCGTCGATCTTCTTGTAGAGCATCTCCGAATCGCCGACGATGGTCATTGTGTCTGCTTCAGGGAAACCGTCGGGAAGAGTTGACACATCGCTTCCGGATGAACTGACGATGAAGTCTGCTCTCGATACGCTTCCGTAAAACAGAGTTAAGATTCCGGTAATGCTCTCGCTTAAGTCAAAGCAAAGCAGCGCACAGAGGCTGCATACGAAGATCGCGAAAACGACCAGCAGCGTTCTAAGCGGCTTTCCGAATATATTTTTCAACGAATTTTTAAATACGATATTCATTTTCTATCCCCCATTAATACCATCTTGAGACACGTTCCTCAGGAGCGACGTACATTCCGTCGCCTTCCTTGACGTCATATGTCTCATAGAACTCATCGATGGATGCGAGGATGGCATTTACTCTTATATATGAAGGGCTGTGAACGTCATAAGCGATCTGATTGATTATCGCTTCATCTGAACGCATTTCACACCATATGGTCGCATAGCTCTCGAAAAGCCTGGTCCTGTTTTCCTTGGTCTTGCAAAGAGACGTAACGCACTCTATGCCGCCTAAGTCAGCGTAGTTCTCACCCAAGGTCTGCTCACCGTCTACATGGTAAACACCGAACACCGTGAACTTCTCTTCGAAATATTTAGCAGCCTTTTCATTACGCTCTTTCAAAGTATTCATGTCCTTCTCGGGAATCCAGGAAGGATCGTATTCACCTTTTGAATTAAAGACTATGCAGTTGCTGTCAAAAGCATGGCCTATCTCATGCGCGATTACAGATCCAAGGCCGCCGAGATTTGTGTAGTAATCAGCTTTTGCATCGAAGAAAGGTTTGTTGGTGATAGCAGCTGTGATCGTTATGTTGTTATAGCCGGGATCGTAGCATGCATTCATCATCTGCATCGGCATGCCCGGTTCTGTTCTTGATACCGGATCCTGATTATTGAATCTGTCGAGTTCTTTCCTGAGATTCAGCCTTGAATAATTAAGACTGAATTCATAGTAATCCTTGCCGTATACATTAACGTATTGAGCGTTGTCGTGACGCTTCAGGTCTTTGGCTGTGACATAGACGATGTTTTCGAGCTTTCTCAAAAGTTCCGCTCTTGTCTCTTCACTGAGCCATGAGGCATCCTTTATGATCTTTCTGTATCCGCCCTTGATGTCATCGCACATGCTTCTTAATGCAGCATCTGTCTCCGGTAAATAGTGGCGTTCAACATAGATAGGATCGGTTTCTCTATAGAAATTCTGAGAGATCTCATCTATTGCCTGATCGTGCATAGACTTATAGCTGACACTCACGTACTTTTCGAACTGGGTATAGTGGGGTGCTATATATCTCATGAATTTCTCATAGAGCATTCCCATTTCCCATGTCTTTAATGCACCCAGATTCTCCTCTACGAAGATATCATTAATGGCTTTCAGTTGTCCTTCGTCCGTTACACAGAATTTCTTAGCCAATGTCTTATTGATCCCGATACCGGTAAGGTATTTGTCCATATCTATATTGGACATAGTCTTTTTAAACTCATCGGAAGTCATGATCTTCTGGTATTTGAAAGTCATGCCGTCATCAACAACTTCCATGTTCGTAGCACCGTAAATGTCAAGGGCACGCTTGGCAAGACCATTGGCATACTCCTTGGCAGTCTCTTTGTCGTATCCTCTTGTTGCCAGGAGTGTCTGTCCGGTCTTGCTGATGTTGTTGATCGAGTACGTGTTATCTCTGATATCCTTAAAAGAAGTATTAAGGATCCCGGGCAGCTGGTCCATTACCACTACTCTCTCTTTGGGATTGAGAGGATTTACGCTCGGTTTGAGCTTAAAGAACCCGCCGGTACAATACTCTTTATAGATCCTTGCATCGACCTCCAGAAGTTCACTTACAGACTTTGCGTTATCAACAGCTTCAATAACTGCCATAAGGTCTGCAGGGATCGGTGTGTTATCGAAATCATAAGAATTGAAAGACTCATATGCATATTTGATCAGGTCTTCCTCAGATCCCTTGGCGTATCCTTTGCCTGCAGCACAGTCGTCAATGATCTTCTCTATCTGTTCATCGATAAGATCAGTCTTAAATGCGACTTCGACCGTATTCTCCCCATACTTGAACTCTGAAGTATCAAAGCGCTCCTGATTTATAAACCTGAAGTAGTCATCCTGGGCTCTTGCAGGTCCCAATTCTTTCACGGTAGTCTCAGCTGTACTTTCAGAAGGTACAGTCACTGCACCGCAGCCCGTAATCAGCGGTACAGTCATGGCAGTAGCCAGTACTACTGCTGCAACCTTTTTCATGTTCCTGTCTCCCCTTTATATTGATATTTGCATCATAATCTTACATAAGCAACCTTAACTCCCGATCATGCCAACCTTAACTTAACCTTAAACCGTTAAGAGCATGCGATCAGTCAGGAAATCCCGGTTAAACATCATAATTGTATGTCAGACATTTATCGTTTATATATTAAACTCTTAAATTATTCTTAAAATAAAGCTCTTCTATTCAAAAGCACATTTTCCGCGTGTTATAATTCGGGCAGCCGCACAGGCAATGGAATAAGGACGGGACAAGGAACAATGGCAAAGATCAAAAGAGACAAAAGATACCAGTTACCCAAGAACAGGATAATAGTACCGCTTATTTTGTATACGCTGGTCTTCATCCTCGCCTGCGCGATCATATCGCTGTCGGGCGACCTCATAGCGACTTATATTACTAAGCTCAAGGCGCTCAATGAAGTCGAGAACACTGCAAGATATGCCAGGCTCTATGATAAAGCAGCAGATGATGAGCTGGATATAGTTTTCGAGTCATTCGAAGCGTCCGGATACTCTGTCTTCGTATCAGACGACAGCCTGAATATCCTTAGAAAGAACGGTGAGATAACCGCCGTGCTCGAGAGGGATGAGCATGACGATGACGATAAAGAGCACAGAACTTTTTTCGAGCTCCTGCCGACAAGCGATATAAAATCCAATGATTTCGGTCTGTTCAGCGACACTTACGGTGAAGAACTGTCCGAGGATTTCTTCTTGCTGCCTGATAAGAACGATCCTTTTATTAATGTCGATGACACGCGCATCACGCCTAACATCGGAAACATCTTAAAGGGCGTTATCGAGAACACTATCAGCATGCATACGAAGTACGAATACTGGACTGCATACTACGTCAGGAACAGAGCTGAGATAATCGCGTTCAAGACCAATTTCTCATTCACGTACAGCGACCTCGCGTTCGGTATACTTTACGATGCCGTAAGCTATATCCTTACGGTTCTCATCTTCATACTCCTCGTCACAAATCTCATCAGGACGCACGCAAGCAACAGAAGGATGAGGAATCTTGTCTTAAGAGACAACATCACCGTAAACCGCAACTGGTTCTGGTTCGCCATGAAGAGCAAGGAGATCCTGAAGAAGAGAAAATCCGGCGTCAATTACGCTGTCGTAAGCCTTATATTTGTCAGATACCGCAACTACGTCCTCTGCCATTCTGTTGACCAGGGTGAGCAGACTCTGCGTCAGGTCTGGCAGAAGATCTGCAGCTTCCTCGAAAAGAACGAGATATGCTCTCACGGCACGATCAATAACTTCCAGCTTCTCTTGAAGGCAAACAGCGCGGAAGAAGCCAGAACAAAGCTCGAGCGCATCATAAAGAGCCTCGAAGAGATCAGCACGGAGCACGACTTCAAGTTCCAGGCAGGCGTTTACATGGTCCCTTCCAACGTCAAGAAAAACGCCGACATCGATCTTCTCTACAACAACGCATCAGCAGCGCGTCTGACATTGGAATCCACGGATGATTCCGGCATCGCTTTCTTTGATGACAAGCTCGTTGAAGATGAGAAGTGGATCGATCTTGTAACAGAACACCAGAAGGAGGCTCTCGAGAAGGAAGAATTCAAGGTCTATTACCAGCCCAAGTACGATCCACGCACCAACGAGCAGCTCGGCGCGGAAGCCCTTATCAGATGGGTCTCTGATGAGATGGGATTCGTGCCTCCGGGAAGGTTCATTCCTATTTTTGAGAACAGCGGCTTCATCACTGAGATCGACCATTATATGCTCGCCCATGTAGCAAGAGACCAGAAGACCTGGCTCGACGAAGGCAGAAAGTGCGTACCCGTTTCAGTAAACGTATCTCGCGCGCATTTTGCAGAGGTCAACCTCGCAGATCAGATCAAGGAAATAATCGACAAGGAAGGCGCACCTCACGAACTCATCGAGATCGAGCTTACCGAGAGTGCATTCTTCGACGACAAGAAGCTCATGCTCTCGACCATCACGAAGCTCAAGGACTACGGCTTCCTCGTATCCATGGACGACTTCGGTTCAGGCTACTCTTCACTTAACTCTCTTAAGGATATGCCTCTTAATATCTTAAAGCTCGATGCAGGCTTCTTCAGAGGCGAGAACGACAACGAGAGAGCCGAGATAGTCGTATCCGAGATCTTACACCTCGCAAAGAAGCTCAACATGACGACAGTCGCAGAAGGCGTTGACGAGCAGCACCAGGTTGATTTCCTCGCTGCAGAAGGCTGCAACATGATCCAGGGCTACTACTACTCCAAGCCGATGCCCAAGGAAGAATATGAGGCCAGGATGGGAATGCCTGCGCAGGTTGAAATAGCAGTGCCTGAGCAGGAAGAGACAGTTGTTCCTGATCAGGTTGAGGCAGTTGTTCCCACGAACGAAGAAAAGACAGTTGCTGAGCAGACTGAGGCAGACGTTCCTGCTGAGGAAGAAAAGACCGTTCCTGAGCAGACTGAGGCAGTCATCCCTGCAGATGAACAGCCGGAACAGAGCGTTGATGATCCCGCAGGACTGGAAAAAAACGGCGAAAATATATAAAATATTTTTACTTTTAACGGAATTAGGGGTAAACAACTATGAGAAGAACTTTAGCAACTGTCCTGACAGCGGCCTTTTTGCTGGCACTCGTTCCCGCAGTTACCGGCTGCAAGGTCACACCCAAGAAATGGTATGAGCCTACACTTCAGTATTACAGCGACGGGATCAAGAACGGCTTTGAGCAGGAGTACAGAAATCTGCCCGTACCTGATGATCTTAAGGACAAGAGCAAGAAGCAGGGTTATCTTCTGGTTGATCTGGACAAAGACGGCGTTGACGAGCTCTTGATCGGTCTTATCGACGACGGCCCCAGCACAAAATTCACCAATGTCATCGTATTCCACAGTGACCTTGGTCCTTATAGCCTCCTCACAGGCAGCGTCAACGGCTACATCTCTCTTTGCTATGATAATGTCATCGTGATGGGTAACGGCACTTCCGCCCATGATCAGATCACCTACATGAGATGGAATCATAAGTCCAACGCCTTCGATGTAATAGACGGCGAAGGTAAATTCTTACCCACGAAATGGGAGCTTACACCTTTCAATTAATCTTACGGCTGTAATAATATTTTATGCCGCTGTGATCTTTTCGAGGATCACAGTGACATCAGTATTGCCCTGCAGGGTGCGCCGTCGGAGCCTCCGAGATTGATCGGTGCCGAATTAAGCAGATAGACGCCGTCATCAACCTCAGCGAGCCTGATGCCTTCCAGGAGCACGATCTCTGCACCGAGCATAATGAGATGCACTTCCATAGGCGCTTCCAGAGGCCCTACAGTCTGTGATTCGTTTCCGAACAGTTTTATTCCGTTATCAGCAAAAACCTGTGCAGCTTCCTCAGTCATGGTCGCATCACCCTTAACGAGGATCCTGTTATAGCAGTCAGTATCTCCTGCTGCGGCTTTTGCCTTGTCAATTATCTTTTTCGCATCTTCTGCAGTAATGTCACCTTCGTGAGAAGCGACATAGCAGTATCCTACGAACTTATCGATATCGACCTGGTCGATCGTCCTGCCTTCATTAATGAAATGGAAAGGCGCATCGACATGGGTTCCGTTATGGGCGCACATGTTAATGGCAGTCAGATTGCACATCTTGCCTTCGCTGATGCTCAGCATGACCTGCCTCTCGGGAGACGGATCTCCGGGATAGACAGCGCAGCCGAATACTTCCTGTGAGATATCGTAGATCTTCATGTTCGTCTCCTCCGTTTTGCATTTTGGCCTTGTAACAATGTTACAGCCCTTTATTTATAAGGCCTTTGCCTGCTTGTCCTTTGAAGCTTAAGACAGTTGTTACTGCCAGATCAGGATCAAAACAAGCAGTATGATCGTTGCTGCAAGAGAGGCAATGGCAAAGACCAAAGGCCCCTCAATACGTCTTTTGATACTGCCCATAATGTGTGACGGATCTTCAGGATTGATCCTGATGAGCTGGCCCGAACCTACGCGGATCTTGCCGTCTTTGCCGCTGTCCATGACATCGTAGTATGCCTGATACTTGCTTCCACCATAATAATACTCGAAAACCGGTGAATTGAGAGCAGTATACGTCGGGATTTCATCGCCGGAACTATTTGACACATAAGTCCTGACATAACCGATGCATGTTGCCAGAACTTCTTCCGTATAGACGCTTTTCGGAGCCCTGACATAGCCAATCAGCTTAACCGTCATGACCAGAAAAAGTACAAATGCGATCTCGCAGAATACAGTCATGACGAACTTCCCGATATCATCCCTCGGGAACAGGAACTTGATTGCAAGAAGACCGAACGCTCCGAGAACGTCTATGATGCCTTCTATGCGCTGGCAGAGGACGCTCTCTGCAAAGACCTTAGAACCCTGAAGCTGCGCACCAACTATTGAGAATATGCCCATCACAAGCATTAGAGCGCCCATTATCCACGGAATATTCTCGTATTTCTTTACCGGAAGGCAAAGGATCGTACCGAAAATGCCGCCGAATACCGCTATACCGACAATTATGCTAAATACCTTCATCAGAGGACTCTGCTCATCGCCTTCAGACTTGACCATGTTCCTGATCCAGGCGCCGGGGTTATCAAGGCACATCTGCTGATATGCCTTAAAGCTCGCGAAAGAGGCCTCATTTTCCTGATCGCCGGGGATCATCTGAGTGCTGAAATAAAACTGTTTATCTTCAGGATCGAATCTCATGATTCATTCTCCCTTCCTACTATCTCCTCAAAAAATTATAACATCTTTTGATTAAATTGAGAAAATGAATCCCGCGAGAGGCGACATGACGATCATGATGCACGAGAAGCAGAACGCGTTGACCGACATGAGCGTAGCCCTCTGCTCAGCAGGGACCATCTCATTCAGGGCAACATCGGATCTGATCTGGATCAGGTCATCGGCGAAGGCCGTTAAAAAGCCTCCGATGGTCATCAGATACCATACGCCCGTAAACTCGCTCACGAGCCCTATGAGCGCAAGCGAAATGCAGAATATAAACAATTTGGGCAGCGTCGCCTTCTTCATCTTAGGCGCAGCGAGAGCGCCCAGGATGCCGCCTAATGACATAATGAAGAGGAGCGGTCCCAAAGTCCAATCCGGAATTCCCGTCATCGGGAGCTTGGCCTGAAGGAAGAACAGCAGCAGCACGTCGATGCCGCCTACCAAAGCATTCCTGAATATGAGGCCTGCCACTTTCTTGTTGCCTTTAAGGAATTCCAGGCTGCCCTTATAAACGTCTGTGATGCGCTTGCTTAAAGTGTCACCGGATTTCTTCAGAATGACCTTGTTTTCGCGCAGGAAAAGAAGACAGATCATGTTAACGGCCGATATGCCGATCGACAAGATCTGTGCATTCCTGTTGCCCATGATAACTGCCACGCCGGCAAAGAGAGTCGCGAGGCCGTTCGATATCCTGTAGATCATTGTCTGGTTCGATATGTACTTGTCGTACCTGCTCTCCTGCCCTTCTTCCTTCAGGGAATCGTAAGCGATCGCGCTGTCGCTTCCTGAGATGAAGTTATATGAGAGCGCCGCGAATCCGACTGATATGCAGACAGCCGCAAACCCCGGCACAAAGCCTCTTATGAGCGCCGAGCACATCGTCATGACGCAGCTGAGAAGCAGGCTTTTTTTGCGCCCGAAGACATCTGCGAACATGCCCGACGGGATCTCAGCCATAAGGCTCACGATATGGAACACGGTCTCTGCAAATCCGACCTGGATAAGCGAATAACCGTCTGATACGAGCAGGAGGACCCAGGCGGCGCCGGCGATCGAACTGTTGAACAGAAAGTTGGATATATAAAGCAGTCCGAGCTGCTTTCTGATATTAAGTTTTGTTTCTGACATATATAAAAAAACTCCTTTTATTCTTCGTTAGAACAAAGGAGAAGCCATCGATTTATCGGTTGAAATTAGGTGTTATTTCCTATAAACAGGCAGACTTCTCCCATAGGACACCTTTACGGAACCGAACATAAGATGAATGTTGGGTGTTATCCAATGCATATGAGATCTGCCTTTCTGTAAGATTTTTATCAGGTGAACTATAACACAACAGTTTTTGGCTGGCAATAGAGCCTGTCTGCCCCTCGCGCTATCGCAAACTATGTTTTACCTTGCGCTATCGCAAACGGCGAAAAAAACATCATTTGCGACAGAAAAACGGGTATTTTCTATCGCAAAGCCTCAAAAAAATGGCATTTGCGACAGTCAGCAGTAAAAATTACCAGCTCGTCTCGGAATGTTCTGCAAGAACAGATCCTTCGTAGCGGAACTTCATGGTAAAAAAGCCGGATTCTTTCATGGAGCCGAACAGGTAGTCGAACATGATCTTATCGCCTTCCCAGACCGGGAGATCCTTAATGCCGGCCAAGGGCACCCAGCAAAGCTCGCCTTCGTCGCAAGAACGCTCAGGGAGTTCGAATGAATCCGGAACCGAAGCCGTGAAGACATGCATGTATTCAGTGGGGTATTCTGATGAGATAAAAGTGATGAGTCCCCTGTAGGAGAAGTTTTCGAGCTCGCCGGAAGATATCGAAGCCTCCTCTGAGAGCTCGCGAAGGACGCACTCTTCGGCTGTCTCGTCAGATTCGAAATGACCGCCTATACCCAGATATTTATCGAGGTTCATGTCGCCTTTTCTGGTCTTGCGGATAAAGAGGCAGTCAGTGCCCCTGGTGATATAGATCAAGGTTGTGAGATTATCTACGCGCATGGCAGAATTATATATTAATATTCTGCTTTAGTCTCGCCGTAATCGATGGAATATTCGCCCTCAGCGAGCGCGATATTGAAGTTGACGCGGTAGATGATGTAGGAAGATACGTCGATCTTGAATGCTTCGCAAAGTGCGCACCACTTGTCGGCAAGGTTAACGATAATGCTCTCGCGGTGCATGGGCGGGAAAGGCGTAACGGGGAACATGTGCTTGGAGATGATGTCTCTCTCAAGATCGTTCAGACCGAAGTCCCTCTCGGCATTCCTCATTGCAGTACCGGGATGTGTGAAGCCGTGAACTCTTCTTCCGGGCACGGTCTTGTCGTGCCAGTCGTAAAGGAAATAATCGTGAAGGAGCGCGCCTCTGACAAGGCTGTCCTTATCGATATTGATCTTAAGAGTTCTCTCAAGGAAATGAGCCATAAGGAGACTGAACTTTGCAACTGACAGGCAGTGCTCGAAAACAGTAGTCTCGCCGTGCTGTACGAATGTCTTGAGGACCTGGGCTTCAGGACTTAAGATGATGTCCTTGCCGCGGGTCAGTAATTCCTTCGCAAGTTTATATTCCGTTATGCGTTTAGCAAAATGTAAAGCCAATTTAATCCCCTTGTGCTTTGATATTATCAAAGTCGGTTTTTCACACCTTGATAAGTATACCGCAAGAAGTCTGTTTTTACCCTATAGAATTCGTAACATTTTTATGTCGGATTGCATAGAAAAGTGAGGCAATATGCGAGCGGCCTAAAATCCTTTTGCGAGGCTAAAAAACAGGTCAACTTTCAGCTTTGATTTTGCGGACATTTTGCTGTCTAAAAAGCTGACTTTCTCGAAAAGTCAACATTTTGGACATGTTTTTGGCCACATATTCAAAGCTGAAAAACGACTGAGCTGAAACGGCCGCGCTGAAACCGGAGGAAACTCACTTAAAGTACGATTTCTTAACCTTCAGGTTCCACCAGATCTTCCAGGTGTCCGTGAACATCTTCCAGACGTCGCCCATCTTGATCCTGCCGAAGGACTGTCCTCTCGTGAAATTGAGTTCAACGGGCATCTCGATGAGCTTGGCCTTCTTTTTCGAAGCCAAGGCAAGAAGCTCGATATCGAATGCATAACCGTCGATCTTCCTTAAGGGCGCGATTTCCCTTATTATGGAGCCTCTGTAGAGCTTAAGTCCGGTCTGGGTATCGTGGCACTTGAGGCCGAATAAGACCTTGAGCATTATGTAGTAGCAAAGGGAGAATACTTTGCGCGCGAAAGGATATTCGAGCTTGGAATCCTTATGCATCTTTGAGCCGATGACGATATCGGCGCCCGAAGCATTCATCTCCTCAAAGTACATCTTGATGAAATCCGGTGAGAGATCCAAGTCAGCATCAATAAAGCCGACTATGTCGCCCTTGCTGTTTACGGCGCCCCATGAGACGGCACCGCCCTTGCCGCGGTTTACCTCATAACCGAAGTCCTTGATGTTGGGATTGTCTCGTGCAGCGCGCGCTGCTTCCGCGCCGGTATTATCCTTGCTGCCGTCATTGACCGCGATGATCTCATAGTCCGACGTAAACGCCTTAAGCGCCTTGTCGATTGTCATGAGGTTATCGTAGATGTGTTCGCCTTCGTTATAGGCAGGCACGACGATGCTGAGCATAGTTATCCTTTGGTTTCAAGATTTTCGCGGTATTTTACCATATCAGAAGCGGCCGCCGCCACCGCCGGAGAAGCCTCCGCCTCCGCCACCGGAGAATCCGCCGCCACCGCCGGAGAAACCTCCGCCGGAGTATCCGCCGCCACTTGAGGACGACTCGTGGTGGATTACCTTCTTCCTCAGGAAAGCATCGTTCTTAGCGACGATATTGCTTCCGGGAATGGAATATGTGCCAATTGCAGGAAGCTTGTCGAGTCTTCTCTTGGGTGTTGCAATACCCAATGAGAGGAAAGACATGCCGATAGGGATAATGATCGTAAAGAATACGATAGCAGCATAGCTCTGATACGAATACTCGTTCAGATCATTCGTGATGTTCTCTACTGCTTCACCGTAACGTGCGTCGCCGAGCAGGCTCAGATATCTTCTGAAAAGTGACATGCACTCATCGTCGGATACTGCGAAATGTGCCGTTCCGTATGTGTAGAGCCAGAAGAATCTTCCGCCCTGATAATCCAGTGTAACGTCGATGAGGATGCAGACGCCGGAATTGTTCTGAAGAGGTACTGTCTTAACACTCTTCATGTAGTAGTCTTCGGCAAATCTCTTCTCATCTTCGTCAGAATCGGAATACTTGCTGCCCTTGTCTCTTGTAGTGACGATTACTACGTTGATGTCCTTTTCCTTTGAGAGCTTCTTAGCAGCTTCTTCGATGTTGTCCATCTCTTCGCTCGTGAAAAGATCAGCGTTATCTACGACTTTGACGGTCTTCTTGGGTGACAGGTTCATGAAGATGTAGAAAACAACGCTCGCAATGATTATGCAGATAAGAGCGATGCCGACACCGATCGATGCACCGTTAAGTTCTGATAAGACAGAGAGCTTGGGGCCCTTGCCCTGATCCTGATTCAGTTCGTTAAATTCAACGTTGTCGCTCATCCCCAGAACCCCCTCATGATAATGCCGAGAACAAATCTTGTTATGACGGCCAAAATACCAAGGACGATAAAGAAGAACATCATCTTCTTAACAGGGCTTACCGGAAGCTGTCCGGCAACTTCGCCTGTCTGTCCGTTCATAGCGAAATAGTAATACTTGTTGCGGTACTTGTAGGACATGAACCAAACAGGGAGAAGCGCATAATTTGCTTCCATCGAATCGATCCTGCTTAAGTTCTGCTTGATGTTGAATCTGTCGTAAGCGCCCCTCAAAGAACCTTTGAGAGCCTTGTCGATACCGTCCATGCCGCGCTTTGTTGCACGTGCGGCAAGGTCCTGCGGTGACTGGTCATACCTGTCAGCGTAGAATCCCGGAAGATATCTGTAATCGTAAGGAATGAGTGCATTGAAGTCGAAAGGCTCGATAGCTTCCATAAGAGCATCGTCGATCCTCGTCTCGCCGTCAAGCGGAACATGTTCCCAGGACAGTTCGGCATTTCTGTCAAACTGGAATGTCTCTATGATCTCATCGTCGCCGCTGTATCTGATCTTATCGCCGGTGCCGTGGGCATCGATCGTAGCCTTGATATTGAAGAGCCAGAACGGTACATAAAGACCTGTCATCTTTGAGGCATTCTTCTTGGAAACGAATCCGAAGGGTGTCCACTTACCCTTGCCAGCCCACTTGATGAAAGCTTCTTCGGCTGACTTTCTGGAATATTTGAAAGGGATCATGTACTGGGGCTGGAACTGCTCCGTAAGTCTCTTTCCGACAAGTGCAGGAGATCCGCAGAATGCGCAGAACGTTGCAGCTGTATGAGCGTCTGTTACGATCTTCGCGCCGCATGCGTTGCATACGAATTCAGTCTGCTCGGGCTGGGCCTGTGCCTGCTGCTGTTCAGCCTGAGGCTGCTCCTGCGCTGTCTGAGCCGCCTGCGCCTGCTCATATTCTTTGGCAGGATCAGTCGGTTCGGCAGGCTTGGCTTCAAGCTCGCCTACTGTAATGGTATTTAATTCAGCGGGGTCAAAAGATGCTCCGCAGCTGGGACACTCAAGCTTCTGAGTATCGGCATTAAGTGTGAGATTCGATCCGCAGTTCGGACATTTAATTGTATCTGCCATGCTACTATCCCTCCTGAATTTTTAGTATACCATATTTCAGTTATCTGCTTCCAAAAGAGCTTTCCTTGTCTTTGCGTGGCTCTTGATCGAATGAGGATAATCGGTCTCCTTAAATTCCACTCCCTTGCGCTCACAGATGATCTTTACAAAGGATTCCGCGAGTCTGGGATTCTTAAGGAGCACAGGTCCTATGAGGCTTATTCCGAGAAGGTTGTTCTTCCTTACGCCGTCCTTTTTGAGCGGAACATTTCCGATCACCTTTATTGCTTCAAATTCAAGCCCGTCTGTGGCGTCCGGAACGCCTGCCCTGTTTACGAATCCGACATAGCGGTGGCCTGTGGCATTGTCCTTGAGGATGACATCGCCCGTGTAACGCTTTTCGAGCTGTTCCTTAAAGGTGAAGCCAAAGATTCCTAAACCTTCCACAAAGCTTCCGTCAGCAGCAGTTATTCCCTTGCCCAGGATATCGTAGCTGTTGCCCGTAAAGAGCATCGGAACGCCGTCTTCAACAGCCTTTACGAGCTCTGCTTTAAACTTCGCAAGATGCTCTGCAGCAAGGTTCCTGTTGGACTCAAAACCCGAGCCCATGTAAACCAGATCGGCATCTTCAAAGCTTATCTTCTCATCAGTGATCGTGGCCTTATCTATCTTTACGTCAAAGCCCTGATCCTTAAGTCTCCTCTCAAGGATCCTGACGTTGCCGTTGTCACCGTAAAGGCTCATGAAATCCGGATACAAGTAAAGGATATTCACTGTCATGCGAGTTCCCTCCTTGTAACTATCGATAAGATCTTCTCTTTGTCGGAGAAGCATGTGATCACGTATAAGAATGAATCGAGATTGTGAGAGCAGTAATCAGCAGCATCGTTCACAAATTCGAACATCTCTGTCTTGTCTTCATCGATGCCTGCAAGCTCGAATCTTACAGCCAGATCGTCGCAGTACTGTCCTGCAAGGATTATCTTGTCGATATTTGTCTGCTTGAGCTTCTCGAAATTGATATCCCAGAGCCAGCTCGAATCAGACGTATAGTACTTGCGGCTGATCGCATCAACGATGAACATGACGCTCTTCCTTCTGTTATCCGACACAACGACGTCGATCGAGCGGTCGTAGGAGACCGAGTTCTCGTGCTTTGAAAGGAGCAGTCTGCCGTCGAGCTTGCCCAAAGTAAAATCAGAGATTCGTCCGGATCTTAAGATATATCCTCCGAGCGATTCGGCAGCCTTCTCAGGAGCGATGCCGGCCGTTACGGCAGCGGTAAATGCCGCAAGGATGTTGTAGCAGTGGTAGATCCCGGTAAAGAAAACAGGGATCTCATATTTGCCGTCTATCGTGATCGACGCCTTGCCGCCCTCTTCCTTCGTGGAAGTCAGGGTGTGGTCCGTATCGTGTCTTGCAAAGCCGCAGGACGTGCATCTGAACTTGCCGATGTGATTGTAATGGTAGTACTCGTAAACCATCGGTTTCTTGCAGACAGGGCAGTATTTGCCGTCGTCGTAGATGCCTTCGTTGACAGGCTTATCTGTCGGGAGCTTATCGGCACCGAAATAGATCGTGCCCTCCCTGTCCTTGCCGAAGCTCGAAACGAGCGGATCGTCAGCATTAAGGATCAGGGTCATGTCATCGTAGACAGCCTGTGAGATTATGCTCTTAATGAATTCCGGATGGCCGTTCCTGGTCATCTGGTCCCTGTAAAGGTTATTGATAACAAAATACTTCGGATGGAAATACTTGAATATATATCTTGAATATCTCTCGTCAGCTTCCAGAAGGACTACGTCGCTCTTAACTCTGCCTGACATCGTGGAATCACCGGCAAGGAAAGTAACGACACCTTCGATCTGATTGGAGCCTTCTTTGTTATAAGCAACCTTAAGTCCGTTGCTCTTCAGTACATGGGCGATCATCTCGACCGTGGAAGTCTTGCCGTTAGAACCCGTAACTGCGATCGAGAGCTCAGGAAGCTCTAACTTCGATAGTATATCCGGGCAGATCTTCAGGGCATACTTGCCGGGCAGGCTCGAGCCGCGTCCGAAAAGCTTCGCGAGGCGCCTTACGATCTTGCAAACAAGGATTGCTGTAAACACTCTTATCTTCATAGCGTTGCAATTATATCACGCGAACGGCCGTCTTTTAATATATTTATTAAAGAGCCTCAAAATCACCCTTCATTTTCATGAGATCGCCTGCCTTGATGGTGCAGGTGTGCCGGGCAATATTTTTCGAACACATTTGAATAAAAGTGTTTACATTCTGAAAATGTGGTATATAATTTCGGCATGACTAATTTTGCATTTACATGGCGTGACTTTTCATTTTTTGCCTTTACGAATAGGGGTAATTAGTTCACTGCATGTAAATATATAACTTGATTTACGTAGATTATAGGGCCCCGCAGTGAACAAGACTGTGGGGCTTTTAATTTGACGGAGGACAGAACAATGACACAGAAACAGGCCGGAAAAAGAATCGAAGAGATCGATCAGCAGATCAAGGAGCTTTTCGCAGAGCGTCTCGAAGCAAGCAAGATGGCAAATGAGACCTTAAGCAAATCCGAGATCGCGTTAAAGAGCAGACGGTACGAGCGCAGCTACCTTTCAGGGCTCGAGAGCTCGAACCAGCTTATCGACAACTACGAGCGCGTGCTCTTCACCACAATGTTCAACTTAAGCCACTCATACCGCAACATGGAATACGGCACAAGGACTGAACTCGCAGATCAGATCCACAAAGCGCTGGAGACTACTCCTAACGAATTCCCGAAGTCACCCATGGTCGCATGCCAGGGCATTGAAGGCGCTTACTCACAGATAGCCACAGACAAGATCTTCCGTCACGCAAACATCATGTATTTCAGAACCTTCGACGGCGTATTCCAGGCAGTCGAATCCGGACTTTGCAAGTTCGGCATCCTCCCCATCGAGAACAGTTCATTCGGTTCCGTCACACAGGTCTATGACCTCATGGTCGGCCACAAATTCCATATCGTCAGAGACTATAAGCTCAGGATCAGCCACAAGCTCCTCGCAAATCACGGTGCAAGATTCGAGGACATCCGCGAAGTCTACTCCCACAACCAGGCTATCGGCCAGTGCAGCAAGTTCTTAAAGGAACATCCGGACATCAAGGTAAACATCGTTGAGAACACCGCAGTTGCCGCAAAGAGCGTTGCTGATTCAGGAAGAAAGGACGTCGCGGCGATTTCTTCCGCTGACTGCCAGCAGCTCTACGGCTTGGAATCCATAAGAGATGACATCCAGAACACAGACAACAACTACACGAGATTCATCTGCATCACCAAAGAGCTCATGATCTTCCCCGGCGCATCCAAGACATCCGTCATGCTCGCTCTGGGCCACACGCCCGGCGCGCTTGCAGATACTCTCGCGAAATTCTCTTCCCTGGGACTTAACCTCACGAAGATCGAATCGCGTCCCATCCCGGGCAAGGATTTCGAGTTCATGTTCTATCTTGATTTCGAAGCATCCGCATATTCGGAGGAAGTCATCTCTTTGCTTTGCGAGCTCGACGCCGAGCCCACCGAATTCGCTTATCTCGGAACATATATCTGATAACACGGCTTCGAAAAACAAAGCTGCTTATGACGGTGTCTTGCAAGGCACCGTCTTTATTTGCATTTCTTTCCCGCTGCCGGCGGCTTGTTGTATCTAATGTTGCGTGGCGTTCCTTACGGAAACGCTTGTTGCCTCAAATGTTGCTCTTTCTGTCCGCCTAGAAGGCATCAAATAAGGCAACATTGGCAATGTTGCTCTAAATGTTGCTCTTTCTGTCCGCTTAGAAGGCAACAAATCCTTATCTTAAGTGCTGCCACGGAAACCCACACTCCCATACCGCACAAAAAAGACGGCGCCACAATAAAGTGACGCCGCCTGTGATCAGCTTATTGTTCCCTTAACGGATCAGTTATATGCCGCTATTGCTACACCGATAACTCCGAGAAACATAAACAGCATGTACACTAACCAGAATGCCCAATAGATTGTAAATCCGATTCCGCCATACTTTCCTGCTCTGCTCAGGGCTGAGCTTACCTTGATCTTGCCAGTGTGTGCACCGCCCCTTGCGAGGTAATCGAGGAGCTCTGTTCTGTTATTCGATGCCAGGACGATAGCAATGATGCTTCCGACAGGCAGGGCGCAGATAGCGCATGATACGATGGCCTTTGTCAGGAAATCCTTGGACTTTGCCTCGTATTCCGGATCGATGGGCTGCTGGGCCTGTACGGGCTGGTACTGATAAACCTGTTGAGCCTGCTGATACTGAGGCTCCTGATACTGATTGTTTTCCATATTTAACTCCTTTATTCCGTAGAAGTTGTTCGTACAACAATCAGATTATATCAGAAACTTCCTTTCTCTGCTGTGACAACTGGTACTTATCGAAGAGCTTGACGTACATAAGCGGTACGGCGCCTACTATCGCTGCGCTTGCCTGGATGCCGTTGGGGATCACTGAACCTAATGCTGCCTCAACGCCATACATAAACGGCAGTGATTCGAATGCGAAGTAACCCGCGATCATGATGAGTTCTGTTACGAGCGATACTGAGAGCTTCCTTACCAGATGTGTCTTTCCCTCTGCGTTGCGCTTAAGGAGAATACCTGCGACGAGTCCCATAACGCCTTTGATGATGAATGTTGCCACTGCATACTGCGGATAGCCTGCGAGAAGATCTGCAAGTGTAGATCCGATCGCTGCCGGGAAGAATGCCAGAGGGCCTAAGATATATGAACTTACGAGTATCACGAGGTCACCTAAGTTTATGTGTCCGATCGCTGTCGGGATGTGAAGTTCCGTGCCGATGAATACCAGTGCTGCAAGAACGCCTGCGTATGCCACCTTCTTCAGATTGTTTCTGTTGTTGTTTTCTTTACTGCTCATTCTCATGTCCTTTCTTATCAAAAACGGGAGCTCATTTAAGAACTCCCGCAGATAACCTGATTTAATTTTTTATCAAGCCGGCATACAACAGATGCCTGTCATTCGCGGGAGAGTGACTTCAAAGCAACACTTATGATGCATCGTAGTTGTAGTAATGCTTTGCATATCAGAAATCTCCTTTCGCTTGATTTGCGAAGAATTTATCATTAATTACCTACTATGTCAATAGGTTTATTATAAAAGATATTTATAGCTTGTAATAGCTTTCTTTTTACTGTCCTTCGGGATAGATGACAGGAAGTGTCGGAAGCTCTGTAGATACTGTCTGTTCAGGGATCTCTGATACGGGAATGATCTTTCCTTCGGGTGTCAAAGATATCGGAGTGCCGAGTCCTGCCTTGACTGCTGCAGCATAGTCTTTTACTGATTCTATCTTCTTCTCGAAAAGCATTCCGCCCATGCTCTTATCGTTATAGTAATGGATATCGGAGCCTGCTGTCATGGGAAGCCCTAACTTCGTGCAGTACTCATAGCCTAACGCATTCATGTTAGCGCTGTTTGCGGCATTATAGACTTCGACGCCGTCGCAGGCTGTGGGTGCGAGCTTGATGTCTTCGAGATAGTCTCTTTCCCTGTAGGGGTGTGCCTGGATCATGATGCCGCCTGCCTTATGAACGGCCTCAAGAAGCTCATGCCTTGTCATGTCCATAATGCATTCGTTATCGAGGAGCCACTGCTTATCGATTCCGTAGAGAAGATATTCGTCCTTCCAGAAATTGAATTCGACGCCGAACATGACATTGAAATCCTTGCCCTCAGCGGCCTTCAATGCGCGCTCGTAACCGGAGCAGTAGATCTCGACTCTCTCCTTCCACGGGAGGTCTTCAGGAACGCATGTGTTGCCGTTGAAGAAATGATCCGTTACGACCATTCCGGCATAACCCTTCGCCATCATGTAAGGAATGTAATCTTCACCGTGCACTTTGCCGCATGCACTTGCCTCGCATGTATGAAGATGCGTCTCGTATAAAAAGCCCATTATGATACCTGATTTCTAATCTTAATTTTTCCTGCAAAATGCTAACACTCGCGGGCAGTCAAATCAAGTTTAAGGATGCGGCATATCACATAAGGTTCAGTTATTTTCTTTATCCTTAAATACTCTGGATCCTGTAGCGCCCTTCTGGCCCTGGTATTTGCCGTTGTAGGGATTCAAAGCATAGTCATCCATCTTCGCGAAAACCAGCTGGCCGACTCTTCTTCCCGCCTTAAGTTCGATCGCGCATCTGTTGGCGTTATAAAGCTCCAATGTGATCTCGCCCTTGAAGCCAGGATCGACCCATCCGGCGTTCTGGATAAAAAGACCCATTCTGCCCAAAGAGCTTCTGCCTTCAACAAATGCAGTAAGGTTATTGGGAAGCTCGAAATATTCCATCGTCGTAGCGAGCACGAACTGGCCCGGCATGATGAGGAATGTATCAGTTGTTATCGTCTTATACTTGATCTCGTTCTCCAATGTGATGACGCTTGAAGGTGTGTCGTCAACAACTGAGAAAGTAGTTCCCAGGCGGATATCAACGCTCGCGGGCTGGATCTGCTCAGGTGTAACAGGCTCTATAGTAAGAGTCTTTTCCTCGAGCATTTTAAGAATAGTCTTGTCAGAAAGAATCATGATATTTATCCCCTTTGAATGTAGTCGTATTTCAGATTATAACCAAAGGAGGCCGATTCTTTTATGACATTTATCCTCTCTCATTCAAATATGTCGTCGCCCTGTTGTTGATCAGTGTTGTAACTTCATCGAAAGACTTCTGGCCGGCAAAATAAGCAGGCATTTCTTCGTAAATGATTATCGAGATAGCGGGATCCGTATAAGATATATATGAACAGGAATCCACGATCTTCTTGTAGTTTTCTATTACAGAAGCATCTACTTCCTCTGTATCCTCAACTTCGTATCCGCCTTTTCTCTGGCTTTCCTTTATTGCTCTTATCTGATCGTTTTTTCTGTCGATTATGGTTTTTGAAGAAGTCTCATACGCGGAGAGATTTACAGGTGTCGCATAATCCTCTCCGGCATACATAAGCTGGATCTCGTCTGACAGCAGGATCTTCACAAAATCAGCCAGTGCATCTTTCGCTCTTGTTTTCGCGGAAATGGCAAAAGATGATCCGATTACAAGTCTGGGACCGCGTGCATCAGGTGTGGGATATCCGAGAATTGTGAGGTTATTTACATCCTGTTCGTAATACATTTCCACAAAAAGCCTTAACGATACACTGTCTGCCCTTCCGCCGTTGATCTGATAATTGAATTGGTTATCCTGATTCACATTGTTTTTCGAAGTCTCGAAAACATTATCTTTTACGTAATCTGCAAGAGCCTTGGTATCTTCGCCGCCAAAGTCAAAATTCTTTCCGCTTATGTGGTCTTTATAGACAGGAGCAAAACAGTCTATAAACATATCTATCTGCTTGTTGCCAAGAGGATTTTTGCCGTTGCAGGTAACATCCACGAAATCTTTATACTGATCGTATGTAAAGCCGCTCTGTCCGCTTTGAACATTCTTCTTATTGGTTACGATCCCGTATGTAACGAATGAGAGCGGTATCTGATAAAGCTTTCCGTCAGTCTTGGATAAGCTGATGACATTTTCAAACAGACCGGATGTATCCACGACCTGACTCATATCAAGAAGATAATCATCATTATTCAGTCCCGTAATTCCGGAAGAATCGAGAATGATATCAGGGCCGTCACCGGTCATCAGATCCATCATTAACTGATTCCTGTTTCTGGATTCGATATCAAGCCCGGCCGCATCATACCCTTCAAACAGTTCCATCTCGCCGTTGTAATACTTCTCTGTAAGAGAATACTTGGTATCAAATGTGATGAAATAATCAGGATCTGTATCATTGAACTTAACTACAGCTTCACAGAACGCATGATCAAATGAATGTACAGTTGCTGCTCTGAGTATGGTCTTGCCTGCATTAGGATTCACCTTCTCCTTTGTCAGGACAAATACAGAAGCATCAACGAGATACATGCCGAGATCATTCATAACCGGCTTATCGCCTGAAAGGATGATAC
>JAEFBA010000030.1 GCA_016292145.1 Saccharofermentans sp.
GTCTGCAGTTGCTTCAGGAGGCATTGCAGCGACCAGGTCAGAAGGTAGATCGTTCGGGTATTTGAGCCACTTTCTTGTCCTTACATATTTATCGATCGTGGCCCTCGCGAGTCTCACGTACGGAGTGGCATCTGAGGATCTGATCTCGTCTGCCATGATCTTCAGGAAGCACCGCTCTTCATTCTTTTCGAGCGGCTCGAAAATACTGATCCCGTAGCCTACTCCGGTAACATCCTGGTGCGACAAGACTTCTGATCTGACGTTATATCCGTCAAACGTGCCGGCCATTATGCAGAACGACCTGTGGCCGCACTCGGCGGCTTTATCCAGGAGGTCTTCGTCGAAATGAAGCATGCCGTAGAAGTCGGCTTTGGAAGCAGCTTCCATTATCTTCTCATCGTATACGGGGCCCTTGGGATCGAATCCGTAAGGACCGTAATCCTTAAGCTTGTGTGAGAGGTCACCGCTTGCTACGATCACGGTGCTGCGGCCGAGTTCTTCGGCAGTCTTCCTGATATAGATACCGAGTTTATAGTGGTCTGATAAAGAGAGGCCTGAGAGCCCTATCCTTATTATCTTTCCGCCCTGATATTGCTTCCTGATGAAGTAGAGGGGGACCATCGTTCCGTGGTCTAACGCCTTATCGCGTTCGCCCTGGAATCCGCCCGGGAAACCTTCGTCCCAGAGCATGTCGACTAGCTTACGTGAAAATTCTTCATCGTATTTCTCATCGAACTTTACCTGAGGCGCACCGAATCTGCCGAAGTCGCCGCAAGCGCCCTTGCCGGGAGATATATGGAAATAGTCGGCATACATTACCGAATGCGGACTTAAGATGACTATAGTGTCAGGCGCGATCCTGCTGATCTCAGAAGCCACGCGTTCGTAAGCTTCGGTGGTTGGGACGATCTCCGATTCACCGCCTTTTCCTACCGCAGGAACTATAAGCGGCGGATGCGGAACCATGTAAGCAGCTTTAATTCCCATAACAGTCACCTCGTTAACTGATGCTTATAACTCTTCTAATACCGTCACGTTGTAATATGCGTTGTTGTAATCGTCGTTATCGAAATCATTTACGAATTCCGTAGAGACTCTGAATGACTTACCGTTAAAAGTGTGGAGCTTCGCGCTTCCCTTGAAAACGAGTCCCTGGCCGCCGTAGAAGACCATCTGGTCAATTACCTGCTTATAGTCTTCGAGCTTGTCTTCAGGAACCTTGCTGATGCCGTAATCGGGCCTTCCGAATTCGGCCATGCCTCTTGTGTGGATCCAGTATCCGTCCTCTTCCTTGGAGAACATGATAAGCACGTGATTCTGAGCATTAACGTCCTTGCCGAAGAACCTGTCATTCCATTCCTTGGGTGAATAAAGAGAGAATGTCTGGATGTCGAATATTCCTTTCGCGCCTTTATCGAAAAAGGCCTGACCCATGCCAATGACGTTTCTCATGTAATCAAGCGTGCTGTCATTGGCCATCTCGCCCCTCATGATGACTACCTTGTCGCAAGCCCTGCATGTTTCATACAGATCGCTGTCAGCACGCTTCAGAACCTTTCCCATCTCGCCGCCGATAAGTCCGTCAATGTAATCCGAGTGTTCCGGGCGCGTCAGCGAGATAGCGTCCAGACCTTCGGGAATGGCATCAACATTATGTTTTTCTCTTGATATCTCAAGCTCGTCTCCTGATACACCGAATACAACATAGAACAAATAAGGCTTGTAGCCGATGTCTTCGTAGTACTGTCTCTCATTGCTCATAAGAAATACCTCATTTCATGATTCCTTTTTCCAAATATAAAAAATCCTGCCTGAAAATCCAGACAGGATAATTATAACATTTGTTATCAGGCGGTTATGCCTTGACGCTTCCTAATGCGATACCCTCAACGATGTGCTTTGAGAGGAACGCATAAAGGATAATGGGCGGAAGAAGCATGAGGAGACCTGCACCCTGTATGCTTCCCACGAGAGGAAGCGTTTTGATGTCTTTACTGTTGTCGATGAGAATGATCCTCGGAACCCATTCATCTGTCCAGCTCGCAACAAAGCAGAAGATGGCCTGTGTAGCGATGGCAGGCTTCATGAGCGGCAGCATGATCTGGTTGAAGATCCTGAATTCGCCGGCACCGTCAATCCTTGCTGACTCTACGATCTCTTTAGAGAACGTTGCCTTCAGATACATTCTGATGAAGAATACCGTCATCGGAGTAGCAAGTGCCGGGACAATGAGCATTGTAAGATTATTGATCAGATGGTACTTATAGCACATCTGGACAAAACCGATCGATGCTACGGTGCTGGGGAGCATCATGGCAACGATGATGAACTTCTCAAACGCTGCTCTCAATTTCCACTCATAAGCAGTGATCGCATATGCAGTCAGTGCAGAAAAATACATGTTCAGGAGAGTACTGATGCAGGTAACTAGCATTGAATTCCTGAGACCGATGAAGTCTGCTCTGGTAAACAGCTTTGCGAACTCTTTCAAGGTTATCGTATGCTCACGCGGTGTGATTACCAGCTGGGTATTGTCGCCTGCGCCGTGAACCAGCTTGACCTCTTCTCCGAATGTCTGTCTGAAAAAATAATAAAGAGGCGTAAGGATCATGAACGTCAGTAAGACAGAGATAACGTAAGTTGTTATCTTAAGGGCAATGGTTTTTTTCTTATCTTCAGATAATGTCAGTTCATTAGTACTCATAATTATTCCCCTCAGATGCTCCTCGCGAGTTCTTTTTCTTTCTGCTTATTGAGCTTCTTCAACTTAGCTTCGTCCTTATCCCTGAGGAACAGGAAATAAATGATACCGGACATGAGAATATAGATCATAAGTAAGACGAGGCTTGCTGCAGACGCTTTGTCATAAGCGTAGGATCCTGCAAATGCCTGTTTCTCCATATACATCATGAGCGTAAGATTTCTTCTCAAAGTATCGAAAGGTCCGAACAGGTTTGGAATGTCATACATTCCGATTCCGTCTACGACTGAAACAACAGTAATGAAGAACAGCATAGGACGCATTGAAGGAAGCGTGACCTTAAAGAAGGTCTGAAGTCTGTTGGCACCGTCGATCTCCGCCGCTTCAAATACCTCAACAGGGATTCCCGTTATTCCGGCTACCGCATAGATAAAGGTAATGCCGAAGTGCATGAAGAGAGTAGTCAAAATAATAACGAACTGCACTGATGTGAGAAACTCCAGGTCTTTTTCCTTGAAACCGAATCCGTTCATCATGAATGCAGCCATAGTATAACCGGATCCCTGAAAGACAACTGAAAGAATGTGGTCCAAAACACTGTAACCCAATGCAGATCCCGCAACGAGCTTCGGGAAAAAGAATGCTGTCTTCCAAATGAATCTTCCCTTGATCTTCATTCTTCTGTCAGTCATCATTGCCGCCAGCCAGAATGCCAGAAGCCATTCCGGGATAGTTGAAGCCAGGAAGAAGACTATCGTATTCTTGAAGGCATCCCAGAAAGATTTAGCAGTAAAAACCTCTTTGAAATTCTGATACCAGGGCTTGCCGATCGTAGTGAGTAATTCCGGATTGGTATTTCCCGCATGCTTCAGATAGCAGAATGCGTAATAGATGGTGCTGGCCATCGGCCAGAAACTGAAGATCAGAAATACAACGACAAACGGGATTACAAAGATATATCCCCATTTGGTGTAATGCCTCTCGATACGGTTCTTTCTGCTCATATTACCCCCACACACAACCATGTCAGTCGCTTAATTATATCATTACATCGGGAAGTAAAAGAGCCTGAAAATATTTATTTAAAAGATTATGCCAATTGGTTCAACACGGCCTCATAATCGCCCGTGAAGCGGAAAGTATTGAGTCCCGCTTTTCCCGCGCCTTCGATATTGTCCTGCCTGTCATCGATGAAAAGGCATTCCTCGCCCTTTAAGCCATACTTATCAAGGAACGTCTTATAGATCTCTACATCGGGCTTGAGCATAAGATAATCCGAAGATACAAATACGCCGTCGAAAAAATCCAGCGGCAGGAACTTCGGAAAATAATCATAGAAAAGGTCGCTCGCATTGGAGAGCACATAGACCTTATAACCCTTGTTCTTCAAGGCCTCACAGAATTCCCTCGCACCCTCTAACGGATCCATGCATATGCCCCATTTGTCTGCGCAGTCCTTCAGTGCTTTGTGATATTTCTCAGGTACTCTCGGCTTAACAAGGCCGTAACGGTCTTTGTCCTTTATGTCACCGCGGTCGCCCATCTTCCACTCCGGACCGTTGAAGAGTTCTTTCCTGATCACATCCTTCTCTTCTTCGGAAGAACAGAATGCGTCCAGAACAAATTCAGGTCTGAAATCCAGAAGGACATTTCCCATATCAAGCACAACGTTTTTGATCATCTTAAGTTACCTGCGCACAGAGTTTTACATATATATATCACAGCGGCGCGAAATATTGACACTCAGGCATGGTTTATTTTTGTGGCAGATTCAATTAAGACTGTAAACGGGCATTCTAAGTCTGGCGCTCATGTCACCTTTTGGCAGAGGCTTATCAAATTAGATTATATGGTGGCTATGAATACTCAGTATTAAGCAAATGAGAACAAAAAAATAAAATGTAAATTTGTTTTTACAAACTTTGGGGTGTACACTCAAGACGTATAATTTAAAAGAAGCTGCAACATTTTCGCGTCCATATCTGTTTACAGGATAGAAAGCCACAAGGGAGGGCAGCACAATGAAGATAATACAGACCAAAGATTATAAGAAGCCTCTATACGCAATAGGCGTAGCGGTAGCACTTACGGCAATTGCGGTTACCGGATGCGGCGAAGATAAGCCCATAGAATACGCCGGCGACATCCAGCCCATGACAGAGACGACAGACGAAGTCGAATTGGAAGGCGAGACACAAGTAGATTATGCCGGTGACGTAGCAGAATACACCGATGAGACCGAGCCTGTTAATACCCGTCAGAGCACCGAGCCGGTAACTCTCGACGGCGGTGTTGAATTCGCCGATCCCGGTCAGGAGAATTAAACCGGATATACGACCCGATAAATCAGTTATAATGCCCTTATGAATCTGACACTGCATCTGACAGACAATTGCAACATGGACTGCAGCTATTGCATCCGTGAGAAATGCCCGAAGGACATGACCGAAGACGTCCTCATTGCGGCCTGTGATCTGGCGTTCTCCAGAGGACAAAGAGCAGGTCTCTGCTTCTTCGGCGGCGAACCTCTGCTCAAAAAGGACCTTATCTACAAGGCATTGGATTATTGCGAAGAGAAGTCCCGGAAGACCGGCATCAGATTCGACTGCAAGATGACCACAAACGGATCGCTGCTTGATGAGGAATTCTTAAAGCGCGCCGTAAGAGCAAAGATGGGCATCGGCCTCTCATTTGACGGCAAAGCCCAGGATATCTGCAGGATCTTTGCGGGCGGCAAGCCCACATCATCCGTTGTTGAAGAGAAAGCAAAGCTTCTCTTAAGTTATATGCCTGAAGCATCAGCATTAGCGACGATCGCGCCTCAGGCTGTTCCCTATTACGCTGAATCAGTCAAATATCTTCACGAGCTGGGATTTAAGCATCTCTCCTTCGTCATCGCATACGGAAGGAAAGTCAGCTGGACCGACGAAGATCTGGATGCTTTAAGGGGTCAGCTCGAAAAGGCATGCGGATACATCAGGGAATTATTCATTAAGGGCGATAAGGTGTTTATCGGCCCGATCTATTCCAAGATCAGCGAGTGCATCAGGGACAAGAATCCCGCTGAGCGCTGCCATCTCGGCGTCAGACAGATGCCCGTAACACCTAAGGGAGACCTCTATCCCTGCACGTCTTTTATCGGAGATGAGGATTATCTGCTGGGTAATGTTTTCGAGGGGCTTAACGAAGCAAAGGTCATCGAGATCGCGAAAAGATCTTCCACACCTGAGACCTGCACCGGTTGTGACCTCGTAAAGCGCTGCACGAATTCGTGCGGATGCGCGAACAGAATGAATACCGGCGACGAGAACAAGGTGTCGCCCCTTCAGTGCACATACGAGAGGATGCTCATCGAAGCAAGCGACAAGCTTGGTGAAGAACTCTATCAGATAGATCCTGAGAAATTTGCAAAAGAGTTCGGCTGATTATTTGATCTTATTTCCGTCCTTAAAGGCTTCTCCTACAACCTCGCCAAGTCCGATGTAAGTATTGTTGATCGGATCGAAAGTGATAGGCTTAAGCTTCTTTGGATCGACCTTACCGTCCGTAAGAACGCTCTCATCAGCTGAGACATTAACTATCTCACCTACAAGGATACCGTCTTCAAAGCTCTTTACTCTGCATTCCAAAGCCATCGGGAGCTCGTCGATAAGAGGCGCGTCAACGAATTCGCTCTTTGTCGCGTGGAAGCCGGCCTTGGCAAACTTACCTGGTTCTTTTCTTCCAGACTCAATGCCTACATAATCACAGGGGATGACCTGGTCTTCTGTTGCCATGCTGACCGTGAATGCTTTCCGCACTGCGAGATTATCAGTGGTCTTATGCTCACCTAAGCTTATCGTGATCTCTTTATAATCAGTGGTAATTCCCCATGCGGCATTCATAGCATTGGGAACGCCGTTCTCATCGTAAGTAGCGATAATAAGTACGGGCTGCGGATACATAACGGGCTTTGCGCCGAAGTTCTTTCTGCTCATGGTTTATCTCCTTTGCGATCAATCTTCGATATAAGGCGATGTCTCTTCCAGTTTCTTCTCTGCCCTCTTTACCATAACGAGGATATAGATGGGCATTATCATGCAGACGAGCGAATAGATAGCTGCGAAGACAAACTGGAAAAATGTTAATTTGTATGATGTGAAAAAGTAGATGCTTGTTCCCCTTACTTCGGAACCATAACATACCCCATAGTAGATAATGCTCACAATAGGTGAGATCAGGGATGTGCAGAATGTAGCGAGCCTGATTGCCCACATATGAGGAATGATCTTTTCGTTATTTCTGTTCTTGTGGAAAACAAGGATCAGGATTATTGCCCCGACAGAGCCTGTTACCAGAGAGCTGAGACTTGTCGACAAACCGGAAATGATGATATATTGCGCCGTGTTGCCCATACGGTTGAAAACAGCCCTGAAAGCAATGGTAGCTATAACATTAACTACCGGTTGTGCGAATATAGGAAAATAGATCCATTTGCATCCGTAATTCTTATGAACGTATAAACAGATAAATAAGAATCCGGCAAGCGTTATAACGACAGATAAAACGCTGTTTGCCTTTGTGAGTAAAGCCAACAGCTCCGGAGTAACGAAGCTGTAACGGATAAACGAGACCACATTGGTTATGAAACCCAATATTGCATCGACTAAATACATGATGCCCAGTATCTTTGTCGGCTTGATCTTGCTTTTCACAATGAGCATGCCGATGATCAGGCAGGCAATGTTGCCAAAAACACTGATAACGATCAACATTTTTGATAACGTAAAAGTATTGAAAAACATAATAACTATCCCCCGTTTTTTTATTCCGTAAGATATTATATCACGAAGATATTCCGACAAGTTCTTCGCTGAATTCGAAAAGCTTCTTTGCAAGTTCCATGTCCTTCGAACGTCTGGAAGATTTGGCTATCCTGCACTTATAGAAATACTCTCCCGTAATGTCTGTTACCGAATCGTCTGAAGCTAAGAATATTGCAGTCCTTGCACCCTGTTCAGGCGTCTGGAAAAAAGGCTTAAGAAGACCTGTTACAGTCTTGCCAAAACCTGTATCTCTATCGATCCCGATGTTGGTCGCAACAGCACCCGGATGGCAGCAGTTGACCGTTATGCCCCTGTCCTTAACGCGCCTTGCAAGCTCCCTTGTAAAGAGCACGTTCGCAAGCTTGCTCTGTGAGTAAGCCTTAATGACATTAAAGCCCTTCGTAAGATTTATGTCGTCGAAATGGATCTTGCCGGTCTTGTGCGCGCCTGATGCGACATTAACGATCCTGCCGCCTTCGCCCATAAGATCCAGAAGACTTGTCGTAAGAAGAAAATGGCCGATGTGATTAATACCGAACTGCCTCTCCAGCCCTTCCTTCGTCTCCTGTCTGTCGAGCGAGATAAAGCCTGCGTTATTGACCAGTATGTCTATGTGACCGTAGCCTCTTCTGACAATATTTGCGAATGCTCTGATGGAGTCATAATTGCCGAGATCACAGAGGATGAGTTCAAGATCGCGGTACTTCTCAGACGAGAGCTTTTCGAGCGCTTCGGTACCGCGCTTCTCACTTCTGCAGAGCATGATGACCTTGGCCCCCATGTCGCTTAATGCTCTCACGGTAGCCATGCCCATACCGGAATTAGCTCCGGTAACTATAGCTGTCTTGTTCTGCAACTTGCCGCTCATAGAACCATTATATGTGGGAGCCAATGGGATTGAAAGGCAAAATTAACTGAAAAACAGACATTGCCGGTGATGTTCTTTTGAACTCCAGCGGATATAATATAAATGTTGCAGGTATTCTTTTTGGGTAAGAATAAATTTTCAAAGTGCGAGGAAGGAGTATTGCTATGAGTGTTGTTGAGAAGTCTTTCTACAAGGGTGAAGTAATAGTAAAAGAGGGCGACATCGGCGACAGCTTCTTCCGCCTGCTTGAGGGCAAAGCCAGTGTCTATGCAGACTGGGACAAGAAGGATCAGGAGCCTTTCCGCATTGCGCTTCTTGAGACCGGCGAATATTTCGGCGAGATGGCGATAATCGATTCGATCCCAAGAAATGCGACCATCGTTGCAGTCGGCAACGTGCGCGTCATCGAGATCCCCAAGGACGAGCTCACCACATATTTCCAGGAAAATCCCGATCAGATCTTAGAGCTCATGCAGCACCTGGGCAGAAGAGTCCAGGCCATGACCAATGACTATAACGAAGCCAAGGCCCTCCTTAAAGA
Source organism: Saccharofermentans sp. (assembly GCA_016292145.1). Classification (GTDB taxonomy): domain Bacteria; phylum Bacillota; class Clostridia; order Saccharofermentanales; family Saccharofermentanaceae; genus Saccharofermentans. Next base: position 8,916 of record JAEFBA010000030.1, read on the forward strand.
AGTCAAAGAGGCTGAAGCTAACAAGAAGAAGTCTTTGTTCTCAAGGATCAAGAAGCATGTAGACATGTATGAGAACAACAAGGATTACATCGCACCTCCGAGCGCAGAAGCGATCAACGAAGCTTTTGAAGCGATCACCGATGAGGGAACAGGCGACATCCGAAACTACGATACGAATACGATTATCTACGAAGAGGGCGCTTTGGAGAATACCATGTATATCCTCAGGAGCGGCACAGTTGGAATATATAACAGCGACGGCGAGAAGATCTCTGAACTTAAGCCCGTATCGCTCTTCGGTGAACTCGGCATGCTCGCTTCTGTAAAGAGAGAAGCTACGGCAGTCTCCGAATCTGATGACACGTATGTTGAGACGATCACTCCCGAATACTTAGAGCCGATCTTCCTCTCCTGCCCCGTCAAGATCGAACTCATCTTAAAGCAGCTCTCATACCGCTTAAGAGTCCTTAACATCGACGTGATCAACACATGTAAAGAGATCACGGAGACATACAACAAGAAGTAAGATCGGTCTTGTCTGAGGATCAAAAAGCTGTCTCAATTCGGGTAGAACAGTCCGGATTATTTTGCTTCAGGGCTAGGGCAATCCTTAGTTAAGGATTTGTTGCCTTCTAAGCGGACAGAAAGAGCAACATTTAGAGCAACATTGCCAATGTTGCCTCATTTGTTGCCTTCTAAGCGGACAGAGAGAGCAACATTTAGAGCAACAATTCCTAACTGTCGGTACGAACGGCAGCAAGCAGACCAAGGACTCGAATACTTCGTGCCATTCTGCAATATTAATCGATTGCGCTTCTTCTGTTGTTATCCACGACTTTGTATTCGATTCCCTTTGCTTCGAACTTGTCGAAAAGAGCACCTGCATCGCCGGTGTCCATCTTGAACTTCAGCTCGTCGGGGAACATCGGTATAACCTGATAGAAAGTTATCGTCTTGCCGGTGGATGTCTCGAACCTGACTTCGCCCTGATGGTTCTCGCAGAAATCCAGGATCACGCTGTTGAACCTCGTGCCCGGAGCATATGCGGTTCCCGCCTCATCTGCCTGCAGCGTATGTCCAAAGGACAGCCATGTATCGCACCATATAGGCAGGCGCGCAGTGTCCTTAAGAACCTTTATAGGCCAGTAATCATCAGGCTTGTCGCTGCTAAGATTCCAGTCTTTTGGAACATAGATTACATATTCGGCGCGCTCGATGTGCCACTCCTTCCACTTCTCCGGGATCTTCATCTCATAAGCGCCCGCACCCATTGTGACAAGCTTATAGAAAGGCTCATCGTCCGTGGGCGGAACAAAGCAGACATCGAGATGGATGTCGGGAGATACAATCTCATGGAAGACATTATCGAACTTTCCGAAAGCCTTCGCGATATAGGCATCTACTTCCTCCAGCTCCTTTTCGCTGTAAAGGAACATGGGGCCGATGTTCTCGGGTTCTTCTTTCTTCTTAAACTTATCGAATAATCCCATAATATCTCCTCCTTAAAACGATGCTTATCTTCCCAGATAATCCACGGCCCAGTCGACATCCTCGATCCTGTTTGCAGAGCCGCAGTGAGGACAGGTCTTTGTCCTTGTGGCATCGTAAGAACCTCCGCAGCTCGGGCAATGAAGGCTCGTGATATTGAAGCCTAAGTTAACCGGCTTTGTGATGTTCTTCCTCATGACGACTCTGAACATTTCATTTACGACCCGGATCCGGTCTCCGTTTATGTAAGTGTCATCAAGATGCACATTAGCATTGACGACAACGTAATCGCCGATGACCTCCATCCTGGTGACACCGACTTCACCAAGCGATGAGACATTAATGATATTTTGGAATGACGGATCTAATGCCGGTCCGTTATAGAAGGTCATCTCTTCCGGCTTGTCGGAATATATGAGCATCTTTATCAGGGCAACGGTCTTGTCTGCAAAGTATTCATATGAATATTCCTGAGAGAGCTTCTCCATATAATCTTTGAAGGCCGTTCTCGACCCCTTGTAGATCGTGGACATCTTGTTGCTTCTGGCATCGTTGGTCTCATACTTCATCTTATCTGTCCAGTAAGCAATGCAGTAGCCGATAGTGGGGCCGAAGATCAAAGCTAAGATCAGGCCTATCATGAAAATACCCCATGGACTGGCAGTCCGGTGCTCTGCGAGCGCAGCACTGCAGCTGAACAAAAGAAACGGAGTAATTATTGCTGCAAATGTGATCGGTATCGACCATTTGCAGATCTTTGCAGTCCTTCCTGATTTGTATCCAATGTCCAGATTGAAATAGTAGTTGGTTATCTTCGGATAGAATTCAGATGTCTTGAATTTGGTTCCGCAGTAAGGGCACCCTGCAACGAGCTGCGCAACTGTAGATACAGCTCCGCACGAAGGACATTTATACTGTCTGTCAGCTGGCTTTTCCTCCGTCGCAAAATCCGTTACCGTCTGGGAAAGCTTGTAATTGTCCACATTTCTATAAAGGCGCCTGCCGTTCTTGTAATAGGACTCATCCTTTTTGCAGGTGCGGCTCTCCTTATAGAACTCGAAATGATCGTCACCCTGGCAGCGCCCAAGCTTAAATCCTTCCGTCCATGCGCCTCTCGGCGTAATATCCATCTTCATGGTCACGCCATGCCGTGCAAGCCTGTCGTGCTGAAGCTTGATGCCATAATTCAGATCACGGTCAGCTACGTCCAGGCTCTCACCCTTGCTTATCGCATCGTCGATCCCTGCCGCGAATCTCTCGAAAATATCGTCGCTCTCATTTGACCATTTGTCTGCCATATCTTTATCCCTATTCCTTTGCAAGAGTAAAGTTATTATAACATTTACGGAACAAATATTATCTTACGAGCGATATTACTGCACCTGTTGAGGTCTTAAGAAGCCAGACCTTTCTATCAGGTATACAGTGCATCTGAGTCTCAGAGTCAGTTATTACCGATACCTCATCACCTGTCTCATCTATCCTGACTGTGACACGGTCAGTACTTCTCGTTAATGTCTGGTTATAGTTGTTTTCAACATTATACTGATGTGTTTCCCTGTGAGTAACCGTGCCGGCCTTTATGCCGGTGACCTTAAAGCTCACGCTGGTGACAAACATGATCACCGATATTACCAGGAAAACGATTCCTATAAGTACCGGAAGAAACAGCAGGAACAAAGCATATCTGATCCCCAGAAATGCTCCTCCCGCGAAAAGTATCAGAGACAGAACAAAGAAGATCACAGCTTTAACAAGATCTCCTCTGTGCTTAAGCCTGTGTATTCTCTTCTCCTTCTCTATTACGTTCCTGTACTCATCCGTAACCGGATCGAACTTTATATTGCCTATCGGAACAAGCTTAGGATTTGGATCAAGCGTGTAAGAATAATTGTATGGCATAACTATAAATCCCTTATTTTTCAGAATAGTTGAATATCCGTGCGAGCGGATCTCTCCCTTAAACACGATTATTATACCATTCAGGGAAATAACTCTTAGTAAGGCAATTTATTGCTCAGAAATAACGCCATCCTTAATATAGACAGTCCTATCCGTCATTTTGGCAAGTTCTTCGTTATGAGTCTGTTTTCCTTATTTACCGTTTTCCTTTTTCGTTGAAGAATCCAGCTATAAATCCAATGCCCGCTAATACTCGAAATGACTATCCAAATATTCAACCACCTCGTCATAGCCTTTGTAGCAGTTGTCGAAAAGGAATTACATTACAACTGCTGAGATATATCAACCACTGAAAGATCAATAAGGGCCGTCTCAATACCCGAGACAGCCCTTTGGTCAATGCGTAATCTTACTTGCACTCAACGCCTTCTTTTTTGCAGATACGCCATGCGGCATATTTGCCCTGCGCGGTTGCCGGCGGAAGTCCGCCTGAACCCATGAGCCACTGGCCTGCAAGGAATACATTCTTGAGCTTCTTAACGACGCCCGGTGTGGTAACAGTCTTTGTATCCCTGTCTGCGACGAAGGCCATGTATGCGCCTCTGTATGCATTGCAGTGCTTTGCATATGAGACCGGCGTCCATACATCAAGGATCCTTATCTTGCCCTTTGTCTCAGGGAACTTTTTCTCGACCTCTGCCACGAGTGCCTCTGCGACTTCCATCTTCTTGGCCTCATACTTCTCAGGATCCTTGGCTAATTCGAACCAGTTGTCGACTTCCTTGCCGTACTGGAAAAGCTTCATCTGAATGCTCGTCTTTCCTTCAGGTGTGAGTGTCGGATCATAGTCGTAGCAGATGAAACCGATGTCCTTGATCTCTCTGTCCCAGACCTTGATTCCGTCGCTCTCCCAGCATGTCGTATCAGGATCGACATTCATCTTGCCGTCTACAACGAATGCTGCGTGATACTTGCTGAATACAGAAAAATGCTCCTTATCGTCGAAGCACTTCCTGAGCTTCTTGGGCATGTATTCGGAAGGAAGAAGCTTAGTGAATGTGTGATTTGCATCAGTAGCGCAGATAACGTAATCTGCTGATACTTCAGTGCCGTCTTCAAGAACGATCCCTGAAGCTGTTTTGCCGTTGATCTTAACGCTCTTAACAGGGCTGTTTAAGTGGAGCTTGCCGCCCTTTTCCTGATATCTGTTCGCGATCCTCATTGCTGCTGCAAGAGATCCGCCCTCAGGGATATCTCCGCTGCCGGATGTGACCATCGCATATGACATGATGAATGAATATGCCTGTGTCATCTCAGGGTGTGTGAGCATGCATGAGCTCCTTAATACAGGGCTCTTGAAGCTGTCAGCAAGGTCCTTTACGCTTACGCCTTTATACGCCTTCTGTGCGGCGGGAACGTTCTTTACGAAGTCGCCGAGCTTCATGAAGTCTCTCGGGCCCATCTTGTCCATCGGCTTGTCGATAGGCATTATCATGCTCTCTGCTCTTGTGACATTCTCGAAAAACTTCTCGATGACATCCTTATCCTCAGGAGAGAGTGCGAGCATCTCGCGCTTTGTTCTTTCCTTGTCCCTCCAGTATGTGATCTCGCCGCCGTGTCCGATATATTTGAAGAAGTAGTCCTTGGAATACATCTTTACGCTGTCATCGAGCATTCCGATCTCGTGCCACAATTCATTCATGGCACTGCCCTTCTTGCTGCACATGAGATAGTTGATACAGTTGTCGATGTAAACGCCGTCGCGCTTCCAGCCGGTAAGCTCTCCGCCTGCAACAGGATTCTTCTCATAGATCTCCGTCGTAAATCCCGAGTTCTGCAGGATGATACCTGCAGTCATTCCGGAGATGCCTGCTCCGACAATGATTACCTTTTTCATCAGTGATTCCCCCTGCGAAAGATTAAGTGTGTAGACACAGTTGTAAGTATAACACTAGTTCAAGGGGTTGCTTATTTTAGCAGTTCGATATTTTTCCTTGTCTTCGGAAGTCCTTTAAGGATGCAGATAACGCTTGAAATGACGAGCAATAAAGTGATCACAGAGATGGTGATAAATGCGCTTTTCGAGATCATGTAAATACCGTATGAGATGCCTCCGGTGATAAGCGCGCCGATCATCTCTGCAGCGAGGTTGAAGAAGCAGTTGAGGTTGCCGCGAAGAGCGCTCAATTCGTCGGACCAGACAGTATAGGGCGATATCGAATCCATGATGACTCCGGACATAACAGCGGTCAGGATGCCCGTCAGGGATACTGCAATATAGACCGGAAGCATATAGAGAACGCCTAGTCCCGCAGCGATTATGATCACTGAGATAAGCACGGGAATAAACGTGAAGAGGAACGCGATAAGGACCTTCGCCTTGATCTGTTTGTCCAGAGGTGCGGGAAGATATTTAAGCATGTCTATATGTTTGCCTTCCCTGGTAAATGAAGTGGATGCAATGGAGTTTAAGCCTGCGGAGATAAATGCCATAGCGATGACTGATGCAAAAAGGATAACGTGGCTTAATGCATCGCCCGTCTTAAGGTTATATCTGAATATCTTAATTACCTCGAATCTCGGAGCCTGTGTTATGAAGATGACCGCTGCCACGGGCCATAGGATGTTTGCGTAAACGCAGTTCATCCTGTAGGTCATGGTCCTCATTAAGACCTTGAATTCCTTGATCACGAGCGAACTGAATATCCTGTGGCTGATATCTCCGGCGTGCACTTTGCGTGAAGCTTTTCTGTTGCTTGTGACGGCAGCTGCAAAAAGGCCTTTGCGGTATGTCAGAAATGCCGTAAGGACCGAGAGACCGTAAACGCCTGCAACGAATAAGACCGAGACTATAAGAGGCAGTATCCTGTGCGTCCTGATGGCAAGCGTTGTCAGATAATTTGTCGGGAATAAGACATTGCATATCGCAGTAAATTCGTTATTGCCGATCACGAGCGAATCCAGGTAATTTGCCATGCTGATCCTTCCGTACCCTCTGAAAGACAAGAGGAACATCAGTGTAAATGCGACAAACAGCACGAGCGACGAATGATAGTAGATATCCGCCCTGTTGATCTTCCTTAGAAGGAGCATGAGGAGCATCGCTAATATCGAGCAATAGATCAGGGGCAGCAGGAGCGAACTTATAAATCCTGCAACCGAAGCGATAAGTGCAACGGGATGCAGCGCATAAGCAAATCCTGTGTGCTTTATTGCCGCTATGAAATATCCGATGTAGATCGCGAAAAGAACATTCGACGTCATTACGTTCTCTGCCTTGAACGTGTGCCAGAACCTTGCGCGGTAAAGCGTTACGGGTGATACGGGAAGTGCCGTAAGAAATGAGAGGTCCGATGAGAAGAACAGCACGCTGAACATCAGAGGCATTCCGAAGATCATGGCAAAAGCCGATATGAGATCGAGTTCTGACAAAAGACCGTATGAATTGCCGTCGAGAAGATAGAGCAGATCCGTCAGGACATAAGTCACATAGCCCACGATCACTGATACCGGCACCATAATGCCGATAAAAGCTATCATGCCGAAGCGGTTATAGAGTTTAACCTTCTTCTCGCCGTTCGGCTTGGGCATCTCAAGATTTGAACTGAATGCCTTGTAAAGCGTCCTTGCTTTGTTCATGCTTCATTCTCCGGCTTTCCCGTGAGCTTTACGAAGATCTCTTCCAAAGTCATTCCGGGATTCGTGAGCCTTAAGTATTCCAGCGTTCCTTCGCTTACTATCTTTCCTTTGTTGATTATTATTATCCTGTCGCAAAGCTGCTCTGCGACTTCCAATACATGTGTTGAGAACAGCACTGCATTTCCTGCTTTTGCATGCTCTCTCATCATCTGCTTCAATTCAAATGCGGCAGAGGGGTCAAGGCCCGTCATCGGCTCATCAAGGATCCATGCCGGCGGATCGTGGATGAGCGCGGAGATAACCATGAGTTTCTGCCTCATGCCGTGCGAGTATTCCCTCATCTGGGTATTCAGTACATCCTTCATTCCGAAGCGCTCTGCGAGCACCTTTATCTTCTCTTTCCTTGCATCCTCTTTTACTTCATACATGTCGGAGATGAAGTTCAGATATTCAAGGCCCGTGAGCTGGATAAGGATGTCCGGATTGTCAGCGATATATGCAAATGACATCTTCGCCTTGACGGGCTCTTTATTGATGTCGTGACCGTTTATAAGGGCGGTGCCTGACGTCGGCTTCAGGATGCCTGCGAGCATCTTTATAACGGTCGTTTTGCCTGCGCCGTTGGGGCCTGCAAAACCGACTATCTCACCTGCCTTGATATTAAATGAGATATCGTCGGTAGCCTTATAGCCGTTGCCGTACACCATCGTCAGATTCTTCGCTTCGATCATAAACAGATCCTCCGCATTTTTTATGTTGTATGAGTCCCTTACCTCAATGCGAAAAGAAGATACTTAACAGAATAATACAGCTTGGGATTGGTTGATACCAATGCCCACTGCTTGCTGTCGGCAAGCATTATGAACAGGTTGCTGAATACTGTAACGCCCGTTAATACTATCAGCACGATAAGCGCTGCCTTAAATGCATTTTTGTAGGATGAAGCCTCTGCTTTTCGCATGAGCACGGCAAGGATAAGGACCGCCGTCAATGCGACCGGAAGGCCGAAATCCATCTGATATCTTAATGTGATGCCGGTAAGCTCGATATCCGTCACAAGAAGGACAGCAGCAAATATCAGTGAGATGACGCATAACCAATACATCTTCGCAGAAGTAAGTGTTTTCCTGCATTTCCTTAAGAATACGATGCAGAGACACACAGGGCACAGTGCAAAATATCCGCCGTATACCGGATCGAAGAACATGTAGCCCATATAATCCGTCTGATGGTTCCGGTAATCGTAAATACTCTCCACATAAGGGAATCTGCCGCTGATCTTAAGGGGCTGGAACAGGTATTCAAAAAGGCCGAGCCACAATCTTCTTATGCCTAAGTGCCTGTTCTGAAGATCCATCTCTGAGAGGTTATAAGTGTTGCCGAAGTCAAAGAAACTTCCGAATCTTATCTTGTTGAAATAAAGAACCGCAGAACCGATAACAAGAAGCGGCGCTATTACACATAACGTGTTTGCGATTCCTTTTTTTGAGAAGAATAACCTCTCTTTGATCTCTGAATAAAACAAAGGGAATGCCAGGAATGCGAACAGTCCGAATATCGGTCTTGAACCTGTAGCAAGTCCCATGGCGACCGCGCCTATAAGAAGCTTTGCCTTGGATAACGGCAGCCTGCTGTCTTCAAAGTGCTTGTCAGATGCAGATATCCAGTTATAAAGACCTATCACCGTAAACATTATCGCCGATATGAATGCGACGGAATAAACGTGCGGAGTCTGCGCACAGTAATAAGCTCCGGTGCCGAATGTAAATACGAGTACCAGGAGGAAATAGATACCGAGAGAGATCTCAGAATAAAATCTTCTGACAAGCTTATAGATAAGCATGAAGGAAAATATGATAAACACAACGCCCATGAGAAGCACCGGCACTGAATTATTAAGAGGCAGTCCGGTCAGTGCGACAAAAGGAAGATAGAAAATAAGTGTCGGAACGATCCCGTAATAGCTGTAATACTTGCCATCGAAGAATGCGAAGTCAAGTTTGAACGCCTCACCGGTCTCCCGGGCAAGCTTAAGCCTGGCGTTAAAGTCATAAGGGTTAGCCATCTCAGACAGATATTTCGGCGGTGTAAAATCCAGCCAGACGCGGCCGTTCAGGATCGATTCAGCCTGGTAGGTGTATATAGCTTCGACATGCCCTGCTCTGTAATGCTGCGTTATATCGTAGTTGAATGCGTAAACTATGAGCATCCACAGGCAGACTATTGCGGAAATACCCAGCAGCACATATATCTTGTTCCTGTCAGAGAGCTTCTTATCCCCGCCGCATAAAGACATCTTATAGATCTGAGATCCCGGTCTGAAGATCATGAAAAGCGATACTATAACGACCGCCAGGATAAATCTTAAGACATGGAAACAAAAAGGCCTTGTCTCATTAAGTCTTATTCCGATGTTTCCGGCATCAGGAACTTCATCCTTATCGAATTCGATCATGAGTTCTCTTACGTTTCCGTCAGGATAAATCCTTATATAACTACTCTCTTTTATCTGCGGAATTGCTTCGGTCACAGGGAGCTCGAGATCGGAATTTGCCTCGTCGTAGAGATGGATCTTTAAGTGGACTACCTGTTTGTTTATGCCGCTTTCCGAAAGATCGATATGAATATTTTTCACCGGCTCATTAATCTCCGGAACGGTGATGCAATTTCCGGTCTTTATACTGAGACAATCGATCTGCTTCTTGAAAAAGAGCGACTCCCAGAATCTGAAATTGAAAAAGAACACCTCGGCAATAAGCGGGATTATAAGGATGATTATTAAGGTTTTTGTTGTCTTACTCTTATTTATCATTCCTGTAAGTAATAAAGATAGAATGTTTCGCCCGTTATCGAATCCGATGTAACGTATATTTCTTTATTGCCTCTTATCGCGTAGATTGAAATCAGATATTTGCCCTTATATTCATCATGATTCGGAATATCCTGTATACAGGCGAGGACCTCGTCTTCATCAAATACATGATACAACGAATCGACAATATTTGCTTTATACCTGATATCATAAAGAGTTTTGTCGGTATAAGGTACTATTGTCTGTGCATAAATGCCCATGTCGACCAGAAGCAAATCTTCTTCAGGCAGATTCTCATTGATATATTCTGCCATCTCCTGTGCCGATGAATAATTATACCTGACATCTTTTATCACAGATAAGACCAATTCAACTATGCACATGTTCATTAGCATAGAGACTATAAATAGAGTATAAAAATACTTCTTTAGCTTTGAAGCGATCCCTGCATGATCTTCAAGCACCATTATCATAAAAAACAATATGCACATCGGGATCAACATCAGTCTCTGGAAAAAAACATAGGAATAAACCGTCTTATATACAAGGATCATAAAAAGATATGCAGTTCCGAGAATAACACATTCTTTCCAAATCGCGCCTTTACAAAATAACAGCAACACAAGGCTTAGCAAGATCAAAACGATCAATGAAATAATAACGTTATTCGTATATGTATCCTGGAAAACAGATAAGACTGTGCTTCTTTCTCCATATAAAGTCACTATCACAAAAATTGAAGATAGCATGATCAAAACAAAACCGGCCACGATACCCAGGAACTGCTTTTTACTGACCTTGCTCTTCCCAAACAACTTGAGAATGATCTCATAAATATTAAACGTAATGGTAATTCCTGCGACAAAACCCCACGCCATGGCATGCGTAAATACCAGCAGCGATACCATCAAACTGTATAAGACGGGGCGCTCATATCTGTTTTTATACATCACGCAGATGATCATTCCAAAAAACAGTATCAGACAATAATCCCTTGCTATGGATGAATACGTATAGACAAACGGGATTGTGAAAAGGGTCATCACCTTCACGATCTTATTGATTCCAGTCTTAAACAGAAAAAGCCATGCACTTACCGCTACAAGCAGGTAGCTGATCACATGCATCCAATAAGGTGACGCACCGGATTTGGCAAAAGGATAAATTATAAGATTCCAGAGTATTGGATGAGCTTCATACCGGCTGAATAATATCATCTCAGGGATAGACATCTCCTTAGTAATTAACCAGGCATGTATCTCATCTCTCCAGGGCTCATGAATAACTACAAGATAAGCATTTATGATAAGGAAAAGCACAAAAGAAATCGTGAGAACTGTTTTGTCTTTTGACAGTTTCATGCCGTATTTCCCCCATATTTATTATTTCTGAATAATTATACAAAAAACTGACATTCTTGCTCAACATTATTTCTTCAGCGACATGTCCAGCAAATGCACCTTAAGCACCTCCGACGTCGCAAATAACCGCCGGCGCCTTCGGATGGGTGTCTAATAATGACTTTTTTGTTCGCGACAAACTACAGCTTATCCTGATACATCAATCACTTAATTGATTCAGGCGATAAGATATCCATTTCCTTGCAGCAGCGGTCAACAAGCATAAAGTCGTTCATGCCATATCCGATGCCGCTGACGATGACAACGGTCTTTCCTTCCAGATAGATCCCCTGCTGCACAACGTTCTTTTCGCCGACGCCGAGATACAGCGTGTACTGATATTTATCTTTTCCTTCGGCGTGCTCTAAAACACCGAACTCATCTGCCAGCATCTGGTAAAACTCGGAAGCTTTCTTGCCGCTCTTAAAGGTGAACAGATAAGCATTTTCCCTCACGGCTTTTCCTTCGCCGTTGATCGCATTCGTGTACATAACGGCAGCAGACTGGATCTCGTGTTTGGGATATGTGTTGGATCTGTTATAGACGACATCGTAGATCTGCTGCGCGAGTTCCGTCTTTTCGGCATAGCAGAAAACCTGCTCGTTATAATCCTGCGTACCGCTGACATCATTTAAAATGCGGGAGAGATCTTCCGTCTGTTCAAGTCCGCACTCTTCTGCAACTTTGGTGACGTTATCGAGGGATAATCTTTTCGAACATGCTGTTCCGGCCAGCGCGAAAACAAGGACAAGTATCCCTGCAGCTGTCTTCTTTAACAAGTTCATCTGGCATCTCCCTCCGAACAGTGAATGCGGTGCCTTGCTGTTAACTCATGTATTCACAACCGGATTTTGTGGGACCGTCCATGCCTGATTCGTAGTGGGCGCGGAATTCCATGTTGATATCGCGGATCTCCTTCTTGCCGTCGATGTAATCCTGATACATCTCGACAAGGCCGGACATGCATCCGTCACAGGAACCGCTGATGTTCCCGATGGACTCGGCAACGATCTTCTCACGTTCTTCTCTGGTTGTGTCTTTGATCAAAATACTCATAAGGTGATTATACATTAAGTTTATTATGTTTGCTGACCATAACGCCTGAAATTTCCGGGTGTCATGCCCGTCATTTTCGAGAACTGCCTGATGAAATGCTCTGTGCTCTTATACCCGCACATCTCCGCAATTTCCGAGATAGATCTCGTCGTGTATTTGAGCCTGTCCTTCGCGAGCCTCACGCGCGCATTAATAACATCATCAATTGGACTGATCCCGAATGTCTCCTTATACAGAGTCTGAAACCTCGTGCGCCCCAGGTTGATGCGCTTGGTCATGGAATCGACGGTCCAGTCAAATTCCGGATGGAGCATCATCTCGCGCCTTAAAGCCGTCAGCTCGTGATGGTAGGGACTGCTCAATAAGTCAATGCTGTCGTCTGACAATTTCGCGAAAAGGATCTTAAATAAAGCGAGCATCTCCGGATCGTCTGTGTCCTTTTTCGCATTGCTCTCCCATGCTATGAGCTTGAAAAGATTATGCACGAAGTCCGGGTCAGCAGGCGAGAAAGGCACGTTTGTGACAGGAAAACTCTCAATAAATTCCTCATCGGTATCAAATCTTATCCAGTCATTCTTATAGGGCTCGCCGGGAAGGGAGCTGTAGTACTTGCGGTGCCCCGGAGTAAATAAAATAACGGACTTTGCGGGATAGTAGCGCAGTTCGTTATCGACCCAGAACAGAGCCGGCGTATGGGTAAAGAGCATCTGGTAACTTTCAAATCCGACCCTGCCCCTGTCGGTATCGTAGACCAGACCGTCTTCATGAAGATAACTGAAGCCCGAATAAAGAACATTGATCATATAATCAAAAGCCCTCCCTAAAAGACTGCACAAAAATGCAACATTTTTATACGATTTTCTACTATAAAGCGCGCTTTGTAAAGCCTCGAGTGAACAATATATCAATTTAACTGTACTAAAGTTCATTGTTGACCCGATACCAAAATGCTAAAGTATGCCGACTTTAAAGAAAGGGACCGGTAAAGCGGAAATGAGCACACTTGTACGTGACATGACAAAAGGTAATACAGTAAAGCTCCTTCTGGAGTTCTCATTACCCATGCTCGTCGGAAACATCTTCCAGCAGCTTTATAATCTTGCCGACTCCGCAATAGTAGGACGTGTTGTTGGACCTGATGCACTGGCAGCAGTAGGCTCTACCGGCTCCCTTTCTTTTTTATTCTTCTCATTCTGCATCGGAGTAGCTAACGGCGGCGGAATCACCGCTTCCAAATACTTCGGTGCCAAGGATGACCAGAGGGTCAAGAAGGTAATCGTAAACAGCGCTTACATGATGCTCGTCGCATCAGTCTTCATGGCAGTCTTGGGCTATGCAATGTCAGCATGGATCTTAAGGATCCTCGACACACCTTCAGACATCATCGCTTTATCAACACAGTACCTGAGGATAATGTGCCTGGGCATACCGCTCATCGGCATGTATAACTACGGCTCAGCAATGCTCCGCGCATTGGGCGATTCGATCACGCCTCTCGTATTCCTGCTTGTATCCTGCGGCCTTAACATCGGCCTCGATCTCCTGTTCGTAAATGTATTCGGATGGGGCGTTTTCGGAGCTGCAGTAGCAACACTCATCGCACAGTTCGTATCCGGTATCGGATGCCTCCTGTTCGCTTATCTTAAGAATGATTACTTCAAGATCAATAAGACTCTCCTTATCCCTGATGCAAAGATCATCAAAGAGTGCGCAAGAATGGGCTCCATGTTAGCTCTCCAGATGTCTCTCATCGCAGTATCCTGCATCGCTCTGCAGCGCTACGTCAACGGCTTCGGCTCCATGACGGTCGCAGCATTTACCGCAGTAGGAAGGATCGAGCAGATCGTCCAGCAGCCCTACGGGTCACTCAGCATGGCACTTTCCACACATGCCGGCCAGAACCTCGGAGCAAGAAACTACAAGCGCATCAAGGAAGGCTTTACAAAGGGCATGATCATCATGACGGTCTTCTCCCTTATCGTCCTTCCCCTTGCACAGATCGGCGGCGAGACAGTAATGAAGCTCTTCGTCGAAGATCCTGAGATCATCCATATGGGTGCAGCGGCACTCCGCATCACAAGCGCCTTCTACTTCGCACTCGGCACCATTTACGTATGCCGCGGCGTACTGAACGGCATCGGCGACGCAGGCTTCTCTTTGAGCAACGGCGTAGTCGAAGTCATCGGCAGAATTGGCTTCCCTCTCCTCCTTGGCCTGTTCCCTGCCTTAGGCGTATGGGGAATCTGGCTCGCAGCAGGACTCACCTGGTTCATCAGCGGTTTCTTCGCCCTCGTAAGATATATCACAAAGATCAGGAGCGCTTCATTCATCGCAGCAGCTTCTCCGGTAATATCAGAGCCTATCCGCCGCAGAGCAGGTGTATCAGCGCTCCACAGCAAAGCTTCATAACATTCCTTTATATAATTCAATCCCTACCCGAACAGCGCCTGCAAGTAATTTGCAGGCGTTGGCCGTTATTGGGCGCGAAAAAGGCGGCGCCTTCGCTGTTGAAGACACCGCCTGTTGTGATTTTAGATCGTGAGCTGTAACTTACGCTCTTAACGTGATGCCGTACTTCTCTTCAAGGTTCTTAAGGATCGAAGATACGAAGCCGTCGATGACCTCAGGCTTGAACTCCTCATCCTTAGGAGTGAAGACAACGCTGAATGCGAGGCTCTTCTTGTTCTCACCGAGCTGTGCGCCTTCGTAGATGTCGAAGAGCTCGATCTTTGTGATGTAATCGCAGGATGCTTCGATCTCCTTCTCTACTGTTGCGCATGTGACAGACTTGTCCATGACGAAGCAGAAGTCGCGCTTCTCTTCGAGGTACTTCGGAAGCGGGATGAACTTTCTTTCCTTGCCGTAGTACTTTGTGAGGGCGCGGAGGTCGATCTCTGCTACGTATGCGGGAACTCTCATGTCGAGCTCGTCGCAGATCTCATAGAGGACCTGGCCTAAGTAGCCTACCTCAACGCCGTCGCAGATGACCTTTGCGGTTCTGCCCGGGTGAAGGAATGTTTTCGAAGACTTCTCGTAATCGAACTTGATATCAAGTGCGGATGCGATGACATCGACGAGACCCTTTAACGAGTAGAAATCCTCATCGTCGCCGAAGACGCCGATCGAGATCGTCTCGCGCTCGTCAGGATATTCCGTAAGAGGCAGAGACTTAGGTAAGAACTTGTTGCCCATCTCGTAGATGCGGCCGGTTAAGATGCCGTTCTTCTGATTCCTTGCCATCGCCTTGATCATCTGGGGCGCTAACGTTGTGCGCATCAGTGAGAGGTCGATGTTGATGGGGTTCACGAGCTTGATCGCGAAGCGCTCGGGAGCATCTTCAGGGAGTCTCAAAAGATCGAAGTCTGAAGGTGAGAAGAATGAATAGTGAACACCTTCGGAAGCGCCTGCTGCGCAGAGAGCGTTCTTGATCTTGAGCTCGGAGCGCTGCTTTAAGTTGTATCCGCCGGATGTGACCTTCGCTGTAGGAATGAATGTAGGCGTGATGTGATCGTAGCCGTACATACGGATGACTTCTTCAGCAACATCCTGATAGGACTCCATGTCGACACGGTAGCCGGGGATATAGATCGTAAGCTCGTCGCCGTTAAGTTCAGGTGCGAAGTTAAGGCCTGTAAGGATGCGTACGATATCCTCATCGGGAACCTTGATTCCGAGAACGCCGTTAACGCGCGCAACGCTTACGGTAAGCTTTCTGGGCTCAACGGAATTGCCTGTATTAACATCGAAAGATGTCTTGGAGACCTTGCCGCAGCCGAGTTCTTCGATAAGGTGAAGGGCTCTCTTCATTGCCATAACTGTCGTGTACTCGTCGACACCCTTGGAGAATCTCATTGAGGAATCAGATACCTGGCCCAAAGCCTTGGAACTCTTGCGGATATTGTCGTGAGCGAACTTAGCAGCTTCGAACATGACTGCATTTGTGGAATCCAGGATCTCTGAATTAAGTCCGCCCATGATACCTGCAAGAGCAACGGGCTTAACGCCGTCGCAGATGACGAGGTTATCAGATGTAAGAGAGAATTCCTTCTCATCCAGAGTAACGATCTTCTCGCCGTTCTCAGCGCGGCGCACGTGGATCTCTCCGCCTTCGAGATAAGAATAGTCGAAAGCGTGCATCGGCTGGCCGAGCTCATAGAGAACGTAGTTTGTGATATCAACTACGTTGGAGATTGCAGAGCAGCCGACAAGAGCCAGACGGCGCTTCATCCAGAGAGGTGACTCGCCGATCGTAACGTCGGATACATAGTGACCGATGTATCTCGGGCAGAGGTCAGGAGCAGATACGCGGATGTTGAAGTCAATTGCAACATCGCTCTCCGTGTAATCCAGAGCAGGTTCCTTAACGGGCTTGCCGAGTACTGCGGCAACCTCTCTTGCGATACCGAAGATCGACTGGCAGTCAGGTCTGTTTGCCGTGATCGAGACGTCGAAAATATAATCATCGAGGCCTAAGATAGGCTTTACGTCCGCGCCCGGAACAGCATCATCAGGAAGGACGAGAAGTCCGTTATATCCTGCACCGGGGAACATGTCCTCAGTAACGCCGATCTCAACGCCGGAGCAGAGCATGCCGTATGAATCGTAGCCGCGGAGCTTGCCCTGGCCGATCGTCATGACACCTTCAACTGTGACATGGTCTTTAGCGGTAGCGTAAACCTGTGCGCCTATAAGAGCGAGCGGATACTTGCCGCCTGCCTTTACGTTGTCGGCACCGCAGCAGATCTGGAGCACGCCGTTCTCACCTGCATCAACTGTGCAGAGATGAAGATGTGTGCCTTCGATAACTTCGCAGGTCTTGACTTCACCTACGACAACCTTGCTGATGTCCTTGCCTACTTCGTACTTTTCCTCTACTTCGAAGCCGCAGCTGAAGAGTTTTTCTTCGAGCACGTCCGGAGTAACGTCAATATCTACATAATCTTTAAGCCAGCTTAATGGTACTAACATAGTATTTGCCTCCTTTAACCTTAGTCATCGATCTGTTCAAGTACGCGGAGATCAGACTCGAATAAGAGCTTGATGTTGTTGATGCCGTACTTGAGCATGGCAATACGATCGATACCGATACCGAAAGCCAGACCGCTGTATTTGTCGCTGTCGATGCCGCAGCCTTCAAGAACCTTCTTGTTGACTACGCCTGCACCAAGAACTTCGATCCAGCCTGTTCCCTTGCAGAGCTTGCATCCCTTGCCGCCACACTGGAAGCAGGATACGTCAACCTCAACAGAGGGCTCCGTGAAAGGGAAGTATGAAGGCCTGAGTCTTGTTCTTGTCTCTTCACCGAAGATCTTCTTTACGAAAACGTCAAGCATGCCCTGGAGGTCGCAGAGTGTGATGCCTTCATCAACTACAAGTCCTTCCATCTGGGAGAACATAGGAGAGTGTGTGGCGTCGTCATCTGAACGGAAAACCTTACCGGGTGAGATGATCTTTATAGGCGGCTGCTGTGATTCCATAACGTGAACCTGGCCTGCTGAGGTCTGGGTTCTAAGAAGGAACTCAGGGCTTAAATAAAAAGTATCCTGCATGTCGCGTGAAGGATGGTCCTTCGGGATATTCAGAGCCGTGAAGTTATAGTGATCTGTCTCGATCTCGTTGCCTTCATAGACAGAGAAGCCCATGGAACCGAAGATATCTACGATCTGGTTTCTGACCTGGGTATTCGGATGGAGATAGCCCTTCTTGAGCTTCTTTGAAGGAAGAGTTACGTCGATCGTCTCAGCCTCGTAACGTGCCTTCTGCTCAGCAGCCTTGAATTCTGCATCCAGAGCATCGAACTTCTCTGTTGCCCAGTTCCTGATCTCGTTGACCATCTTGCCGTACTCGGCCTTCTGTTCCTTCGGGATCTTGCCCATCTCCTTCATGAGGGAACCGATCTTACCTTCCTTGGAGTCCATAACGCTCTTCTTGTACTCGAAGATTCCCTTTGAACTCGTAATTCCTGCCAGATCAGCTTCGATCTGACTCTTGATAGCGGATAACTTCTCACTTAATTCACTAAGTTCAGCCATGCTTTCCTCCTTTTTTGACGGGGTCTGACCCCATCAAATTTCTTTGCCTGAGCAAATAAAAAGCCCACGGCAATTATTCATTGCCATGGGACGAATTAGCGTTTATATTTGCACCTTCGCGGTACCACCCATGTTCGAAAAGCAGTAATTTCAGCTTTCCGCTCTTATAGTTGCTGCCGTGATGCCGCAGCCCGCATCTGCTTAGTCAGCAAAAGCCGTTTCCGTCAGAATGCTCCGGTGTTGAAATTCATCTTGGTACCCTTAGTATCGTGCTCTCAGCCGGTGACACGACTCTCTGTTACTGTCTGTAAAAAGACTACTTACGCACCTTCATTGCAGGACTTATTTATAATATGGAGTCCGGAAAAAGTCAAGCGCGGCAAGGGAAACGCCAAAAATTAACCCAAGCAGCGAAAAACTGCTTGGGTTAACAATATTCAATTGCTTATCCCGCTTGTGAAGAGAGTTGCGTTGATAATCAGGAAAATAGAATTCCCGGTTGCGAAGAAGGATTGATTCGGGATAAGCAGATTGAACTGCAAATCACGCGCTCTTAAGGAACTGCTTAACAGCGCTCACGAGATCATCCGGCAGCTGGTTCTGGGGTGCATGGCCGCAGCCTTCCATGATGTACATGGCCTTTTTCGGAGCCTCGATACTCTCGTAATACTCCTTGACCATAGTCCAAGGGCAGGTCCAGTCCGCAGAGCCTGATATGTACATTACAGGAACCTCATAGCTCTTGTAGTGCTCGTTTATATCAAAACCCATAAGATCAGCCAGAAGTTCTCCCTGAGAAGCCTCAAAACCGGGGTTGCCTAACATCATGGAATACTCGAAAAGAGTCCACCTGACATCATCGACTCCGAGATAAGGAGAGCAGACAAAGTCTGCGTATGAGAATGCCTGTGGCACGGTCTCCTGATGGTAAACCGAAGTAGCCCGGCGGAGAGGTTGCATGTTAACGACATTGGGATCTTCACAGAATGCCTTATAGACTTTCTCGAGTTCGGTTGTGTCGTCACCCTTGGCCTTAGCCTGGGCGAGAGCATCTTCATATGCGTAGTGCTCGCTCGCAAAGTTCTTAAAGCTTACTACCTGGCCGATGCTGATAAATGCGGTAACCTTTTCCGGATGAGCCGAGACATATGTGCTTCCAAGGACAGTGCCGTAAGAATGACCCATTATGACAACCTTGTCCTGATTAAATCTGCCGCAAAGATAATCAACGAGTGAATCAATGTCTTCCTGCTGGCTCTGCGGTGTGGGAAGCGTCGTGTTGCCCTTCTCTTTATTTCTGTAGTAGGATCTGCCGCAGCCGCTCTCATCCCAGATGGCAATAGTATATTCATCCGTCAGACCGTCAAAGCATAAATAATCCGCATAACCGGCAGGTTCTCCGGGACCCCCGTGTAAGGACAGGATGACGGGATTGTTCTGATCCTTTCCGATAAGGCGGACGAAGCCGTCACCGTTCTTGAGAGGAACATAGAGCTCCTCATTGATTCCGTCCTTGAATTCAAAGGCGCGCCTGATCTCATTGATATTACGTCCTGTGATGGCGTAGATAAAGAATCCGAAAACAACGACCAGGAGCAGTATGACAACAGCTTTCAAGATGCCGAGAATGATCCTTACGGGAAGCTTCTTCTTAGGCTT
>JAEFBA010000031.1 GCA_016292145.1 Saccharofermentans sp.
TTTATCGCCGATAACGGCATTTCTTATCATAAATATCAATTAGGAGAATAAATATGAGCAAGTATCGTATTACAGTTGAAGGTAAGACATATGAGATGGATGTAGAGCTTATTGGAGCAAACGGCGCAGTCGTTGCACCTGCTCCTGTAGCAAAAGCTGCTGCTCCTGTAGCCGCAGCTCCCAAGGCAGCACCTGCACCGGCTGCAGCTAAGCCTGCTGAGGTTGGTTCCGGTTCAGTAGTTGCACCTATGCCGGGCACTATCCTTAAGGTATTGAAGGCAACAGGCGACGCTGTTAAGGCCGGCGAAGTAGTTCTTATCCTTGAAGCTATGAAGATGGAAAATGAGATCACGGCACCCGTTGACGGTACAATCGGATCTCTTAACCTTACAGAAGGTTCCACAGTTGCAGGCGGCGACTTGCTCTTCGATGTTAAGTGAGGTCATTTAATGTCTGAACTTTTTGCTACAAATAAGAAACTTCTCATAACAGATACGATCTTAAGAGACGCGCATCAGAGCCAGGCAGCCACAAGAATGAAGCTTGAGGATATGCTTCCTGCATGTGAGATCTTAGATTCTATCGGTTATTACTCGATCGAGTGCTGGGGCGGAGCTACTTTCGACTCCTGCATGAGATTCCTTAATGAAGATCCGTGGGAGAGACTTCGTACTCTTCGCAAGGCTCTTCCCAACACTAAGCTTCAGATGCTTCTGCGCGGCCAGAACCTTTTGGGTTACCGCCACTATGCTGATGATATGGTCGAAGCTTTCTGCGCCAAGTCCATTGAGAACGGTATCGATATAGTACGTATTTTCGATGCTCTCAACGATATCCGCAATATGGAAGCATCCATCAAGGCAGTAAAGAAGTACGGCGGCATCGTAGAAGCTGCAATGAGCTACACGACAAGCCCCGTTCACAACGAAGATTACTTCGTGGACAAGGCAGTCATATTGGAGCAGATGGGCGCTGATACGATCTGCATCAAGGACATGGCTAATCTTCTGCTTCCTGCAGATGCTTATTCTTTGGTCAAGAAACTCAAGGAGAAGGTATCCATTCCTATCCATCTCCATACACATAACACGACAGGCACAGGCGCGATGGTTTATCTCATGGCAGCTCAGGCAGGCGTTGATATCGTAGATACAGCGCTGTCTCCTTTCGCGAACGGCACGTCACAGCCTGCTACAGAGTCTCTCGTTGCAACTTTGCGCGGCACTGAGCGTGACACAGGCTTGGATCTTGTTAAGCTTAATCAGGCAGCAGTTCACTTCAAGGGTGTTGCCGCAAAGATGGAAGCTGCAGGAACCATCAGTTCCAAGGTCCTCCGCGTAGATCCGAATACGCTGCTCTATCAGGTTCCCGGCGGAATGCTCTCAAACCTCTTGTCACAGCTCAAGCAGGCAAATGCTGAGAATCGCATGGAAGAGGTATTGCAGGAAGTTCCGCGCGTCCGTAAGGACTTCGGTTATCCTCCGCTCGTAACTCCTACCAGCCAGATCGTCGGTTCCCAGGCCGTATTTAACGTCCTCATGGGCCGTTACAAGACATTCACAAAAGAATCCAAGGGCTTGCTCCGCGGCGAGTACGGCCAGCTCCCGGGCGAAGTAAATGAAGAGATCCGCAAGGCTGCGATCGGCTCTGATGAAGTCATCACATGCCGTCCTGCCGACCTTCTTGAACCCGAGCTCGAAAAGATCAAGTCCCAGTACAAGGACATTGCAAAATCGGAAGAGGATGTACTCTCCTGTGCCATGTTCCCTCAGGTCGCTCCCGAATTCATCAAGAAGAGAGACGGTCTTGATGCTAAAGAGATAAAGGTTGAGTGGATCAAGTAAAAGCGTATTTTTGAAACAGAATTTTGAACCTGCATTACATTTATTGTAGTGCAGGTTTTTAAATTGTCCTAATATCGGGCATGGGTAAAACTTTAAAGATAGAATTTGTTGATCCTGAAGATAAACGTAATGCATCTTAATTCTGTCTAAGACTTATAGCTTAGTACGGGGTGTCCTGAAAGTGACGCCCCGCTTATATTTCATACGATTTTCCTTTATTTGCTCAATAAATCTATGTTATATTCTTTTCAGTGAATACATTGGGTAAGGTATTTGCTATTGGGGAGAGGAATAATCTTATGAGAAAACTATTATGCACTTTTATGGCAGGGTTTATCCTGCTGTCTTTCACAGCTTGCGGTACCGGCAAAAAAGCAGAACGCATGTTATCCGATGAATCCGGTAAAGCAGATGGTGATGTAACTTCAGAAACAACTCTTGAAGAGACTGAGACAGAGCCGTCTGAGACTACCAAAAAGCCTTATGTTCAGGCGCCTAAGAATGAGAGTTTCGATGATTTTGCGATAGTAACTGAGAAGGTCCTTGCAGCTTTAGGCGATGGATATGACAACCTTCAGTATCAGTCTGAGGAATTTGCTTCCAAGAACAAGTTGGCCGGAATAGTTAACATGGCTCATATCTGGCGCGGTGATGCTAAGATCAAGACAGAGGACGGTCCTTACCGTTACTTAAGAGTCGAGATCCTTGTTCTGGAATACAATACCAACACTGACACTTATAAGAACTTAAAAGTCGGCGACAGCCTTGAATACTATGCTGATTACAATAGTTTTCCTGCTGTCGTTACAGCTATAAACGGCCGGTACGTGATCAGTTTTTACGCTTCAGAAGGCAATGACATGCTGCTTGCAGATAAGGTTGAAACAAGTCCTGAGTTTACTTTAGGCAATCTTCAGAAAGGTTATGATGCCTTCATGAAGATCGATCCCGATAAGACAGTTAACGTTACTGATTCTGATCCTGAAGTAGAATATAGAGCATTAAAGCAATTCGAGATACTTGTCGGTAAAGTTCACGCATCTTTGGGAGAAGACGATTATATGAACGTCGTATATCAGGATAATGCAAACAAGAAACTGAACAAGAATATCGGTATCAGGAATATGGTCCACATCTGGCGCAGTGAGACCGATACTGAAGCAGACGACACTATTGTTACCAGGAATTTTAATGTCAATGTCTGGATCTTAGAATTCGATACTGAATCAACTGAGTATAAGGATCTTAAAGTTGGCGGCAATGCTTTTTATTACGAGAGAGAATGCATTAATTCATCGATCGTTACTGCGATCAACGGCAAATACGTTATCTGTATTGAGGCTGTTGATGAAGACGTTAAGAATAAGAAAACGAAGACAGAGACAGCACCTGTATTCACACTTGGAAATGCACAGAGTGGGTACGAGACATTCAAGAATTTTAAATACGAATGAGGAAATACGGTATGAAAAAACTTGTATCAACAGTATTAGCTTGCACAGTGTTATTGGGTCTTGCTGCATGCAACACTGAAGTTTCCGAACAAACTGAAACAACCGCTCAGATCTCTACAGAAGAATCTGCAACAGCTACACCTGAAGAAACAACAGTTGAAGAGACAACAGCAGAGACTACTGCAGAGACAAGCGAAGAAACTAAATACGAGGGAATGTTCAAGCTGTCTTTAGAAGAGATCACGAACAGATTCTGGGTTGACGATTTTGATCCTCAGCATGACGGGCATAAGATGATAAAGACACAGATGGATCCTGAGCTTGCCAAGAAGAATGCACTTTTCGGAGTAAAGGACTATTACAGGATCAATTATGATTACTCTGCTGATCCTGACGCTGAGCAGGATCCGTGGTCCAAATATCTGGTCTATATCATTGAGCTTGATATGGATATCTTTCACTATAAAAAGCTTGCCGAAGGCGATAAGATCACGTTCTTTATTGATGCCGACAAGCAGATAGATAACGACTGTGTTGTTTATCTTATCAGGGGACAGTATGTATTATGCATTGTCGTCGGTGAAGATGAAGACTACAAAGATGTGCTGGCTGATAATCCCGCATACGATAATGTGGACTTCGAACGGGCGTGCATCAACTTCAAGCGTTCAGCTTAAAACATTGCGGTGTCTTAATTAATAAGACACCGTATTTTATTGATAGTTACGCAATCTGCCGCAGATCAATAATCTTACATTATTAACCAAAATTTAACACGCTTGATAATGTAAAATCGTGATTGTTCAGTTGTTTTGTTTTCATACGCCTTTGGGGAGTTAAGAAATGAAAAGATTAGTAAATTGTTCTTCTTATGATTTTATTAAACGTTCGTTATGTACTGTTGTTGCCGGTGCAGTTGTATTGTCGGCAGCATCCTGCAATCAATTGACTTCTGATCAGACAAAAGATTCTTTTAACGTTAACAGTGAAGAATCGTCTGATACGACATCTTCTGAAGAAACAAGCAAGGCTGTATCTCTTACTTTCGAGGAAGTTCAAAAGACAGTATTAGAGAAGCTTGAATATGATATATCTGACTTGAAAAAGCCGAATGAAAAAGACATGATCAAAAACTCTTATATTGGTATCGTAAATATTATTAGGCTTAATCCTCCTTATTATTCAGATTCAGAAAGCAGCGACACTAAGGACGATGACGTTAGCGTCAGAGCCGATATTCTTGAGTTTGACACTAATTCATTTGAATACAGAAACTTAAAAGTCGGAGATGAAGTCGCATTCTTCTCAGGCTTTGGTTTCCCGGTTGGAGCAACAGTATCTGCAATTAATGGTAAATTTGTACTCTGCTTATGTGGAACTAAAGGGGAATCCGGCACTGATTCATATGTATCCGAGCATTCTCCTGATTATACTTTGGGAAATCTTCAGGAGATTTATGAAGCATTCGTAAAACTGCCGGAAGTATTCTCGAAGCCAGCAGACAAACCGGAGATCAACTTCGATTATGTCTTTGCAAAAATGCAAGGCAATCTTGGTTCGTCTTTTATGAATTATATGACTCAGAGTTCTGAAACAGCTGAGAATAATAAGAGTGTTGGAATATTGAATTTTGCATACATCTGGTTTGATTATCCCGGCGAAGGAGAAGCCGAAAACGCTATTAATCTTCAGCATTATGCCAGGGTTTTCGAATTTGATGCTGATTCCGATGAATACAGAAAATTAAAAGTCGGAGAGAAATTTGATTATTATTATGGCAGCGAAAAGAAAGAATGCGTCGTTACTGCGATAAACGGAAAGTTTGTAATTGCGTTCAGCGTTTACAAGACGCCGGGAGTAAATCTGAAAAAACGCACTGAACAGACCGCACCTGAATTTGCTGATAAGGGCATGCAGAAAGCCTATAACGCTTTTGTGAGCATGTAATCGACAAAGGGCTGTTCTCATAATGAGGCAGCTTTTTTTCCACGAGTTGCAAAGGGCAAAATCGTACGTTTTTTGAGGTAAAAAACGTACGATTTGAGGGCTTGCAAGTTGCAACGAGTAAAATCGTACCTTTTTCGGGGTAAAAAACGTACGATTTGAGGGCTTGCAATATTTGCCTTGTGATTAACTTGCCGCCGTTTCCCTGAGATTTTGCGATTTCGTCTTTTTATATTATTATTAATAAATAGAAATGGTGGTGTGCTTTTAAATATGAGAATTGCAATTCTATCGGATATACATGGAAATGTATCCGCTTTGGAGAGCGTCTTAAATGATATCAGGACGAACGTTAAGCCTGATCACATCGCGCTCCTGGGCGATCTGATCAACTACGGAATGCGCTCAAATGAGGTCATTTCGATGATCAGGGAGCTTGATATTCCTGTTGTATGCAATATCTGGGGCAATCACGAGCAGTCGATAATGGAAGATGATTATGCGCATTTCTCGACAGAGAGAGGCGTCTTGTCGGCCAAATATACCAAATCACAGCTGACACCTGAATCCGTTCAGTATCTTAACGATATTGAAGGCAAGTCCGGCAAGACCGAATTCGAGCTTGAAGGGAAGAAGTTCTTGGCTGTCCACGGAAGCCTTTTAGACCCATATTGGAAAGCTATCAAGCCTGACAATGCGAACGGCACAGACGGCGCCTGGGAAGGCTATGAAGGGTACGATTATGTCTTGTCCGGCCACAGCCATTACACGCATGTTTTCGATATGTTCTATAAGGTTGATGATCCTTCGATGCGCAACAAGAAGAAGGTAATATTCATTAATCCGGGCAGCGTAGGGCAGCCCAGAAACCATAATCCTAAGGCACAGTATGCAGTTCTTGATACCAATAAGGGAGTGAGTCTCATTTCGGTGCCTTATGATGTACAATTTGAGCAAAGTTTATATAACGATCAGGTAGATCCTTTTTACAGCGAGAGATTAACAAACGGAGTGTGAATTTATGAACAATCTTTATGTTATAAGCGGCGTAACCGGCATGACCGGCAATGAACTGGTAAGGCAGATCCTTAACGGCAACAAGGGCAGTGTAATCGGATTCGATAACTTCTTCTGTTCGTCCATTGATACAGTCTCAGACGTTATTGACGACGATAGATTTACGTTCTTCCAATACGACATCAATAACGCTGCACAGATGGCTGAGATCGAATATCTCGTGGTCTCGAAAAAGAAAGACTTCGACAAGGTCTTCTATATCAACTGCGCAGCCGTTGTACATACCGAATATTTCTACCACGTATACACGACATTCGATACGAACCTTCTCGGCATGAAGTCGTTCTTAGAGCAGGCTATCTCTGTAGGCGCCGATGCTTATATCAACTGCTCAACCTCCGAAGTATATTCCATGCAGTCCTTTAAGGAAGGCGGAGTAAAGGAATCTGATTATCTTCTCATGTCTGATGCAGAGCACAGCCAGAGAACATCTTATGCGACAGGCAAGCTCCTTACAGAGTTCTTCATGAAGGATGCCGTTGATACAGGCAAGATCCGTGGCGCGTCATTGAGATTTGCCAACGTTTACAGCAAGAATGAGCGCTTCGCAAAGCACATCCTTCCTCATATCGTTAACAGCCTTATTAATGACGGCAAGGTCGTACTCTTAGAGAACTCCAAGGTTAACAAGAGAACGTTCCTTCACAATATCGATTCATGCGATGCAGTTCTGCACCTCCTTGAGCATCCGGATGCAATGGACGGCAGCGTTTATAACGTAGCAACAGAAGAAGAGATATCGATCCTTGATCTTGTTGCGCTTATCGCAGGCAAGCTAGGTATTGAGAATCCGGAGATTACTTTCGAAGGCTACAGAGAGTCAGATCCTGTAAGACGTGTGCTCTCTACAGAGAAGCTCAGAACGAGAACCGGCTGGGCTCCTAAGATAACATTAGAAGAGGGAATCGATATGATAATCGATTTTAGGAAGAACGGATGAGAGTATTTCTTACGACAGTAGCAGGCTCTGCAACAAGGTTTTCCGAGAGCATCGGTAAGCCCACGGTCAAATGCATTTACAACAGGGAAGACCCGCTTAAGACACTTCTCAATCACATGCTCACTCAGGCCGCTTCTTATGATCTCTTCGTGGTTGTAGGCGGGTTCCTGATCAATGAGCTTGAGGAATACATCAATAGTGTTCTTCCTTCTGAAGTAAGCGAGAAGGTCATGCTCGTCAACAACGAGCAATATGCCGAATACGGCTCCGGCTGGAGCCTTTATCTGGGCCTTGATGCAGTGCTCAAGATCTACGGCAAGGAGATCACTGAGGTCTTGTTCGCTGAAGGTGACCTGTTTGTCGATGACATAAGCTTTTCGAGCGTTGCAGAGTCAAAGAACAGTGTAATTACGATCAACAGTGAAGCTATAAAGGCTAACAAAGCGGTCGCTCTTTACTATGATCTCGAAAACGTACCGCACTACATCTACGATACAGCTCACGGCCAGCTTAAGATAGATGAGCCCTTTACGGCTGTCTACAACTCCGGCCAGATATGGAAATTTACTGATATTGAGCTTCTTTCAGAACTTGTATTGGCAAGCAATCCGGGGCGTTTTACGGGCACTAATCTGGTCCTGATAAATGAATATTTTCAAAAACTTGCAAAGAATGGCCAGACTATCGATATAATATCTATGAAGACTTGGATCAACTGTAATACGGTAAATGATTTCATTACTGCAGGTCTCTAATAGGAAGGAAAATAGTTATGTTAGAAGAGAAGTTAAAGCTTATAAGAAAACACGATCAGGAGGGCAGGATCAAGGTCATGATCATCGGCCTTGGCAGTGTCGGAAATTACCTTTTGAGCTACCTTCTCTCATCAAATGACGAGAATCTTGAGATCATCGTTGCAGGCAGAAATGCCGAGAAGCTTCAGTGTGACGTAAATATAGCACGTGTTGCGGCGCTTATCAGACGCCAGAACAAGTCTAATGTCATCGTCGACGGCACATGCAATCTTGACGACGTTGATTCTATTGCCGCACTCATTTCCAAGTATCAGCCTGACTTCATAGTCAATTCCAGCCGCGTTTATCCCGGCCTTAAGTACGGTTCCATCTCATGGAAGAATATCCGTGCTTATGGCATCTGGACGCCTCTGGCCATCAAATATATCAGGAACATCATGCTCGGTTATACGAAGGCTGAAGGGAAGGGCATCGTTATCAATACTTCCTATTCTGACGGCACTATCCCGTGGCTTAAATCCAGCGGCGTTGCTTATCCTGACTTCGGTTCAGGCAACTTAAATCACTTGCTGCCGCGCCTTAAGTTCGCGATCGCAAATGAGATCGGCGTAGCTGATTTCTGGAATATCGATGTCGATATCGCTACTGCACATTTCCATGACGTTGTTATCAGCAAGGAAGGACAGAATGAAGGCTTGGAGCAGCTCCTTAAGGCATCTTACAAGGGTGAGGAGATCAAGCTCGACCAGGATGACATCCTGAAGAAGTGCGTTATCACGATGCCTACTGATTCCAAGCGCAACATGATGAATGCATCATCTAATTTCGATATCATAAACTGCATAATGACTGCTCTGCGCGGAAATACAAAGATGAAGTTCTTCTCACCGGGCGTGTTCGGCAATATCGGCGGCTTCCCGGTAATCGTTGACGGTACGACTGATGAGCCCACATGCTACATCGATGAGAGTGTTTTCGCGCTTGATGACATGATCTCAAAGAACCGCCAGTCTCTGGCTTTGGACGGTGTCGAAGATATCAGGAACGGCTGTCTTGTTTATACTGATGACCTTATCCGCAAGTCCGAGAAGGCTTTCGGCGTAACGCTTCCGAAGATCGTTCCTTACGACAACATCGATGCGACAGCTGAGTTCATCATCAAGGACATCATTAATCCGGCATTAGAAAAAGGTCTTAATAAATAAGACCTTTTTCCCTTTATTTATTCAGCGATTTTTCCTGTATCAGATGAAATCTTCAGAAGTCTGAGGGATTATCTTGCATGTAGCGGTTACATAGGGCTTATCAACGCTCATTCCATCTTTGCAGATTATAAGGACATATGTGCCGACTTCCATCTTGTCAGGCGTATAATCGAAGTTAAAGAACGTGGTTCCGTCGATATAGATGAACTGCTCCAAAGAATTGGAATATACGGGCTTGGTGTAGTCGATATTCTTGGTGCTTGCATTCTCGCCGGGCACGAAGTAATAAGCGTAATAGACTGAATCCGCATCACTTAAAAGCTCGATAGAGAAAGCCAGTGTCTTGGTGTTGGAGCAGTAGATGCCGTCAGATAAAAGCGTGCCGGAATAATCCCACCAGCCAAGGCTCTTGATAGATGCAAATGAAGGATCCTTAATGGAATATGAAGCACCCTTAGGAGCGGATGTGATCTCAGGCGAGCCCTTTGCGCCGTTTACGATAACGGTCGTAGTCTCGTCAGCCATGAGAAGTCCGTCCTTTCTATAGATCTTGATATTGTAGATGCCCTGATTGATAAAGCCTGTGCTGGTCGTTTTCGCGCCCAACGACTTATCGTACTTGGCTCTGAAGAAGATGTCGGTAGTTTTCTCAGGCTCGCTCTTATAAAGCTCGGTGTTGTTTTGGGAAACAACATAGTAGAACTCAGCCTCAGGATCATATTTGAACCAGATATCGAGCTCAATGCACTTGGTGTTCTCATAGTTGCCATCTTTGCCGAAGAGCCATGACGTGCTGTCGAAAAGGTCCGGCGTATCAGGCTTGAATTCGAACTTTGCATCCAGGAATGAATAAAGCTCGTCAAACTTGGCAATCGTGTCAGAAGCAGCCAGCCAGCGGCCGTCTTCCTGCTTGTTGAGCATGATGGTGATCGTGGTGCTCAAAGTCTCAGTGCACTCGTGCAGAGCCTTAAGATGAGCATCCTTAAGGCCGACAAGATTATTAAATGCAGCCTCATATTTGATCCTCGTAAAAGTTACGTCGACGCTCGCATTCTTGTTGGTGCCAGTTACAGACTCGCTGTTTACCGTATATTGGATAGTCTGGCCAATTATTGATTTGAGGTCGGCCTGATCGTAATCGTCATCAGTGAGCGTTAACTTCTTCCTGAACGCTTCAGCTGCAGCTTCATCAACCGGTTCAGTATTATCTAAGATCCTGTCAGCATCCAGATACTGAACGCACTTAGCATAAGTCTCAGCCGTGGCAGTGATGTCCTCAGTCTTTAACTTATTGCATGAAGCTAAAGATAAGACAAAAGCAGATATAAGCAGGGAAGAGATGATCTTCTTAACTGTCTTCATTTATAAACCTCCGAAAAGTTCTATTATCCACAGGCAATATAATACCGCAAATTGTCTTATTACTGAAATAGAATATAAATGTATTACTACATATTAACCATATAGGTTATATTGACGCGAGTATTCATAAGTTGGATAATTACAACTCTGATAAGATAGGGGAGGGAAACTCCCCTGTTTTGATGAAAGGCAGATATCGTGAAGCTAAGCAAAGAAAGTGTTTTCGGCGCTGTAAAGAATAACAAGAATATTCTTATCAATATCTTAGGTGCGTTCCTGGTAAAGGGCGGATCGATGATACTGACGCTGTTTTTGCTGCCCGCATATATCAGATTCTTCGGTAATGACAACGTTCTAGGTATCTGGTACACGATATTATCGATCATCAACTGGGTCCTTGTTTTCGATCTTGGTATAGGCAACGGACTTCGTAATAAACTTCCCAAAGCACTGGCTGAAAAAGACGTTGAAGGAGGGAGGACCCTTGTATCTTCCACCTATATCGCTTCAGCAGGATTAGTCGTTATCATCGGAATCATCGGCAGCGTCGTTATTCATCTTCTGAACTGGAATGCGATCTTAAATATCGATGAATCCGAACTGTCTCTGCCGGTATTAAAATACGCTATCCAGATCGTATTTATCGGTGTCATGATCCAGTTCGTGTTAAAGCTCATTACGTCAGTGCTTTATGCGATCCAAAGGTCCGGTCTGGTTAATCTTCTGACACTCTTATCTAATTTAATCATCTTCATAGTAATAAATCTGCTTCCGGCAGGGGATACGGAATCATCCATTATCGCCATATCGTACTTTAATATCCTGGCTGTAAATCTTCCCTTGATCGTTGTAAGCCTGATCCTATTCTGCGGCAAGTTCAAGGATATCAGGCCTTCTGTAAAATTCTGGTCCAAAGATGCTGCAAAATCTCTGCTCAAGATCGGTCTGACGCTTTTATGGCTCCAGCTTGTATTCATGGTCATATCATCGACCAACGAATTCCTGATCTCCGCATTCTGCAATCCGTCTGACGTTGTTACTTATCAGGTATATTTCAAGATTTTCAACTCCGTAGCGGCTATCTGTTCGCTCGTCTTGATCCCGATCTGGTCTGCCGTAACCAAAGCTAAGGTAGAGAAACGCTTTACATGGATCAAGAAGACATACATGCTTCTTTTGGGCTTCAGTGTTCTTGTGCTGATAGTGTTAATGCTCATCGTCGTAGTATTACAGCCAATTGTTAACTTCTGGCTCAAGGAAAATGCTATAGACGTCAATTATCTGTACGCGGTTGTTTTCGCGCTCTCAGGATTCATATTCATGGTACATAACGTCAATACCAGCATCGGGAACGGATTCTCGTATTTCAAGCCTCAGATGGTCTTAATGACGGTCGCGGCAATAGTCGATATTCCGCTCGCATGGGTGTTCGTTAAGCTTACAGGGGGCATGATAGGCGTCGTACTGGCCAATATTATTGTTCTGATCCCGTTCGAAGTCGCCGAACCGATATTCTTCTTCAGATATATCAATAAATTGATCAAATCAGAAGGGAAGACCGAATAACACTGATTTTGGGGCATAAATCCGTATTTGGCATTCCCCTGCTTTGTTTGTTCCCGAAAACGAACATGCGTTCTTTTTGTGGATCTGTCTTAAATGCGATTTTTAAAGGTGTTTGCGACAGATTTTCGTTTATATCTGTCTTAAATGTGATTTTTTTCGCCGTTTAAGACAGAAACATGGATACGGATGTGATCACAAGAACAGCGCGACAAAAATGACTGGCTGTAAGAATCAGATATGATCAGCGTGCGTAGGATCAAATAATTAATTCCCAAATGATGGATTGATCGATCTGGAAAAAATAAATCACTCAGAAATGATCATACGAATGATCAGAATGAATCGTATGAGATATAAACGGGAAATGATGCAGATGATCAAAGATCAGAATCACAGGATCGATTCAGAAGCTCCGGAGCAAAATAAGCCATCTGATAATCCAATTAAAATCGAACCATTATACATATATATGATTTTTACCTCTTCCCAATTCACCAAAATTGTAATTATACCGAATTGCATATAGAGAATAATTACAGAAAAGGGGTATTCTTCTGTTTGGCGAGTCGTAGAAAAATCTCATCGCCTTCTGAGGATCATTCTGTCGAATTATTAATGAACAGATCAAGATCATCAAGAACAATATCTGAGTTATTAAGTAAATTCATATAGAACCGGATTAAAAAATTAACTGTCGGTTTTGTGTTAGATCCGTATGCCGAATTGCAGCTTCTGACCAGAGCGTTTCTAAAATAATCACTGTGGTCTTTAAAAGAATCGGTATTTAATTCAAAACCAATAGATTTTAAATATAGATATATGAATACTGCAGTCGTCCTTGTATTCCCTTCAGCGAACGGATGTGTTTGCCACAACTTACTTGTAAACCCTGACAAATGCTCAATATCGGATTGTGTCATCAGATTTGAATATTCGTAGGATTTCTCAGCATTTAATATCTGTTTTAATTGAGTTTTTATGATCAACTGATCTGCATATCTTACCGAATCGCCCAATAAGACCGCTTCTTTCTTACGGATGTTGTAGTTCCTGAATCTTCCGACAATATCTTCTTCGAAGATTCCGTTGAATAAATATTCATGAATTGACAGTAAAAGATCTGAAGACATAATGAAATCAGCCTTTTCAAGGAGTTCAGCAATTCTTAATGCGACAATGTCTGCCTCTTTCTGCCTGGAATTATCCGAACCATATTCCTTTATCAATTCTCTATTGATATCGTCATATGTCTTCTTCCCTGATATATTTTCTTCAGCAAGTGTTTTAAGGTATTTTGATGGTTTTAATCCGTCAACAGCCTGAAGTCCAATTGCTGTATCCCAAATACTCCTTCTATTATCTTTATTTGAAAAAATAAAAGTCACAGATTCAGGTATATACGACCTCAGCCTTACCCTTGGTCTTCAGGTAGATCGTAAATCCGATACGTATAACGATGAGGACGATTACGATTCCGATCAGATCGATCAGAACGTCTTTGATCGATCCGTCACGGCCATCAACGAACAACTGATGATATTCATCGAAGATCGCATTTAAGATCGTAAACCATAATGTGAATACGATGTTCATCTCATTATCAGATCTCATGAGCTTTACAGGGCTCTCTGCATAAGATGTCTTATTTGATATCTTATTGGTTGATGAGAGTGCTACATAGGAGAAGATCGTCAGGAGCGCAAATTCCGTTGCGTGAGCTACTTTCCTTATGACCATGTCATCCTGTATATCTATGCTGAACAGTTCATTGAGCAAACTGACAACCATATTGGATGTGTTGGATGACTGTGTTGCAGACTGATTTGAGAAATGGAAGATCATTACGATCCACGAGACCGTTATAATCCAGAAGATCACAGCAACAATGATATATCTTATAGATATCTCCTTGTCGCGTACACCCTGTTTTATCTTCTCTGTCGTCATAGGTCTTCCCTTTAATTTTGTTGCCTTAATTATATATCAACCGTTATATTTTTTGACATTCTTCATTGCACGGTCGATATCTCTGTTTGCCTGCTTTTTGGCAAGGACTTCACGCTTGTCGTAATCCTTCTTACCTCTTGCAAGACCAATCTCAAACTTTACTTTGCTGTCCTTGAAATAGCATTTCGTGGGCACTAAAGTAAGACCGTCCTGCTTAACCGTTGAATACAGGCGGATTATCTCTTTCTTATGCATGAGGAGCTTTCTGTTGCGCTCAGGATCAAGATTAAATCTGTTTCCATTCTCATAAGGACTTATATGAACACCTATAAGCCACATCTCCCCGTCTTTTACCTGAACATAAGAGTCTTTAAGATTGACCTTGCCTGCACGAAGGCTCTTAACTTCAGTGCCTGACAGGGCCACGCCAGCCTCATACCTCTCATCGATATAGTAATCGTGATAGGCCTTTCTGTTCTCTGCTATTATCTTTATACCTTTTTTGATTGCCATAATCGTATATTTTATATGCAAAAGCTTATTTTGCAACTAAAAAGCTCGAAAAGCCCGATTTTACTGCATTTGAAGTGACGGATAAGCGTTGAGGTCCAATGTATCCCGCCTGCCGTTCATGTATTCGTAGTAACCACACGAAGCGATCATGGCGGCATTATCCGTACAATACTTCAATTCAGGATAGTAGAGCTTAATGCCCTTTTTCTTAGCAGCCTTATCGAATGTGCTTCTTAAGAATGAGTTAGCCGATACGCCGCCTGCAAGACAGATCTTCTTTATCCCGGTCTGCTCAGCAGCGATCAAAGTATTCTTTAAGAGCGCATCAGCTATAGCCTGCTGGTAAGATGCCGTGAAGTCCTTAAGATCTATCTCTTCGCCTTTTTGTCTTAATCCGTTGATGAGATTAAGCGCAGATGTCTTAAGTCCGGAAAAAGAGAAATCCAGGGTATCTCCCATATGTGTCTTAGAGAAGACGTACCTTGTGGTATCGCCCCCCTGCCCTGCTTTATCCATCTTAGGACCGCCCGGATATCCTAATCCGACAACACGGGCGATCTTGTCTATTGCTTCGCCTGCAGCGTCATCACGTGTCCTTCCGAGCACTTTCATGTCCGTATAATCGTCAACACGGACGATCATGGAATTGCCTCCGCTTACGCAAAGACAAAGGAAAGGCGGCTCAAGCTCTTCAAAGCATATATAATTTGCTGCTATATGACCTTTTAAGTGATTTACACCTACCAAGGGCTTGCCTGATACTTCGCAAAGGCCTTTCGCGCACGATAAACCTACGAGCAAAGCACCTACAAGGCCGGGACCGTATGTAACTGCCACTGCATCGATATCATTAAGCGTTACGCCTGCATCAGACAATGCCTTCTGCACTGTAGGATAAACGGCATCAACATGCATTCTGGAAGCAAGTTCAGGTACGACTCCGCCATATTCTTCGTGGAAATCAGCCTGTGAAGCAATGCAGTTGCTCAAGATAACTCGTCCGTTCTTTACAACGGATGCGGCTGTCTCGTCACAGGAGCTCTCTATTCCTAAGATCAATACATCTTTCTCGCTCATGTCTCATCTACCAGATAGTATTCGTTCAGGAAGTCGTTTATAGTCTTGATATAAAGGTTCTTGTTGATTCCGTATTCTTCCAGATAACCTGCACCGGAGACCATTACGCTCCTTGTGATACTGGAGTTAAGCCTGCTTCGCTCGGTTATGATCTGGTCGATCTTATCAGCACCTACGAAGGTGTCGTGACCGCCGTAGATTATAAGCAAAGGAATGGGAAGTCTTGCGATCTCTGCAGCAAGGCTAATGTTCGTTCCGCCTGAAGATACTCTGATCGCATAAGGGATCGAGAACTGTGTAAGGAATCCCAAAGGCTCACTTCTTCTTACGACCGGCTTGATATAGTCGTCTGTCTCCTTTGCGGGAGAATCAAGGATCATACCTGCGATATAAGTCTTATCAAAATCCAGGTTCCTGATATTCTTGTCATATGCAGCAAGGTCCTGCTCACTTGCGCCTGCCGGCGGAAGATTTGCATATGCCAGGAGCGATGAAGTACAGCCGGTGCCGATGCCGAATAAGATAACGTCTGTTGTAACAGAGATCTGCTTTACGATACCTATTGCACCGAGAACGTCCTGCCATTCGAGATAACCGTATGTGCAGCAGTCACCGCCTGATGTACCGCAGTTCCTCTGGTCGAAAAGGAATACGTTGTAACCGTTTTCGAGCCAGCTCTCAAGCATATCGATCATTTCTACGCCGAACGGAAGTCTGTTCGAACCTGAATCATGCACAACGATGATCGTTGAAGTAGGATTCTTGGTCTTAAAGAACCATCCCTGCAAGGATGTCTGGCCGTCAGCTGACTGAAAGCTCGTAGTACTGTATGAAGGCAGGATATTTGAAGGAACGTTGGTAACGATATTACCTTTGACATTCATCAGTCTGTTGGATGAGAAAACCGTCAGTGCAAGGAATAAGATGAGTATTACGGCAAAGAAGCTCAATACAAGCGCAAGCCTTGTGATAAAAGGGCTTCTGCGCCTTGTGCCGCCGCTCGAAAAACTGACAAATCCGCTTGAAACTCTGCTCATCAGTTAACTCCCGAAGAGCCGAATCCGCCGCCGCGGTCTTCGCCTATAGCCTTAACGTTATCAGTCTCTTTGAAGCTTGCATATTCGACTTTTGCAACGACCATCTGAGCGATCCTGTCGCCTTTTCTGATCTTGTATGTGCCGTGAACGCAGCCCTTCATGTCTATTGTCAGAGGCTCGTTGATCCCTTCATCCTGGAAGAATGAATCGTTATAGATGATAACGTTTACTTCATCCCTGTAGCCGCAGTCGATCGTGCCGGGTGCGTTGGGGATCCTGAGAGGTGTCTTAAGGGATACTCCGCTCCTGGGTCTTATCTGGACTTCGTAGCCGTAAGGAATAGCCATCTTGATACCGATAGGAACAAGAGCCGACTTTCCGGGCTCGATGATAACGTCTTCAGCAGCATAAAGGTCCATGCCGGCATCACCGTCATGGGCATATGAAGGAAGCTTGGCGTCTTTTCTGCACTTTTCAATATAGATCTCAGTCATTAAAGCGAACCTCCGGGTAATATCGTGTAATTGCAGATAACATCGAACCCGAGACCTGCAATAGCTTCAGCATAATCCTGATCTACCGGGTTCTTTGCCCTGCCGTATATGGTGCATGAACAGTCCAAAGGATGAGGTATTACCTTAAGATCTGTTCCGTCAGTATCTCTTTTCGCCCTCATCTCATAGAATGCATTGCCTCTGCAGAATGAACAGGGGCGCTGGTTCCTGCCTGCTGCACAGAAATCAGACTGCATCCAAGGGATAAGACCTTCAGAATGGACGATAATCTTGGGCTTCTTCTCCCCTATCTCATAAGATTCAGTAAGATGTCTCAAATTAAGGATAAGATCATCAGCTGTCGTCTCATAAGAAGGCATTACGGCATCAGCAAGGTTCAATGCATAAGATAATGACTTGGCACTGTAGATGTTAGAACCTGCCGAAGCGTAGAATTCCAGACCGTCTTTTAAGAACTTACGGTCAGTAAAGATCTTCGAAGACATTACAGCTATAAATGCTTCTTCCATATCGACCTTAAGGAGCGAGATAACGTAATCGATTATCTTATTGAGCTTATCGTGATGGAAATCAGGGATCAGCAAAACAAGTGAAGCACCCTGGTCCCTTACGAAATCAATAGCCGTGCCGTAAATATCCGGATCAGCAAGATCGTAGATGCTGAATGCATAGATATCGGCGCCCTCTTCAAGAATATCCTCGTTAAGTCTTAAGACGGGATATGTGTACATGTTCTTTACCGTTCCGGGCAAAGGCTCCTGTTCACCGAAATATTCAGAATCCTCAACATAATCAGTGCCGTAGTTCTTCTTAAAAGCATTGACTACATTCACTTCAAGCACTGTAAGAAGATCACGTCTTAAGTAATTAATTACGCTTACGGGACAATAGAACCTGTCTGTTCCGTTAAAATCTACCGAAGTTACAGTAAACGGAGTATCTAATGTCTTGGATAACTGCTCAGTTACCCTGTCTTTCTCAAGAGGCTTGCCCTCAAAATCATCAGGGATAACGACTTTGGATTCGGCTGTTACCATTCTTGCAAGACCATCTTCAACAGTTGCGGCAGCAGTTATCTCTGTATCGGAACAAGAGATGGAAATGGACACGGGCGTCCTCCTTAAATCCTGCTTTGCAATGAATATCTCATGATTCATGAGGAAGACTTCCATGCCTGGCTTAAGCTTCTTTATCATGTCCGGATGAAGTCCCTTGATGGCCAGACCGTTAAGAACTGTATTAGTCTTTCCGACAGGAAAAGAACAGATCTCTCTGGCATTCTCCCTGATAGATATGAAATCGCCCTTCTGAGGCTCTAACGCACCGTTCTTGATACCGACGGTTACTGTTCCTGCTCCGGCCTCCAGACGGCTTATACGGCCAATCCTGACGCCGTATTTGCCCGGATATTCGCCCGAAAGCAGATGATCGTCTTTGCTGCCGCTCAAATACTGGGAAGTGAATGCTCCTCCCCTGTTGAAATTGATAAGAAGGTCATATCTGATCTCCTTAATGAGATCCTTATTAAGCTTTCCTTCGTAATATGCATCGATCATGCGTCTGTAACAATAAACTGCAGACCTGACATAGTTAGCATCTCTCATGCGGCCTTCGATCTTAAGGCTCTTTACGCCGCTCTTTATCAGGCGCTCCAAATATTCGGAAACATCCCTGTCTTTAGGTGATAAGAGATGTCCGTCCTTAAGCTTCAAGCCGTTGTTGAAAAGTCCGTACTCTTCCCTGCAAGGCTGTGCGCAGGACCCTCTGTTGCCTGATCTCGTGCCGCTTCTGTTCATGGCAGAGAAAAGACAGAGTCCGGAAGCGCATACACATACCGCACCGTGAGCAAAGACTTCAGTCTCAAGGTTATAGCCTTTCGCAATCCTGGTACGGGTCTCTATCTCATCACAGGATAATTCTCTCGGGAGCACCACCCTGTTAACGCCGATCTCAGAGAGTTTCTTGAACTCATCAGCAGAATAGATATTCATCTGCGTGCTGGCATTGATAATGACGTCCGGGAAATCCTGTGCGAGCTTATGAAGCACAGCAAGATCCTGAACGATAAGTCCGTCAACACCTATATTTACTGCCTCAGCAATAGTCGGATAGAAGAGTTCAAACTCAGAATCCGACATCAATGTGTTTACGGCAAGGAATACCTTGGACGACCTTAAATGAGCGTAATCTACGCCCTGTTCTAAGTCATCAAGGGTAAAGTTATCTGCTCCCGCTCTTGCGGAATATTCTTTGAGTCCGAGATATACGGAATCTGCCCCACTGTCTATGGCAACTTTAAGGATCTCAAGGTTGCCTGCCGGAGCTAAAAGTTCAATTCGATTATTTGTCATCAGTCTTCTTTAAATGCTCGAATAATCCTTCGCTGACCTTATCTGCCAGTTCCTCCATCGGAGTAGGCTTTATGTCAGGTCTTCTCTCTTTGGCATATTCATTGGCTTTGACTTTGTAATATGTAAGCTCGGTCTTAAGCGTGCTGATCTCTGCTCTTAAGGCGATCAGCTGGTCGCAAGCTTCAAAAAGAGACATTATTGCGGTCTTATTCGTAGCGATATACGGGTTATTCTTCTTTGTTTCTGTGTAGATCTCGTCAGCAAGGGCGCCAACCTTCATCATGTGATCGTAGCCTGCATCTCCGCTTCTTACAAGATACTGGATGCCGCCGATCGTAATCTGTGCGCTCTCTTCCTTCTTATCTTCCTGATCCTTGGGCTTAGTGCGCAGTTTTATCTTCTCATCAAGCGTTATATACTTCTTCTCTGTAACGGCCTTGGCCTTTATCTCACCTTTGTAGAGCTGCTTATACTCAACGATAGCGGGCTGATCCTTCTTACCCTTACGCTTGTAAGAGCCATCAGAATATTTGCCAAGTAAACCGGCATTGGATTTTTTCATAAAAGACCTCCGCTATATTAGAAGATATATAATTATAACACTTAGGTTTATATATAAGTAAACACTGCTTTGTGTGTATTTATCAGCACAAGACTTTGAAAAGCCTTACAAATTCGCCCGGCTGAAGCTCCTCTGCCCTGCAGCTGTCGTTGAGCCCTATCTGATTGAGGGCATTACAGATAACATCCGTAGATGCTAAACCTGAAAGGTTCTTCTTAAGCATCTTCCTTCTCATCGAAAAGCATGAGTTAAGGAACTTTACGAATTCAGGAGTCAGGTAATCGGCAGTAGCGGCTCTCGTAAAGCTTATTACAGCCGATGTAGTCTTAGGCTGCGGTATAAATGCAGTCGAAGGCACCTTGAATTCATATCTGTATCCGCCGTAAAGACTTGAAAGGATAGCCAAAGGACCATATTGCTTGCTCCCGGGCCTGCAGTCGATCCTGGCAATCGCATCGTCTTCAACCATGAATACCATTTTTCTGGCATCAGAATAATCGGCGAACAGCTTCTTCATGATGTCAGTCATGATGTAATACGGGATATTACTTACGATGACATCGATATTAATATTCTCCGGACGCTCGAATTTTAAGAAATCCTGATGGAAGATCGTAGCATTTGTAACGGTATCTCTAAGGTGATCTGCAAGTCCCTTATCTATCTCGACACAACCTAAGTGATCAGTCTTCAAAGACAAAGGAAAAGTCAGGCTCCCTAAGCCGGGGCCTATTTCCAGTACCATGTCTTCCCTGTTGATCTCACAGAGGTCAATGATGCTTTGGATGATCTTCTCGTCACAAAGGAAGTTCTGCCCGTATTTGCTTAAGGGCAGGATTCCTTCTGACTGCAAAATGTCTTTAATATTATCTCTGTTCATTTTCGATTACAGGAAATATGCGACTCCTGATTCAAAGATCTTCTGATACTTGTTGCCCGGAATGTTCTTTGTAAGATCTGATTCATATCTTTCTGTATGACCCATCTTACCCAAGACACGTCCGTCAGGTGATGTAATGCCTTCGATGGCGCAGATAGAACCGTTGGGGTTGAACTGCGTATCAGATGCATAGTTTCCGTCAAGATCGACATAGCATGTAGCGATCTGACCGTTTGCTGCAAGCTTTCTTACTACTTCTTCAGATGCAGCGAACTTGCCCTCACCGTGAGAGATCGGGATCTCATAGATCTCACCGGGATTGCAGAGCGAGAGCCAGGGGCTCTTGTTCGTCATGATCTTGGTTCTTGCATACTTGTTCTGGTGTCTGCCGATGTTATTGAACGTAAGCGTAGGGCTCTCAGGTGTCATATCGCAGATCTTGCCGAAAGGAACGAGTCCTAACTTGATCAGAGCCTGGAAGCCGTTGCAGATACCTAATACAAGGCCGTCTCTGTTATCGAGGAGATCAGAGATGGCATCAGCGATGCCGCTGTTTCTAAGTGATGCCGTAATAAACTTACCGGAACCTTCAGGTTCGTCACCTGCAGAGAAACCACCCGGGATCATCATGATGTTGGATTCACGGATCTTGGCTGCTAATTCAGCGAATGACTCGTTGATATCATTCTGGTTCCTGTTTCTGATTACGAATACTTCAGCATCAGCGCCAGCTCTCTCGAAGGCTCTTGCGGAGTCGATCTCGCAGTTGTTGCCCGGGAATACGGGGATGATAACCTTCGGCTTAGCTCCCTTAAGTATGCCGGGAGCAGCCTTTCCGGGCTTACCTGCTGTGTATACGCCGATCTCGAAAGGCATGTCAGCAGATTTAGCAACCGTCGGGAAGATCCTTTCGAGCTTGCCTTCATATGCTTCAAGAGCATCCTTGCCTGACAATACAGCGCCAGCGTATGTGAAATCGCCTGTATCGTTTGTAGTACCTAAGAACTTACCGCCTGCCATCTCTACCTTATCAACGGCATTTCCGTCGTTAGGGATAGCTACGATGACAGCGCCCAATGTCTTGGAGAAGAGATCAGCTTCAGAAAGCTTATCAGAGAAATCGAAGCCGAGCTGGTTGCCGAAGCACATCTGAGCTACTCTTGCTGCAACACCTGCACTCTTTACTACTGCGGCATTCTTGATCTCGCCTCTGTCGATCAGCTCCTTAACAGCCTTGATAACTCTTAAGACGTGGTCCTTCTTGTATGAACCCTTGCCGTCTCTTGCACACTTGATGAGATAGAGCTTCTGGCCCTTTCCTGTAAGTGTTGCAGTGATGATCTTATCAGTCTTGGACATACCTACCGCAAAGCTTACGAGCGTCGGAGGTACATGGATATCGTTGAATGTACCTGACATTGAGTCCTTACCGCCGATAGCAGCAGTACCGAAGTCGAGCTGGGCCTTGTAAGCACCAAGGAGCGCTGCAAGAGGCTTGCCCCATGATTCATTGCTGCCCATTCTCTCGAAATATTCCTGGAATGTGAGTCTTGCCTTCAAAGGATCAACACCCATTGCAAGGAGCTTGAGCAATGACTCAACTACAGAGTTATAAGCGCCTGCATAAGGGCTCCACTCTGTGTAGTAAGGATCGAATCCGTATGTCATTACTGAGCAGTCATGTGTCGTACCGTGATCAAGCGGGATCTTTGCAGCCATACCTTCCTCAGGTGAATTCTGCATCTTACCGCCGTAAGGCCATACAACAGTTGCTGCACCGATAGAAGAGTCGAATCTCTCGATAAGGCCCTTTCTGGATGCGCCTTCAAGAGAATTAAGCGTTCCCTTAAGGCTCTCAGCAAAGCTGCCGGCAACAGAACCGTTAGCAGGAGTATCAAGGAACTCGCCCTTGCCCTGCGGAACGACATCTGCCTGAGCATACTGTGTAGCACCGTTCGTATCGATGAAGCTTCTGGGAAGGTCAACGATCGTAGCGCCGTTCCATACCATCTTCATTACAGGCTCTTCAGTAACTTCAGCAACAACTGTTGCTTCAAGGTTCTCCTTGGCTGCAGCTGCCATGAACTTATCGAGATCAGCGGGATGTACTACAACAGCCATTCTCTCCTGTGACTCAGAAATAGCGATCTCAGTACCGTCAAGACCGTCGTACTTCTTCGGAACT
Source organism: Saccharofermentans sp. (assembly GCA_016292145.1). Classification (GTDB taxonomy): domain Bacteria; phylum Bacillota; class Clostridia; order Saccharofermentanales; family Saccharofermentanaceae; genus Saccharofermentans. The sequence goes on from JAEFBA010000031.1 coordinate 23,215, forward strand.
GCATCAAGGTTGATCTTAAGGCCAGCAGCGAGTTCTCCGATTGCAACGGATACGCCGCCTGCGCCGAAGTCATTACATCTGATGATAAGTCTTGTTACTTCAGGATCTCTGAAAAGTCTCTGGAGCTTTCTTTCCGTAGGAGGATTACCCTTCTGGACTTCAGAACCGCAAGTTACAACGGACTGTGTATCGTGAGCCTTGGATGAACCTGTAGCGCCGCCGATTCCGTCACGACCTGTTCTGCCGCCCAGGAGAACTACGATGTCTCCTGCCTGAGGTCTTTCTCTTACTATATTTGAAGCAGGAGCAGCACCTACAACGGCACCGATCTCCATTCTCTTTGCGATATAACCGGGATGGTAAACTTCATCAACCAAGCCTGTAGCAAGACCGATCTGGTTACCATATGAAGAATAGCCGGCAGCAGCTGTGCGGCAGAGCTTCTTCTGTGAGAGCTTACCCTTAAGTGTGAGTTCAACAGGTACCGTAGGATCGCCTGCGCCTGTAACTCTCATTGCCTGATATACATAAGATCTGCCGGAGAGCGGGTCTCTGATAGCGCCGCCTAAGCATGTGGCAGCACCACCGAAAGGTTCGATCTCTGTAGGATGGTTATGAGTCTCATTCTTGAACATGAAGATATAATCTTGAGGCTCACCGTCTACTTCGATCCTTACCTTGATCGAGCATGCATTGATCTCTTCAGACTCATCAAGATCAGCGAGCTTGCCGTCTTTCTTGAGCTTCTTGCCTGCGATAGTACCGATGTCCATGAGGCAGACAGGCTTCTGACTGATCCTCTCGCCATAAACATCTTCTCTTGTTGCAAGATAATCCTTGTATGTTTCCTTGATCTCAGCCGTGAGCTCGTCATCGCCTTCAAACTTAATGTCTGTAAGGTTTGTAAGGAATGTTGTGTGACGGCAGTGATCTGACCAGTATGTGTCAAGAACACGGATCTCTGTAACTGTGGGAACTCTTCCCTGCTCTTTGAAGAAATCCTGAACGAACTTGATGTCAGCAAAACTCATTGCAAGTCCCATGGACTTTCTTAAAGCTTCAAGGTCTTCGTCGGACATATCGAGGAAGCCGTCAACATTTGCAACGGTTGTAGGAATGTCATACTTATCAACCAGTGTCGCAGGCTTTTCTGCAGATGCCTCTCTTGCTTCAACGGGGTTGATGAGATAGCTCTTGATCTTATCCTTTTCGCTGTCAGAGACAGAACCATAGAAAGCTACGATCTTGGCGCACTTTACGATAGGTCTTTCCTTTGCAGTCATGAACTGGATACACTGAGCTGCTGAATCTGCTCTCTGATCGTACTGACCGGGCAGTGACTCGATAATGAGGACATATGCTGCATCAGCAAGATCTACAGTCTCATCGTAGAGGATATCTACCGGCGGTTCGCTGAATACAACGGGCTTGGCGTTGGCAAATTCTTCATCTGTAACGCCTGAAACGTCGTAGCGGTTGATAACGCGGACCTTTGTGATGCCTGATACGTTGAGATCGTATTTAACATCGTGAAGGATTCCGCCGGCTTCAACGTTAAAGCCTTCTTTTTTCTCTGACAGTACTCGTCTTACATCATTCTCGTTCATAAGGTATCTCCTCGTGAAATTTAATTACAGATTATCAGCGCTCTTGGAGAGCAATTCGGTATTGTACTTTAAGAATCTCTCAAGTCCGGCGGAATCAAGAGAACCGTGTGCGAGCTTAGCCTGGTCGTAGATGTGCTGAGCCAGGCGGTCAGCCTCTTCCTTCTTGGAGCCCATGGATTCAAGTGCTTCAAGCTTGGTAATGAGCGGGCTGTCGGTATTAACGACGAGCTCTTCAGTCTCAGGGAACATGTCGGCGAGTTCTTCTTCGGACATATTGCCCATCGCTGACATCATTCTCTCATATTGTGCGCGCATTTCCTTCATCCTTCTGTTATGTTCTGCTTCACGGATCAATGCAGGAAGATTATCTTTTCCCATCTCCTGCGCGAAAACGATAAGCTTCTCATTACCTACGGCACTTCTGAAGAAGTCCTTGAGCTTATTCTTGGTCTCTTCATCAGATTCCTTGCCGGAGAGCTCTGAGTCAACACGCTTGAACTTGTAATCAGGCTTCTTCATCTCCATGTAGGACATGAAGTTATTGTCGATCTCCTGATCCATGACGATTACTTCGAAGCCGTCGTTCTTGCTCATCTCGACATAAGCTGCCTGAGCCTTGGGATCAGTTGTGTATCTGATCGTCTTCTTATCTTCGGAAGTAAGTTCTTCAATTGTCTTGAAGGTGCCGTCTACTGTCTCAAAGAGGCAGATGGACTCAACCTTCTCGTAGAATTTCTCTTCCTTCATCATGCCGTACTTAACGAATACGGAGATGTCAGACCAGTATTTCTCGAAGTCTTCTCTCTGCTTCTTGAATAAGTCATTAAGCTTATCGGATACCTTCTTAATGATGTGGCCTGAAAGTTTCTTTACATATTCATCCTGCTGCAGAGCAGAACGTGATACGTTCAAAGGGAGATCAGAGCAGTCAAGACATCCCTGCAAAAGGAACAGGAAGTCCGGAATGATCTCTTCGATATTATCTGCTACGAAGATCTGGTGATTGTATATCTTGATGCGGCCTTCCAATGACTGATAGATATTGTCTGTCTTAGGGAAATAAAGGATACCCTGCAAAGTGAAAGGATAATCCATATTGAGGTGGATCCAGAACAAAGGATCACGGCCGTCATTAAATACAGAGTGATAGAACTGCTTATATTCTGATTCCGTGCACTCAGAGGGCTTCTTTGTCCAGAGAGGAGCCTTGTTGTTTACGGGAACATAAGAGACCGGCGTAGGTGTGAATGTCTCGCCCTTCTCTTCTGCTTCTTTCTTGCGCTTCTGCTCAGCTTCCTCATGGAGTCTGTCAGCTTTGGTATCAACGAAGAAGATATCTGCCGGTGCGAAATAGCAGTATTTGCGGATAGTCATTCTCAAAGTTGCTGAATCGAAGATCTTAATTGCATCTTCAGAGAGCTTTAAGGTAATTACCGTACCTCTGTCCTTCTTCTCCGAAGGAAGGATCTCATAATCCATACCGTCATTGGACTTCCAGATAACAGGCTCAGAATCTTCCATGAAGCTCTTCGTATCGATAGTAACTTCATCAGCTACCATGAATGCAGAATAGAAACCAAGACCGAAGTGGCCGATGATGCCGGTCTTATCTGTGGATTCCTGCTGATACTTGGTTACGAAATCAAGCGCGCCGGAGAATGCGATCTGGTTGATATACTTCTCAACCTCATTCTCTGTCATGCCGATACCGTTATCTTCGAATGAGATAGTCTTGTTATCGTCATCGTAAGTAACAGTGATCTTGTAATCTGCCTTATCAGGCTCCTTCTCAGCCTTGCCGAGCTCAACGAGCCTTCTGTGCTTTGCTATTGCATCCGCGCAGTTTGATACTAATTCTCTTACGAAGATATCCTTATCTTCATAGAGCCATTGTCTGATAACCGGAAAAATATTCTCGGTAGTTACCGAAATCTTTCCCTGTTTAGCCTCCATTTATACCACCTCCAAATAGTTATCCGTTCAAAGCGCGCTTTGCAGCATCTATATATTCAGATGTATATTCCTGATACATCTTAGAGATCATCTTAAGGATCTCATTGTTTGCAGAATCGAATTCATAATCATTCATGTACCTTACAGGCAGGATGTCAAAAGGCGTGCTGCTTACAAATACAGCATCGGTCTTAGGATCGAGCTCTTCCGGAGCGAATGTTCCGATCTCAAGATCTAATCCTGAGCGCTCCAGAGCAGCCATTACCCTCTTCCTGGTAATTCCAATTAAAATCTTATTATCAGGTGCGGAATAGACCTTGCCGTCTCTTATGACGAAGAGATTGGACATTGAACCTTCATAGAGCTTGCCTTCGTTATCTGTTAAGACGAGCTCGAAAGGAAGCCCGTGACTGTTCTCTTCTTTAAACTTCTGATTAACAGTAGTCTTATAGTCTCCCCTGAAGATCTTAAGATTAGGCGTCTTGCGTTCCCAGTTAAGGATGCTCGTATTGATGCCGTTCTCGAATTGTGAAGCAGAAGGCAGCGTAATATCTGCCTGATGTATAAGTAATGCTTCTTTTGTAAGAACTATTCTTACAGAACCTTCCTTTATGCCGTCAAGATCGATGAAGCTGTATGTCTCAGCCAAGATCTTCGACGTGTCGACCGGGAAGTTCTCCAAGCCCTTAACAGAATTAACAAGTCTTTGCAGATGGTCTTCAACGAATAAAAGTACACCGTCTTTAACCCTGACGGTCTCATAATAGATCCTGATATCTACCGGTTTTTGAAGAGATTCGGTCAGCTCGGAACTGACCCTGTAATATTTGCCGCAATAAAGAAAGCCTTTACCGATAAGATGTTCCATCAACGGATAAGCCATTTGAGTATGAGGTCCCCTCGAAAATATAATTGCATATTATGCCACATAAGATTGTATACATAATCAGACTTTTTTACAAAACGGTAAAAATGAAAACATGCACAAAAAATAAATCTTTATTCTTATTTGCTTTTATAAAGAGCCAAGATTAAAATTTGTGTGTTGACTTGTAAAGAACTCAAGTGTATGATATGCGAAGTTTATACAAAGTTATGCATAAATATTCATAAATCGGAGGTGCCTTATGGCAAAAGAAAAATTCTTACTGGCTTATTCAGGCGGACTTGATACTTCTATCATCATCCC
>JAEFBA010000114.1 GCA_016292145.1 Saccharofermentans sp.
GACCTACTCCGTCCGGCTCGGTAACTCCGACCAATACGCCGACATCAACGCCGACGAACACACCTACATCTACTCCAACGAGTACACCGACGGCTACACCTACAACTACCGGTGGAGTAACGCCGTCATCAACTCCTACCAGTACGCCTACGGCAACTCCTACGACTACTGGCGGAGTAACGCCGTCATCGACTCCTACCAGTACGCCTACGGCAACTCCTACGACTACCGGCGGAGCTACAGAGACGCCTACACCTACGACAACGGGCGGTGTAACACCTACAGAAACACCTTCGGGGACACCTACGCCTACACCCGATGTCGGTCCTACGCTTGAGGTCAAGATCTCTAAGCAGGATGTTGCAGGTAAGGAGCTTGCTAAGGCTGAACTCTCACTTACCAGCCTTGACGGATTCGATATGTCAGGCGTAACCGTAACTCAGGGTACTGACACTATCGCGCCGAGACTTTCTGCTGATAAGAAGACTATTGCTTTCGATACAGTAGATACTTCACCTTCAGTAGTTAAGGGCCTCAGGTCCGGTCAGTATGAGCTTAAGGAAACAGTTACTCCTGAGGCTTACCTCACGGCAGAGGCCATCAGGTTTACACTCAGGTTCGATGGTTCGATCGATTGTTCGGGCCAGATAACTGTAGCTGGATCACCTGTGATCATGGTCGATAAGGCGGATCCTAACTATAAGCAGAACAACAAACCGCCGATTCCTGCAACGGGTGAAACGGTAAGTCCTTCTACTGTAATGGGCTTCGCTATTCTTTCGATGGCGCTCTGCCTCACCGGTTACGGAATTTACAGGGTGAAGAAAAAGAGAGACTGATCCGGGTTTCTGAGTTTGACTAATAACCGCTCTTCGTTATAACGGGGAGCGGTTTTTATATGCCAAAAGCCGGATTAACATAAAATATCAAACATTTTTATTACAATTCGGTGATAATTGAACACTGTAATATATTTTTGATAGTTATCTTCCTTGATTTGTTCACAAAACGTTCATAAAATGTATGCTGTTAAAATAATTTAACAATTAGGTGTAGGTGTCGTTATGTTGAATAATCTAAAAAAGGTGACGTCGGCAGTAGTGGCCGGGGCGGTCGTTCTTGGATCGCTGGCATTATATCCGAACGGGAACAAGGGAAATGTAAGAGCGGATGCGATAAAATTCGATTCCGCCAGTGCCATCAATTATGCAACTATCTTAGGCGGAGCAGTCGACTATGGTGTTGTAGCTGAGAAGATCATTCAGAACAGCCATACCGAGACTACGTTCGCGACTAATTATTTTGTCCGTAATAAATCCAATATCGATGTAGACTATATCGATTCGCCTGCACTTTTCATTATCGGAAGAGAGTTTTCGAGCGAGAATCCGGATGAACAGTATATTTATTTCGGTTATACCAGGGCAAGTGCGATCTTCCTGGAAGCGCCTGCTGCCGTCTTCGGCCCGAGTGTTTATAATGTCATGGGCGAGCCGGACGGGAGAGTTCACTATAAGGACTTCAATCCTGAAGTTCATGCACGTAGTAATCTTAGAAATGGTAACATCTGGTTTACCGGAGATTATACGAATAAGGATTTTATCCAGACTGTAAATCCGAATGCACATACGAATGTAGACCGAATGATCGAACGAATCTGTTCGCCTGTTGCGGTTCAGGATGTTGAGAAAGGCTGGTCTTATTTCCTTAACCAAAGAGCTAATGACCCTCAATATAAACTTGATAATAAGTATATAGATGTTAAGCCCGGCGATGTGCTTATCGATATCACTGATCCGAAGTTCGACGGCAAGGTTGTATATGTTGATATCACTGAACCGATGCTTCATGTGCTCCAGACTCAGGCTAGCCATTTCAAGGTTAAGAAGAACCCGTCTTCGGTTGTTGTCTTTAACCTTGATGATGAAGTTTATAAGGGAACAGATACATTACAGCTGAGAAAGCCTTATTTCGAGATCGTCGGAGTGGGCGATTTCGATGGTGGTCATACTCAGTGGAACGGAGGCGGTACGGCCGCTGACAGGGAATACGCTGCATCGCTCCAGACTAATGTAAGTGAGAAGGTCATTTGGAACATCATGGAGTCTGCTCCTGTAAATCTGCAGTGTTATGCAGGTGCAGTCCTTGCTCCGAATACCAGCAAGATCACTCTTGTTGACGGTAACTCTACGGGCTGGATCGTAACTGCCGGTACATTTGACATGTATCAGGAGTTCCACTTCCTTTACAACTCTTCCAGCCGAGATACCTATGGCCAGATGCATTTCGCGTTTAACAAGGCATTCACAGAGAAATACGCTCCGCACGGCGAAGTCATTCAGGATACATCAAAAGATGTTCCGGCGGATACATTCAAATTTACTGTTAAAGAATATGACAGCCTGATCTCGGCAGGAGCTGAAGCTGATGTTGAAGCAGTCGACGGCTTTGTACAGGAGACGAGTGCGAAGACGGACGGCACTGTAACCTTTGACAGCCTGTCTTTCTATTGTGATACTGATCATTCAACAAACAGATACTATATACCTAAACCGTCAGGTGACACCCACAACTCCAAAGAGTTTTATTTCAAGATTACAGAGGATCCTGCTTCCACAAACAAAGCATATCTGAATTCCGATGGATTTATAGATATCATCTTAAGGGTTGAAGTAGACAAGTCCGGCAATTTTACTTATTTCGTCAAGTATAAGTCTGTAACCGGCGACAATATCGTATTCAGAGATTACGATGCCGACTTCATCAAGATGTCCGGTGTCCAGTTCGACCTCGGTGTTTTCTATAACAGAGTAAAGCCAATAACAGTCAACATAAGTAAGCGTGACGTCAACAAGGCAAGCGGCGATGAAGTGCCCGGTGCCAAGCTGAGGGTAGCTCTTAAGCGTCCTAATCCTGATATCGACCTTCGAAAAGTAATTCTGCTTCGTGACGATGTTGATGTTACTAATACGGCACGTATCACAAAGGACTTTATTGAGTTCGAATCCGGTGAGAAGCTGACTTCTATCGAAGGACTTAAGCCCGGTGATTATGTTCTCACCGAGATCCTTGAGCCTGCCGGATTTAAGCCTCAGACCACTGTTATCGAGTTTACCGTTAGTGAAGACGGTAATGTAACGATTACGAATTCCAACTTAAATCCTAACTTTGCAAATGAAGTAGGTTTTGTCGAAGACGATATAAACGATGGACCTGATACTGTTGTCATCCTTGATGAGATGTACAGAACAGATGTTAAGATCAGGAAGGTTGATACCGGTGATAATGAGCTCGCAGGTGCCGTGATTACGATAACTGCTGCTGACGATACTGTCGATCTTGCAGATCTCGGCGTTACGGCAACGCAGAATGGAGCAGACGCTGAAGAACTGAGTGTCAGCGGCAACGTAATAAGCTTCAAGACTGTGGAAGATTATGAGACTGTCGTGGTCGGTCTTCCTGACGGCGAATATACGATCGAAGAGACAACTGCACCGTTCGGATATAAGAAGGCCGATCCTCAGACTATCAGGATCGAGAAGGGCGTGGTCGAGAATGGCGATACTTTCACGCTGGTCGACGAAATGTATAAGACAGATATCGAGATCCGTAAAGAAGACGGTGACGGCAAGGAAGTAGCAGGAGCTGTTCTCAAGCTTACCGCATCTGACGATACGGTTGATCTTGAAGCGCTCAATGTTACAGCTACTCAGGGAACCTCAACTGCAAAGAGTCTTACGGTTAAGGACAACTATGTAAGCTTTGAGACTCCGGAACAGGGTACTACCAAGATCGTAGGACTTCCTGACGGCGTTTATACGCTCGAAGAGATATCAACTCCATTCGGTTATGAGACGGCTCCGGCACAGACGATCACTATTTCGGAAGGCGTTGTTACAGGAACACAGCCTAAAGTAATGGTTGATAATATGTATAAGACCAATGTCACCATCAAGAAGGTTGACACGAAGAATAAGGAAGTTGCAGGCGCAGTTCTTACGATCACATCCCAGGACAGCTCTGCTGACTTCAATGAACTTGGCGTTACCGCAACACAGGGTGATCAGGCAGCAGAAGGCCTGTCTGTAAGCGGCAATTCGATAAGCTTTACGACTGTAGAAGGTTTTGATACTGTCGTATGCAATCTTCCTGACGGTAAATATACTCTTACTGAGACAACAACACCTTTCGGATATAAGACCGCCGATCCTCAAACGATCGAGATCGAGAAGGGTGTCGTTAAGGATCCTGATGCTCTCGTCATGACCGATGAGAGGTACCAGACAAATGTAACGGTAAGCAAGCGTGACATCGGAGGCAGCGAGATTGCCGGTGCGACACTTACTCTCACAGCAAATGACACAAGTGTTAACCTTACAGATCTTGGCGTAACAGCCAAGCAGGGAACAGCTGCAGCAGACGGACTTTCTGTCACTGCAAATTCAGTCAGCTTCAAGACCAAGGAAGGTATCAGTACGGTTATCGAGGGCCTTCCTGACGGTACATATACTATTGAAGAGACTTCTGCACCTGCCGGTTATAAGACAGCAGCTCCTCAGACAATAACTATCGAGAAGGGCGCAGTAAAAGAATCACAGCCTGTCATCCTGATCAATGAGCTGTATAAGACTGAAATTGCAGTCAGCAAGCAGGATACAGCCGGCAATGAGATTGGCGGTGCCGTACTTAAGCTCACAGCTTCTGACAACACATTTGACCTTAGCGAACTCGGCGTTACTGCAACTCAGGGAACAGCCACGGCAAAGAATCTTTCCGTAAGCAGCAACAGTGTTGTTTTCGAGACCATGAAAGACAGCAAGACTGTTATAAGGAACCTCCCTGACGGAACATATACTCTTGAAGAGACTACAGTTCCTTCCGGTTACCAGAAGGCTGATCCTGTTACGATCGTTATCGAAAAGGGCGTTCTTACAAGTCCCGCATCCATCGTCATGGTCGACAAGAATAACCAGACTGACGTAACTATAAGCAAGACCGACGGTGCCGGCAATTCTGTCGCAGGAGCTGTCCTTACATTTACCGATAATGACACATCTGTTGATCTTAAGAAGCTAGGCGTAACTGCAACACAGGGAACTGCAGAAGCCGAGGAGCTTTTTGTCAGCGGCAATTCCGTAAGCTTCAAGACGAAGAAGGACATCGACACAGTCATCAAGGGCCTTCCTGACGGAACATATACTCTTGAAGAGACCTCTGTTCCTGACGGCTACGAAAAGGCTGATCCTATAACTGTTACGATCAAGAATGGTGCAGTGGTAGGTTCTTCAACGATTACTATGGTAGATGAGGTCAGTGCAACACCGACACCTACCAACACGCCTACATCGACGCCGACAAACACACCTACATCGACGCCTACAAACACACCTACGTCGACTCCGACGAGTACACCTACGTCGACTCCGACGAGTACACCTACGTCGACACCGACAAGCACGCCTACGTCGACGCCTACAAACACACCTACGTCGACACCGACGAGTACACCTACGTCGACACCGACAAGCACGCCTACGTCGACACCGACGAGTACACCTACGTCGACTCCGACAAGCACGCCTACGTCTACGCCGACAAGTACGCCTACGTCGACCCCGACGAGTACGCCTACGTCGACACCGACAAGCACACCTACGTCGACACCGACGAGCACGCCTACTTCGACACCGACAAGCACGCCTACGTCGACACCGACAAGCACGCCTACTTCGACACCGACGAGTACACCTACGTCGACACCGACTGCGACGCCGGTAATTACACCTACAAATACTCCTACGGCTACGCCGACACCGGTAGTTACACCGACAAATACGCCGACTGCAACACCGACGCCTACGACTACACCTACAAGTACGCCGACAAGTACTCCTACAAGTACTCCTACAGCTACACCGACAGGTGGTATTGTAGGGCCGACTCCGTCCGGCTCGGTAACTCCGACTAGT
>JAEFBA010000115.1 GCA_016292145.1 Saccharofermentans sp.
TTGCAACTCTCTTCTTGATTGTTACGAAGTTTGTGAGAGTACCACCAAGCCAACGATAGTTAACATAGAACTGTCCGCAACGCTGAGCTTCTTCCTTGATGGAATCCTGAGCCTGCTTCTTTGTACCAACGAAAAGGATATCACCCTTCTCAGCGAGCTCGCGCATAGCGTCATAGGCCTCGTCGACCTTCTTGACTGTCTTCTGCAAATCGATGATGTGGATTGAGTTACGCTCCGTGAAGATGTACTCGTTCATCTTAGGGTTCCAACGACGAGTCTGGTGACCGAAGTGTACACCTGCTTCAAGAAGCTGCTTCATTAAAATAACCGGCATAAAATAAATCCTCCTGTTTTCTTCCGTATACACCAGGTAATATTCAGCTCAAATTGGCCACAGTCGGAGTGTATACGTGATTTTTATGCTCGAGTATTCTAACAAAACGCCCCTGCAAGTGCAAGGGCTATTTTATATATTTATATATTAGTCAGCGAAATTACTTTCTCTTATAGTGTTTTACGGTAAATTCAACGCCTTTTGCGCTCATTACCGGAGGCTCTTCCTCGACCAGTTCCCAATCAGGATCCTCATCAAGATTCGGGAACCAGCAGTCAGCCTCAAATTCTGCCTTGATGCTCGTAATTATCGCCTGGTCACAAAGCTCTATAAGAGAGTTATAAAGCGAAGCACCGCCGATAAGATAGACTTCATCAGCCGTAAGCGCCAGGAAATCTTCAAGCTCAGATACGGAATGGAGCACCATAGCGCCTTCCTTCTCATATTCAAAGCTTCTGGACATGATGATATTTACTCTGTCAGGCAGAAGTCTCTGCCCCGGGAACGTCTCAAGGGTCTTTCTTCCGTATACGACGGTATGTCCTGCCGTATATTTCTTGAAAACACCCTTCTGATCCTCAGGGAGCGAGATAAGAAGATGTCCCTGATTTCCGATTGCCCAGTTCTTGTCTACAGCTGAAATTGCGATCATGTCATTACCCCTCAAATATCTTAGTAAAATAGCCTGATTGTGATATCGGTTCGCCGGCTTCAAGAAGGTGTCTTGAATCAGCGAAGGTCTGTACTCTGAAGCTTGCTTCGCCCGGGATCCTTTCTTCGGAACCCAGGACCGTGATCGAAGTCGGCGCCATCATCATGCCCTGCCAGATGGCGGGAGCTGCAACGCCGATCATGTGGCCCATGAGAAGCGCTGTAACGCCGAAGTGACAGAAGAAAACGATATTGTCGTCATTATGCTCCAAAACGTCGTAGTAGCCTTTGTCGTTGCGCTTATAGCCATGCTTCTCGAGCAATTCGTCAAAGCTCCTGCAGACGTCATCAGCGTGCTTTGCGATATCACCGGTCTTCATTATCTCGGTCTGCGCCCAGAGGTTCCTGTCGTGGAAATCATCCCTGTAATTAAAGTCCCTGGGATAGAAATCCCATGCGATGGTCCACTCCTGAACTGCCTCGTCCCAGACCCTGTAATAGAATTCCTGAAGCCATTCGCATGTTATTGCTTCCCTGCCTGTCGCCTTGAGCGATAAGGAACATGTATCCTTGGCTCTGCCCAAAGGAGAGCAATATATCTGCTTAATGTCCCAGGTTGCAACGCGCTTTGCAAGGATCTCAGCCTCGCGCCAGCCCTTCTCTGTTAAGGTATCCTTCTCATAATCAGGATCCCCGTGCCTTATAAAGATTAGTTTCATTAAATAAATATTCCGTTCTGATCAGACTGCTACAGGGATTCCCTTGATCTTAGGTCCTGACTCATAGCCTTCAAGCCTGATGTTATCTGTAGTGAACTGATAGAAATCAGTGATGCCTTCATCGATAACGAGCTTAGGAGCCGGATACTTAGGCATCTCGATAAGCTCTTTTACAATGTCAACATGCCTGTCATAGATATGGGCATCAGCGATAACATGAACGAATTCACCGACTTCAAGGCCGGAGCATCTGGCCATGAGATGTACCAGCACTGCATACTGGCAGACATTCCAGGCATTGGCAACGAGCATGTCATTGCTCCTCTGGTTTAAGATCGCATTGAGCTTATTGCCTGTAACATTGAAAGTCATTGAATAAGCGCAGGGATAAAGGTGCATCTCGGAGAGATCCTGATGAACATAGATATTTGTCATGATCCTTCTGGATGAAGGATTATTCTTAAGGTCATAGAGGACACGGTCGACCTGGTCGAATTCGCCTTCCTTATACTTATGCTTAACGCCAAGTTGATATCCGTAAGCCTTGCCGATGGAACCTGTCTCATCAGCCCAGGAATCCCAGATATGGGAATTAAGATCATTAACATTGTTGGATTTCTTCTGCCAGATCCACAAGAGCTCGTCTACAGATGCCTTGAAATTGATCCAGCGCTGAGTGAACATCGGGAATTCCTCAGCAAGGTTATAGCGGTTAACGATCGCAAAAGCCTTATATGTATAAGCCGGAGCGCCATCGTCAGCCCAGTGCGGCCTTACCTTGTCATTGATGGTTGAATAGCCTGAATTAAGGATAGTTCTAATGTTCTCATCGAAAATATCATCTGCTCGACTCATGGAATCCACCGCCTTTTGAATTGATGTATCGATTATAACATTACTGATTAAAATCAATGCGTGATTATTGGGACAATCGGTAAAAATCCGGAATAAATAAAAAAGGCTGTCCGATTAAGACAGCCTCTTTATCTGGTCGGAGTGACGGGACTTGAACCCACGACCTCTTGCTCCCTAAGCAAGCACTCTAGCCACCTGAGCTACACCCCGATGAACACGCCTTGTCAAGGAAAAATATTGGTCGGAGTGGCGGGACTTGAACCCACGGCCTCCTGCTCCCGAAGCAGGCACTCTACCACCTGAGCCACACCCCGATGGAGTATTCCTCTAACAAGCCTATAAATCTTATAACAACGGATTAAATTATGCAAGACATAAATATCAAATATCTGAAAAATACTTTTCCAAACCCGCAAATGCCTTATATATATGCGTCTTAAATGGCAAAGAGCTGTATCTTTTTGCTTTGAGGCAGACGTTATTTCGAGTCCGACGTATTTAAAAAGACGCAATCTGTTTTTGCCCCAATTGTTGCTTCTTCTGTCCGCCTAGAAGGCAACAAATGAGGCAACATTGGCAATGTTGCTCTATATGTTGCTCTTTTTGTGCGTCCGGAAGGCAACAAATCATTAATTCCATATGTCGCCTGTTTGTTCGTCTCTCAGACCATTCACACGCGGGCTGTTTTAGCAACGGGAGATGGGCGTCATTGGGTCTGCGCCCGGTCAGAATAACCAAAACTAAAAGAGCCGCCTCTAATGAGACGGCTCTTATGAAGTCAAATTAATACTGAATTACTCTTCTGTTGTCTCAGCGGGAGCTTCTTCAGCAGCTTCCTCAACTGCTTCTTCCTCAGGGAGCTCAGGATCGATAGGAGCAACTTCCTTGATGGAGATAGAGATCCTTCTCTCCTCAGGTTCGATCTTGATGACCTTAGCCTGAACGACCTGGCCTACGGAAAGAGCATCCTCAGGCTTCTCAAGTCTTCTGGAAGAGATCTGGGATACGTGGCAGAGTGCGTCGAGATCGGGCTCAAGCTGAACGAAAGCACCGAACTTTGTAAGACGTACAACAGTACCCTGAACTACGCAGCCAACAGGCATTCTCTCTTCGATTGCATAGTAAGGATCGTCCTCAAGCTTCTTGTAGCCCAAAGAGATCTTCTTTGTTTCCTTATCGAAAGACTTAACGTAAACGTCAACTTCCTCGCCGACCTTAAGAACGTCAGCAGGCTTAGCGTTGCGGCTCCAAGAGAGCTCGGAAACGTGTACGAGTCCGTCAACACCGCCGATATCGATGAAAGCACCGAAATCAACAAGGCTTCTTACAACACCTTTGTAGTGCTTGCCTTCCTCGATGTTGTCCCAGATCTCAGCGCTCTTCTTGCGGCGCTCTTCGGAAACGATGATCCTGTGGCTTCCGGAGATTCTGAGGCGTCCCTTCTCTGTATCGAACTTGGTTACGAGGATATCGAGTGTCTGGCCGACATAGGACTCCAAGTCCTTAACTTCGCCGGTCTTGATCTGTGTTCTGTGGATATAGATATCAACGCCCTTGTAAGAACCGATAACGCCGTCCTTTACAGTGCGTGTGATCTTAACAGTAATAGGAGTCTTGTTCTTATAAGCTTCCTCGATCTCAGCTCTGCCCTTCTCAGACTCTACGTCATTCTTAGAAAGGATTATTTCCTTGCCCTGATCGGAATTCTTGATGCTTCTGACCTTAACGGTAACTTCAACGTGGTCGGCAATAGCCTTATCAAGATCGAATTCAGGATCCGAATCAAACTCCTTACGTGAAATTCTACCTTCGGACTTGTCGTGTACGTCTACATAAACATAGTCGTCGTCTGCAGATGTGATCGTGCCCTTTACTACAGCACCTCTTCTAACCTGCGCAATTAAATCGACAGCATTGGCAAACTCTGTGTCAAAGCCCTGATTTGTGATCTTCTCTTCTTCGTTCATTTGTTGAACAACCTCCAAAATAATAGCTTCCGGTGTAGATGCACCCGCTGTGATACCGACTTTGTCCTCAGGAAGTATCTTCCCTTCCGAGATGAGACTTCTGACTTCCTCGCCGGAATTCACAAGGAATGTTCTTGCACAACGACCTTTGCAGATGTCAAAAAGCTTAGTGGTGTTCGAACTGTGAGCAGAACCGATGACTATCATCGAATCTGAAATCTCAGAGAGCGAAGCGGCTTCCTTTTGCCTACTTTCAGTCGTAATACATATTGTATCAAAAACATTATATTTTTCAATTTTATTTTTAACACTTTGGCATATTTTTTTAAAAGTGTTACTCGAAAATGTGGTTTGGGATATCAAAATAGCACTTTCAAGCGGAAAATCCAGGGTTTCAAGATCCTCAGGAGCCTTTACTACAGCGCATTTTACGCCCGTTCCCTCTGCTTCTCCCAGGATTCCCGTTACCTCAGGATGGCCTTTAGTACCGGCAATGATGATGTTCTTTCCGTTAAGCGCATTCTCCCGGACGATCTTATGGATCTTGGCCACGAACGGGCACGTCATGTCTCTTATCTCGCAGTTCTTGGATTTAAGGATGCTGAGTTCATCAGGAGTTACACCGTGTGCCCTGACTATTACTATTGAATCTTCCGGACATTCTTCGGCAGTCTCGCAAATGACAAAGCCGCCTTTTACGAGTTCGTCCACGACGAATCTGTTATGAACGATCTCACCGAGCATGACAAGCGTCTTTCCTTCAGGACGCTCTGATACAGCATTCTGTGCTGCCGTTACAGCGTTCTTAACACCAAAGCAGAAACCGGATGAATGAGCTACGGTTACTTTCATTTATCTTCTTCGTCCAGATGACTTAAAAGGAATGCCCTTGTACCTTCGATATCGTACTTGCCTGTATCAATAACGATTGCTTCAGGTACCTGTACAAGAGGTGATGTAGCTCTTGTGGAATCCTGTTCGTCCCTATATTTAATATCTTTTAAAACTTCTTCGTAATTCTGTGAGTAATCACCTGCTGCATTAAGCTCTGCAAGTCTTCTCTCAGCTCTTACCTCAGGAGCGCATACGACAAAGAACTTGTATTTGGCATCAGGAAGAACTACTGAAGCGATGTCTCTTCCGTCCAGAACGAAGGTCTGGTTCTTGGCAATCTCTCTTTGAAGTGAGACCATGGCTGTCCTGACAAAAGGAAGTGCTGATATATCAGATGCAGCAATAGATGTCTTAGGGGTTCTTAATTCGCCTGTTACATCCTCACCGTCAAGGATCATGTGCTGAGCACCATCGATGAACTTAACTTCGATCTTAACATCGTCCATCTTCTTCTTAACGGCATCCTTATCCTTGGG
>JAEFBA010000116.1 GCA_016292145.1 Saccharofermentans sp.
AGGCTACAAACTCAAAAACTTACAGGAGGAATCTAAAATGAAGAAGATTCAGAAGTCAAAGAAGGGTTTCACCCTCGTAGAAATGGTACTCGTTATTGCTATCATCGTTATCCTTGCAGCAGTTCTCGTTCTTGGTATCGGTGCTTACCTCAAGAAGGCTAAGGCAGCAGCAAGCTCTGTTAAGGAGCACAACAGCTCTGTAGAGATCGTTAACAAGGAAATCGACAACGTTCTCTAATATTTAGAAGAGCAAACTTGCTGATTGATTAAGCAATAATAGTAGCGGAGAGCTTAGCTCTCCGCTATTTTTATCATTTGTTAATGAATTATGAAAAATTTTAACAAATTATTAACTTTAGAGTTGAAATTTGCTAATAAGTCAGTATAATACAGATAAGGAAGTATTAGATTAAACCTTATTTTGGAGGGGTTTATGCGCAGAATACATAAGTCACAAAGATCCAAGGGTGGTTTTTCCCTTCTTGAAGTAATAATCGTTGTTGCAATTATTGTAATACTTGCGGGTGTCGTAGGTGTTGGTGTTGCCGGATTGATAAGGACGGCCAACAAAGCTGATTCTGCTGTAAAGAACTCCTCAGAATCCCTCAATGCTTCAATTAACAGTGGAGAATCTTCATTGTCCATTTTTTCATTCGGAAAGTAATATACCAGAGGTGATATAGTATGAGACGTGTCATTAAAAAGAGTAACAAAAAGGGTTTTACCCTTGTTGAGACCCTCCTTGCTACATTTATTCTTGTTGTAATTTCAACGATGCTCGTAAATGGTTTTATAGCTACGATGGGATATTCATACCAGACCTCTGTATATAGTAAGTCAGGTGCAAATAACTATGCAGCATGCATGGCAAAAGTAGCTCAATGGAATACATTGCCTGACCGTGGAACAACCAGCAGGCAGAAGGAATTAGAGGGTGCAACGAATGTAAAGGAATTAACATTCACTCAAACCGCTACAGGTGAGAAGCTTAAGACCTTGTACGTAGGCGTTGAAACTCAGTACGAACTTAAGAATACGATTCCTTCTACATTACCTTTCCAGTCAGCTGCTTACGCTCCTAGAGATGGTGAGACATACGGCACAAGTGACCAGTTGGCAGATAACAGAAAAGCTATCTATTATTATCCTGAATATTATCGTGGTGTCGATTCTTCTTCTAAGTACAAGATCGGTGTCAGAATCGATGAAGAGCATTTAACAGGCGGCAAGCCAACATACGAGTGGGTAGTTCTTCCTGCTTATGAGGTATCTGATACCCAGGATCTCGGCGGTCTTAGCGGAAACAGCGTTATCGGTAAAGTCGGCGGAGCTCACAAGACGTTTGCTAAGGATTCAAGTTCAAGTTCTAGTCAGTCAGGATCGTAATATTGATTCACATAGTTAAAACCAGAATCAAGACGCGGAGAAGTAATTATGAAGAAGACAAGTAAGAACAAAAAAGGTTTTACCTTAATCGAAATGCTTTTGTCACTTGCTATCATTTGTATGATCGGTGGTGTAATCGGTGGTCTTTGTTTATCGATCTCCAATTCATTTGTTACCACATACAATATAGATGACTCAGCAGACTATGCTATGTTATATGCAAAAGGTTTCGAGAATTCATTCCTGGCTACCACACAGGGTGCTGGTTCCAAGGGTCAGAAATGGACATGGGAAGTAACAAATCCTAAGGGTCAGTCTGGTCCGCCGTTGCTTCAGGTAACAAAGACCGGATCAGGTGGCGGAACATCAAATGTATTTACTCCGCGTTTCATTGGTACAAGCAATAAGCCTTCAAAGTGGTCAGTAATAATGTTTTTCTCGACAGAAGAGAAGACTACCGGTTCCAATAAATCTATGTGCATTAATTATCGTATCTATATGAGAGATAACTACAGCAGAACTTCATATATTTACAGATATGATGGAAGTTTCTGGGTACCGCGTTTCTACGAGAGAGCTGATATGGCAGGTGCTGATGCTTCAGGAAGAACCGTTTATGTTGAGACAACTACTTCAAATCCTATGACAGAAGCTACATTGAAGGATTTCTGTATGGATGGCGGAACACTTAACTCCAAAGCATTTAATGCTATTAAGGCTGATCTTGAGACAGGAACTCCCAAGTATTGGACAAAGATCACTTACAAGTGGGGTTAATTACTTTGAAATAAAACATCCGGGGCTCTGCAGGTTATCTGCAGAGCCTTTTTTTATTGAACAGACGGACAGCGTTATAAGGTTTATAAACAGCATTTAATTTGATAGAATTACCTAAAAATAAAAGGAAGTTATTCTAATGAAAATAAAAGTCGGATTGGATATAGGCGGCAGTACGACAAAGATAGTCGGAATGAGGGAAGGCAAGATAATTGCCAGGGATATTGTAAGAGCGGCAGATCCTGTCACATCTGCTTTCGGTGCAGTAGGAAAGCTTATTAATGATAATTCTCTTTCAATTAATGACATTGAACAGATAAACATAACCGGTGTAGGATCCGTTTTCCCGGCAGGACCTATCCTGGGGATCAAGACTGTTACCGTTGAAGAATTCAAGGCTACGGGATTAGGCGGATTGTATCTTTCCGGACTTGATCATGCAGTTGTTGTCAGCATGGGTACAGGTACGGCATATCTCGAAGCCAGAAGAGAAAATGTAAGACACATAATCGGTTCAGGTGTAGGTGGCGGTACGCTTGTCGGACTCGGTCTGGCTCTTACCGGAACCAGGGATGCTGTAAAGCTCTCTGACATGGCGACTGAAGGTGATATCCTGAAGTGCGATCTTACTATCGGTGATATTACCAAGGACGGCGTAACAGGACTTCCGATGAATGTAACGGCATCCAACTTCGGAAAGGCAGCTGACGATCTTTCCAGGGAAGATAAGATGGCCGGCGTATTTAATCTCGTATATCAGGCAATAGGTACTGTAGCCGTTATGGCTTCAAGGCAGTGCAATATCAAAGATATCGTATTTACCGGCCAGCTGACAGGCCTTAAGGAATGCCAGGAGTACCTCATGCCATTCGAAGGTCTTTATGGCGTAAACATGATCGTTCCTGAGGATGCGGTCTATGCAACAGCGCTCGGAAGCTGTCTTGTGGAAGGGCAGGAAGAAAAGTGAGCGGTAAGAAACTTGCCAAGGACCGTGCCTGGGAGCTCGATTTCTTAAGAGGAATCGCTCTTATAATGATGCTCTTCATGCATACGTCATGGGATTTCAGGTATGAATTCGGCGTCGATATTTTTTCTTATCTTGAGGCGGACTGGTTCTGGTCATTCGTCCATCCGGTCATAGTTGTTCTTTTCGTAGGCGTATCGGGAATATGCAGCACTTTTTCGAGGAGCAACGTTAAGAGGGGATTAAAGATCCTTGCTGCGACTCTCGTTCTCAATATTGGAACACTTATAATTTATAAGGTCACAGGGATTCCTTGCCTGATCATATTCAATGTTTTGTCCGTTCTTACATGCGGAATTTTCCTTTATGCCCTGATCGCATTTATCGAAAAGAAGACTAATGCGAACCCCAACGTCGCAAATGTGATCATGGGACTCATTGGCTTATACATAGTCATCGTCGGCTGCAATATTCACTATATGGATAACGCATCGGATTCACTGTTTTTCCTTCCGGTCGGCTTTGATATAGCAGGCACTCCGCCAATGGCAGACTATATGCCGCTGTTCCCGTGGTTCGGCGTGTTCCTCTTAGGATGTGTCATCGGAAGAACGTGTTATAAGGACAAGAAGACTTTATTTGCAGGCAAGGGCAAGGTTATGTCTGCTGTTGCAAGACCGGTCGAATTCATCGGAAGACATTCGCTTATCATCTATCTTGCTCATCAGCCTGTCATCTACGCATTGCTCTTTGTGATCTTTTTATTGGTCAGACGATGAAGATCAAGAGCAAGAGAAAAAGATGGATTGCATTAAAGGCCGTTTTGATAGTTGTACTGACGGCTTTTTTTGTCATAGCTGCTGAGATAAATAATTACATCCCGCGGAGTTTTGCGGATTATTACTGCACGAAGATCTTTCCGTACATATCATTGCCTTTTCAGTGCATCAGCATGTTTTTCCAGTATTCCCTGACAGAGGGAATAGTAGTATGTATATTCCCTCTGCTCGCGATTGGTTTTATCATCTGGCTGGTGATCCTGGTAAAGAAGTTAATGACCAAGGGAGCACTCTCATTCTTCTATAAGTCATTGAGAAATCTTCTGATCTGCTGTCTTGTCATGGCCATAATCTTCCAGGCCATGCACGGGATCAATTACAGACGCAGGAGTGCCGTAGCCGAACTTAAACTTGATATGGCAGAAGATCTGACCTTCGAAGATTACTGCGAATGTCTCCGCTGGGCTTATATGGGAATGATCGAAGCCAGAAGCCATCTGGGTGAAGACTACAACGGTGTTGCCCATATGGATCAAAGCTTTGAGAATAACGCTGTCTATGCATGTTCGCTCTTAGACAAGTTCAGCGAAAAGTACGATGTCCCGCTTTCCGGAAATTATGTGCGCGCCAAGCCCGTATCTCTCAGCCATTACTGGAGCTACACATATATCGTCGGAATGTACGATCCGTTCCTCGGCGAAGTAAATGTAAATACGGATTATATGGATGTCAGCGATTTTCCGATAACGCTGTGCCATGAGCTCTGTCATGCCAAGGGTTATGCAAGCGAGACAGACTGCAATATCCTTGCTTCCTTAGCCTGCTGCTCTTCGTCGCGCGCCGATTTCAGATATGCCGGCTACAGCTGGATATTCTGGAATATCTATCCTGTTACCGCAAAGATCGCGAAAGAAACGGAACAGGTCATGCCTGAATATTCTTCCGCACCGGAGATGGAGGACGTCTACAGGGACAGGTATGCTTCAAATCTTTATTGGAACAAAATAGACGAAGAGGTCGAAGCGTTGAAAGAGAAGTTCAATATCGATATTACCGAGACGAGTTCCAGTGTTAACGATGCATTCTTAAAGTCGAACGGTGAAAATGCCGGTGTCGGGGCTTATGTAGTGCCGGACAGTGTCTATGTCAGGTTCTATCTGACACATATAGCAGGAGTAGAAGATGCTTGAAGTAATCCTTAAAGGTCATGACAAATACTACGGAGTATCAGATGTTGTAAGGATGTTCTCCGGTGTCCCCGAGGAGTTAAAGGACGAGGGGAAGGTAATCGCTCCGGAAGGTCCTGATGCCGTTCTGGTCAATGAACTTCTTGCAGACGGAAGATCAGTTACTTATTTTGACGGTAAGGCTTATGAATTTAAAGGAGAGCTGTTGGAGCCCGGCAGGGAGATCAAGAGATCTCTTTATATGGCTTTGTCCGACATCTCGAAAAAGAACCTGCCGTGGGGATGCCTTACCGGTATCAGGCCGACTCTGGTTGCCTGCGAAGAAGAAAGCCCAAAGGCATTGGAAGAAAAGTATTTCGTAAGGCCTGATAAGGCAAAGCTCGCATTTGATACATCAAGGGAGGAGCAGAGGATCCTTGCAAAAGTTCCGGAAGAGAGCCTCTGCATCTATGTCGGCATTCCGTTCTGCCCTTCCAGGTGCGAGTACTGTTCGTTCGTATCTTCTGATATCTCATGTCACATGGACAGGCTCGTAAACTATGAGGCTGCATTGGAACGCGAGATAGAACTTATATCAAAACAGATCAACAGACCGATTGCTTCGCTCTATGTCGGAGGCGGCACGCCTACGGTCCTTGAAGAAAGAGAGTTCGCTTCGCTCCTGGACTCCATCTATTCGAATCTGAAGATATCTGCTAATGCGGAAGTTACGGTCGAAGCCGGCAGGCCTGACACGATCACGACAGGCAAGCTCGAAGCGATGAGAGATCACGGGATTACCAGGATATGCAT
>JAEFBA010000117.1 GCA_016292145.1 Saccharofermentans sp.
TGATCTCATTGATATTACGTCCTGTGATGGCGTAGATAAAGAATCCGAAAACAACGACCAGGAGCAGTATGACAACAGCTTTCAAGATGCCGAGAATGATCCTTACGGGAAGCTTCTTCTTAGGCTTTTTGCCCCATGCTTCATTGCGGTGCGCAATGTGGATCCCGATGTGGCCGATGCCCAGGATGATGGAGCCTAAGATCATGATGATGTTGCCGCCGTAGATACCAAGCAGGAAGAATGCGACAACGGGAAGAGACGCGCCCGGCACTGCAATTCCGAACATGTTCCTGTAGAAATCCTTCATGGTCTTTTCAGATTTGAAGTAACGGATCCAGAAGATCTCATATATCACCATGCAAAGGAAAGATAAGAGGAGCACAACGCTCCAGAATGTGATCTTGTGAATATTGAAGTTCGAGAAGATAAGCGCTGCGGGTGTTACGATGAACTGTCCCACACGTTCAAATGCGAGAAGCACTTTATTCTCCTTTTTTGCGTACTCCTCATAATCTTTGGGCTTGTTCTTCATCCAGATAAAATTCGGAACGAAGAGCATGACAAGCCAGATAAGTCCGATATAAGAAAAACCTAATTGCATATTTTTATCCCCCTTGATCAATCAATGTGTTTTTCCCTGTAATGACCGCGATAATACCCCAGGCCGCCAATCTCCTGGCGCCGGGCTAAAGCATACTCAACTTGTGCTTTGTGGATCTTTAGAGGTCCTTATACATCAGGATCTCATCGTGGAACGAACCGTCGTCAAACTTAAGTGCATTGTGACGGCGTCCGGTCTCGATGAAACCGCACTTTTTGTAAAGCGCTATCGCCTGCTCATTCTCTGCGACGACCTCAAGATCTAACTGTTTCCAGCCGATCTGACCGGCAAGCTCAGACATGTAATCTATCATGGCTGTGCCGATACCTAAGCCCCAGAACTCTTCGTAGAGTGCGACCGCAAGTGAGCAGCGGTGCCGGATCTTCCTCTTGTCACCTATGCCGTTGACACTGCCGTTGCCGGCTACCTTGCCGTCAACTACAGCGATCATCATGATGGCATAAGGATTCTCAAGAAGATTCCCAAGGATCTCTTTCTCGCTCTCAAGCGTGAACTTGACTTCGTCCGGATACCGCAGGAGATATTCAGTCTCAGCGGAAGTCTTCCGGAGATAGTCGAGCATCTCCTGCGCGTACTCAGGCGAGTTCGGCTTGAGCACGCACGTCCTGCCATCTTTTAGCAGGCTCTTCCTTTCTTCGAATTTCATTCCTAAGTCCCCCTGTATTTATTTGACCGACAGGTCGATCAACCGTCTTATATGTATCTCGACCGCATCAAAACATGCGACCGGGCAATTATCCTGATTAAGTATCAGCGGCAGCTCCGTGCATCCCAATATGACGCCCTCAATGCCGTTTTCTTCCTTCATTCTGTTAATTACATCCTGAAGTTCTTTAAGCGTGGACTCTTTGACGATGCCCTTTTCGAGCTCTTCGAAGATCCTTTTTGCAACGAGCCTTCTGTCTTCTTCTGAAGGCACGAAAACCTCGATCCCGGCTTCTCTTAAATCCTTCTTCATATAATCTTTTTCCATCGTGAAAATGGTACCGAGAAGCCCTATACGCTTGATCCCTTTGGCTTGAACTTCTTCACAGACAGCCTTGGGTATGCTTACGATCGGCTTATTGAATCTTGCAGCGAGCTCATCATATACGACATGCATCGTGACTGCGGTAAGGGATATGACCTCCGAACCGCCTTTATCAAGGCATTCCAGCTTCTCATAAAGATAATCCGCAAGGAGGCCGAACTCGCCTTCTGTCACGTAGTTCCATGCTCTTGTAAAATTAACACTTTCGATCGCGATGTCAGGCATAGCCTCGCCGCCCGTGATGCGGTCGATCTCAGTGTTTAAGATCTTGTAGTACATCAAAGTCGACTCGGGACCTGTCCCGCCGACTAATCCAATCTTCTTCATTCGCTACAATCCCCTGATTTATTGGTTTTCAGAATTATAGCACTGAACTATGTACTTTCTGTGTTCGCCTGAAAATTCTTACACTTTTAAATTTATATAGTTCGCAGTAACTCTTCCGTCAGAGCCTAGAATAAACTTTGATACGGAGCCCGAACGCCCGCTGAAGCGCGCTTTGCTTAAGTCTTCGAATTCGAATCCCATGATCATCGCCTGCAGAAAACCTAATGTGCATCCGTGGGATACGATAAGGATCTTCTCATCGGGATCTGAGATGATCTTCTCATAAAAGGGCTTTATCCTGTTCCACAGATCCCTGTCGGATTCAGCATCATCGAAAGGCCTGTAATCAGGATCGTAGCCTTCTCCGGGCTTGATCTTGTGCTCGTCAAACCAGTCCCAGGGCTTGCCGTTGCCCGCGCCTGCATTGACTTCTCTTATCAGTTCGGAGATCACAGGCGTCAGATGAAGAGTCTTATTGATCTCTTCTGCTGTCTGGAAAGCACGCGCGAGGTCAGAAGTATACATGACAATGCCGTCGGCACAGCCTTCGCCTAAAAGCCATTTACCGATCTCAAAGGCCTGATTTCTGCCGTTTTCCGTGAGCTGCCAATTGCCCCAGGCACCTGCGTGCCCGTTCAAGTGATGTTCAGATTCAGTGTGCTGAACGGTGATAATGGTCTTCTTCATTTATTCTTACCCCCATGCCGGATGCCGCCTGCGTCCGACAGAGATATTATATAGCATCTTCTCAATTCGTATTATGTTCTTTCTTAAAATGCTGTTACATTCGTGCAAATTATTAATTGATACTAACTGCCCCTATTCATATAATTTCGAAGTTTGAATTTATCAGAAGAATAAGAGGGTCTGTTATGAACGAATTTAAACCGAAGCTTTTTTCAGTAATGAAGAACTATTCCGGTTCCCAGCTCGTAAAGGATATCGTAGCGGGAATCATCGTAGCAATCATCGCTCTGCCTTTATCCATTGCACTTGCGATCGCATCAGGAGTCGGTCCTGAGGCAGGTATCTACACCGCGATCGTCGCAGGATTCATCGTATCTTTCTTAGGCGGAAGCAGAGTCCAGATCGCAGGCCCTACGGCTGCTTTTGCAACCATCGTCGCAGGCATCGTCATGAAGGACGGCAGAGAAGGCCTCATGATCGCAACGATCATGGCAGGCATCCTCCTCATCATCATGGGCATCTGCAGATTCGGAAGCCTTCTTAAATATATCCCCGACCCTATCACAACAGGTTTTACCGCAGGTATCGCAGTCACCCTCTTCATCGGCCAGATCAAGGACTTCACCGGCATCTCATACCTGAACGGCGAGAAGCCCATCGAGACAGGCGAGAAAGTAATGGCCCTCATAAACAATGCCGTAACCCTCAACTGGCAGGCAGTCATGGTAGGCGCTATCGCCCTCGTCATCCTCATCGTATGGCCCATCTTCTTCAAGAAGATCCCCGGATCTTTCATCGCAGTAATCGTCACTGCAGTTATCGTTGAGGTATTCCATTTAGACGTTAATACTATCGGAAAGCAGTTTGCAGATATCCCTGCAGGTCTTCCTCCGTTCAGCGTTGACTTTACGATGTTCACTTTCGAGAACATCAGAGGACAGCTCACAAACGCCGTAACCATAGCATTCCTTGCAGGCGTTGAGTCACTCCTTTCTGCTGTCGTTGCAGACTCCATGATCGGCTCCAAGCACAGACCTAACGCAGAGCTCGTTGCACAGGGCTTGGGCAACATGGCATCCGCATGCTTCGGCGGTATCCCTGCAACAGGCGCAATCGCAAGAACTGCAGCCAACATCAAGAACGGCGGTAAGACACCTATCGCCGGCATGGTTCATGCCGTAACACTTCTTGTCGTAGTCGTATTCCTCATGCCCTACGCCAAGCTCATTCCCATGCCCTGCATCGCGGCTATTCTTTTCCAGGTCGCATATAACATGAGCGGCTGGAGAAGATTTGTTAAGCTCGTTAAGAGCTCACCCAAGAGCGACATCGTTGTCCTCCTTATCACTTTCGCTCTCACTGTTATATTCGATCTCGTCGTAGCTATCGAAGTAGGCGTTATCCTTGCAGCAGTTCTCTTCATGAAGAGAATGAGCGAGGTTACACAGGTTGAAGGCTGGAAGGATTTCGATCCCGAGAACGATCCTGACAGCATCGACTTAAGAGAGCTTCCTGAACACACGCTCGTATATGAGATCAACGGACCCATGTTCTTTGCTACAGCCGGCAAGATCTTGCAGATCTCGCCCAAGGAAGGCACAAAGGCTCTGGTACTCCGTATGAGAAGCGTAAGCACGATCGATGCGACAGCCATGAAGAATCTTGAGATCCTTTTCGAAGACTGCAAGACAAGAGGCGTCCAGCTCATCATGTCACACGTAAACGAGCAGCCCATGAAGGTCATCCGGAAGGCAGGCTTCTACGACAAGCTCGGAGAAGAGAACTTCTGCGCACACATAGACGACGCTCTTGCCAGAGCCCAGAAGGTCGCAGCTCCCGCACAGCAATAATTGACACCCGTTCCTTTTGCTTTAAACTATTATTTGTAGGATTTTTTTTTCGAATAGTTTTGCAAAAGGAATAAGGGAAAATGGCAACTCTATGTAAAAACTGCAGCCACGCACTGGTATTTGATCCGGAAACACAAAAGCTGGAATGTTCTTACTGCGGAAGTTCATTCAGCGCTGAAGAAGTCGAATCGGAATCCAAGAAGTACAGACAGGACTTACAGGCCGAGTCTATGGATACGGTCTATGGTGAGAACGACAGCAAGTACATGGACTGTTATGTCTACACATGTGCTGAGTGCGGCGGCGAGATCATCATCAACGGAAGCGAATCTTCAACGAACTGCATCTACTGCGGCAACCCCAACGTTGTTTTCAGCAGGATCGCCAGACAGAAGTGCCCTGACTATATCCTGCCTTTCAGCATCTCGAAGGATAAGGCAGTCTCTATGGTCCGCGAGCGTCTTAAGAAAGGCATCTTCGTTCCAAGAAAGATCAAAAAGATCAAGATCGACTGCGTCAGAGGTATCTATCTGCCCTACTGGCTCGTAAATGCCGAATTCTCTGGTGCAGTCGTTCTCAGCGGCCAGGTCAACGAAGGCAAACATACCCGCACGTATTATTTCGGACGCGCCGGAGATATGAATGTCAAGAATCTCCCGATCGATGCCTCGAAAATGGTCTCCGATGAGAGCACAGCAAGACTTGAGCCCTTCAGCATGTCACTCCTTAAGCCTTTTGACGAAGACTATCTCGCGGGCTTCTATTCGAATGTAACGGATATCACATACAGTGATCTGAGATCATCAGCTCTTACCAGGGCTAAGGAATATTTCGAAGATGAAGCGATCCACGACTGCGTTGTTGAGAACCCGAAGATCATTAGATCGAACCCTTCAATAAAGCTCAATAACGACTTGATCTATGCCATGCTTCCCGCGTGGTTCATATCATTCAAATACAAGAAAAAGCATCATACGATACTTATTAACGGCGACACCGGCAAAGTCGTGTGCGGAATCCCATGGAATAAGATCCTGTTCTATTCGCTTCTGATAGGACTCGGCATCCTTATAACGGCCGCAGCTTTCTTTGTATTTAGATATACCCTTCCATTCTTCCTGGCGGCAGGGGGCAGTTCACGTTCAAGCAGCAACAGAGGAAAGCTGATAGCCTTTCTCATCGCAGGCATAATCGCACTGTTCACGACGGGTATAAGAAAAGTCGTAAAAGTAATCAAGAACATAAA
>JAEFBA010000032.1 GCA_016292145.1 Saccharofermentans sp.
AGATTAAAAAGAAGGCAGTACTACACCATACGAAAATGAAGTACGCTTTAGGATGCCATCCTGAGCCCCTGCCGGCATAGATATGCCATTTTGAGCCCTTGCCGGCCTTGATATAGTAATCGCGGCGGGTATCTTCGGTTAACTGCATGGCAGTCTCGATCCTTCCGCACTCCCGGTGCAGGGATTCTATCTCCCTTCTGCAATCGGCCATCCGTTTTTTGTCGGCATAGAGCCCGGCAAACTTCTTAAAGTATTCCTTGTCTTCTTCCGAAGCGCATTCGATTACTTCGTTGACTATTGAGGAATTATACGAAAAGTGTTTTGCTTCATCTGCATGGACAAGTCCTTGCATATCCTTCAGATAAGCTGCTGCAAGCATCAATCCTCTGAGAGCAGAAAAATCATGAGGGTTCGTCTTCAATGCGAGCCTGTATGCATCAACAACAGTTCCGAATTCTTTTCGCGACAGGTGTGTCCCATCCAAAGATGTACACTGATACTTCTGTATATCTGACATTTTTTGATCCCTTATTCAAATTTCCTGTTCCGACTGAATTATTATAACAAATAAGCATTTTTATCTGCTACGGTCATGTGATGCAGATCATTTTAGTCATGGATTTTCTTTACCACGATTCCTCCAATATATGATCTTTCCCAGAATCCCGGAAAATACAGAAAGTACACCTCTGTTCCTTTTCTGTAGTATGGGTTTAAAGCAGCTCTGCTGCAGTATTCATCGTCTATTATGTAGTAATGGTCCTTTCTGAGGTACTTTATGGACCATAAGTATTTTTTGCGTGTGATATTGCCAACGTGACAGTAGAAATCCTGCTTATAGATCTTTGGTAAAAAGGTCAAAGACATGAATATGCGAGCTGTCAGGTAGGCACTTATTGCTATGCTGAACGCTACCACAAACAATAACACGTTCCCAATGACTTCAGAAAACTCCATCACCTTCGTAGTGATATCGGTAAACCAAAGCGCAGTAACCACTGACGCAAAAGCAATTCCAAAAAGATTTCTAATGACATTATCCCTGATATACCTCTTACGGATATACTCATATTCGCTGCTGTCCAGCTCACTTGCTTTTGTGAATTCCGTTTCGGATAAGATTACTTCCCGGTATTCCGTAATTTTTGTACCCGAATTCCATCCCATAACTATTCCTCCTCTATTAATTCATCCGTTTTTCAGTTTCCGCTTTCGTTGCTTCCGTGCCGGTCGGAAATGTTTCTGTCTTTATGTCTTTCATCAAAAAACTGTTAAGCATCAGGTCGGCATTACGCTTGTCTGCGCACTTATAATCTCTGTAGGTGTTGTCCTTTTCGTGGAGCCTGATGTAGTAGAAGATCGAGTGACACCCCTTGCCAAATCTGAAATATAGTGAATATTGTTCGGCCTTGGTAACGTTTTCGATCCTGCCTATATGAAACTCTTCAGTGGTATACACTATGTAGTAAGTCACGCCCACTGCCATGATGCCCTTCTCGAGGCAGTTGATAGTAGAATGCATGAAGTCGTTATTCACATCATCTGCATCGAAACCCTGCTTTACTATAGCTGACCTAAGCTTATTGCCGTGGATAAAACTCGGCTCAACAAGTTTCGCTGCAGTCACACACAATATGGAGAGCATCTCGACGACAAGTATGGCACAAATGATTATCGGAACACTTGTTACTTTTTTATCGACCAGACCTATAACCAATAAAATATTCAGGATCACCGCGATGGTAATCCCCGTTGCGATCCTGCCCTTCCAATGAGCCTTGATCACATAATCACAAGCTTCATACATGTCCTTGTGATTCTTGATCGCTTCCATATTTGCCAGATGCGCTTCAAGAGCTTTCTCTTCAGACAGTCTCGTAAGAGGATCAGGATTGTCTCTCCTATTGATTGCGGTTTTCTTCTTATTGACCATGCATTCGAAGTTCCGGGTCTCTTATTCCGTATCTATGTTAATATAAGTTTTCTGACCGCTTCCGCAAAGTCCCCTGCCTTGCCTGAATCAAGCAGATAAATGACCTTGTTCATGGAAGCGCTGTTGCGGTATTTCTCCGGAATGATGTTATTGTATCCGGCAAGTTCTTTTCCGAGTGATTCCTTCTTTCCCGTCATGTTCTCAAGTTCTTCACAAAGCTTCTTTCTTCGTGATTCAAATGAGAGTCTTTCCGCTTCAATATTTGCATTTGCTTTTTTAGTGTTCCTGCATGCGAAAACAATGCCAAGAATAATAGCTGCCAGTGACAGTATATAAGGTATCCAGGCCCAGATTTCCAGACCGTATTCACTTATTATTTCGAGATCAAAAAGCCAACGGACAAGCCATCTGGAAACGAACAGCAATGCCGGCGCAACCAGGAGCGTGGGCCAGAAATGCCTAAACCAGGATACATGTCCGCCCTTACTCTGGCCTAATTCCTTAATTCTGGTTTCTGCTTCAGAGATATCGTGTTCCGCGCTCTCATACTCTGCGAATTTTTCCTTAAGGTCTTCAGCAAGTTTCCTGCTTTCTTCCAAAGACATTACGGGTCTTGTCTCCTGCACTGGAACAGGTGCCCCGCACTTGATGCAAAAGCGTGCATCATCCAAAAGACTCGCACCGCACTTATTACAGAATACAGCCATTTCAAGTCTCCTCCCTTATATCCTGTTTTACAGCTGATACCCCGTACCGGGAGATCTCTCCCCCAGATAAAAACCTTATTCCTTCGCAGATAATTATATCATGTCCGGTTCCCGTTCACTCCACATACATGACTGTCTCAAGCTCATCAAATCCATAGTGTCTGAATGAGATCCTATAATCAGGATGTATCTTGAGAACAAGGTCTGCCAACGTAACAAAGTCTTCGTACTTATGGTAAACGGAGATCGCCATTCTCGGACGGTTTATTTCGATCAATTTGCGTGCGCCAAGCAGTGCCTCATACTCCGCGCCTTCGATATCCATCTTAATGAAAGTGATCCTCTTGCCCTCAAGCACATCGTCAAGAGCTACAGTCTCTATCTCCTCCACACCTTCGAAGTTCCTCTTCTCAGCTTCTTCCCTGCTTATGATGCAGGAAGTCTCGAAAGCCTCTGATGCAAAGTAAACCTTCTTATTCACTTCTGCAGTACCGTAAGGATAGAGGTCGCATTTGCCGAGCGGTGCAAGGATCTCCTTAGCTCTGGCAAAATTCTTCGGATCAGCTTCAAACGAATAGATATGTTCAAATCCTTTATGACCGCACCAGCCTGCAAAGTTGTAACAGGTGGCTCCGTCAAAGCATCCGCAGTCTACGAATACTTCATTTTCCTTGGCTTCGAAAAAGTCGAAATACTGTCCCTGATTGTTGCGCCAGTCGAAAATACCTGAGCAGATATTCTTTTCGCTTATTCCGATATCCTCCATAAGGCGCTTCTTAACGTCGTCTGCTGCAGACTTAACAGAGTAAGAGATAACGAATGTCTTATCGCCATAAAGAGCTTTATTCTCACTGAGTTCTTTCTCGGTAATGACTCTGATCCCGGTCTCTTTATCAACAGGGCCTTTGCTCTCGTCAGGATCAATGAAGCAGTCGACCTTCACGCCGAAGTGCTTAAATCTTCCGGCGAGATAATGTCCCGCACGGCCTGCGCCATAGATAAGGCAGTGCGCGCCTTTTTGGATCTTCTCAACATATACCTGCATGTCGCTGCTGAGATTCCTGTACTTTGATTCAAGTCCGGTTATATAACCCACGTCTCCCGTTTTGGCATACATCATCCGGGCTTCGAAGACCTTCTTTGAGATCTCATCGTTAAGATGTTCGTATACATTCCGTGCCATCTCCGGAAAATCAGCATTAATGCTGCCTGATCCTCTGAGTGCTTTCTGCTTGTCAGCTGCCTCATCCGATCCGAATTCCACCCGCTTATCTGCTATGCTCATTTCTTTATCCTCTTTCGAAAGTGTCTGCTGATTATTTTACAGCTTCTGAATTATATTGATAATGGCCGATGTCTTCGCATTAAAAGATGTCCAGCCTCATCTGCCTGTCGATCCAACTCCTCTGGTCAGCTTCATGTATGATATCTTCCGGATTCAGATTGCCGAGCAAAAAGGGCGACTTTGGATCGTGCTTTCTCATGTTCTCCTTAACAAGATCAGGATCGGTATTTGCGTAGCAGTATCTGCAGAGATGTCCGCATGTATCGTAAGCGCCGATGTCTGTTCCAAGAAGACACGCGCATTCGCCGTTCCTCTGATTCTTTCCTCTCTTAGGCACAGCAAGATTGCTGTGAAGCGCGGTCTCATAAGTCTTCACAGTCATGCATCCGGAGCAGTCTGCACCGTAAGGCGCAAGGCTCGTTCCTTCCGCGCATGGTCTTATAGTCATGCCGTAATTACCTGCGATCTCAATGAACGCTTTGCCGATCGTCATCTTATCCTGATGAGATACCGCCCGTGCCTGCGGGAAATTCTTCTCAACCTTCTTATAGATGTCGATAAAACTGATTACGCATATCTTCGTATATCCGGAAAGATTCTTTGCCATCTCTTCGAACTTACCGATATGCCATTGGACGGAATGTTGACTGTCAACAAGTATCGGATCGTAACGCCAGCCGATGCTGTCAACACCGACACGGTCAGATAATCTCTTGAAGTCTTCCATTACTTTCTGTTTGTCCGGGATATTGGGCTCTATGTCTTTCTCGTAGGGCGTTATGGTGACGAACCAGTACTGTCCGTAGGGAGCAAGATGATCCATCTTGTCCAGCATAGGAGAAGGGTTCTTGGTGCAGAAAGATATGAGGTCGACAACATCAGGTGACAGGCTGTACCTGGTCACCTGAATGGGATTGTACGGATTTCTAACGAGGACAAAACCTGCTTTTATCCTGTTTATAAACCATTCGGAATAGAAAGCCGGAATGTCCGTCCTCATTCCTGTCTGAATTATCACTTAAGTCTCTCCTTTGAGATCTTCTAATACTTCTCCGATGTCGCCTTCGATCAGGATGGCCTTATCTTCGATCTGCTCCGGGCATACCGCCTCATCGAAATTAATGCAGGCATATATAGCCTTCGGGTTATCGAAAGTCCTTTGCCAGAAAGGATACTTGATGATGACAGGCGTGTTGTATCCGACACCTAACTCAAGATATAACACTTTTCCTTTGTGAGTCTTATTGAATTCGTCGTAACGCCCGGCAGCCTTGTGCCAGCCCTCATCTTCGACGAATCTGTCATCCGACCTGAGATTCATTGTCAGAGGCTTGCCGCAGTTAGGACACTTCGGGATGAGCTCTGACGGTATCTTCATTTCTGACTGCTTCTCATACATCCCGCGGATCATTTCCTCGTTGTCGTAAGTTACTTGCTGACAGGGTTCACTGCACTGGAAAAGCCCGTAATCTCCCTGAGTATAAAACAGTCTGTCCTTATCGAATCCGGCCTTCTGGAAACAGTGGTCGACATTGGTCGTGATGACAAAATAATCCTTGTCTTTAACATGCTCTAAAAGCGCTTCATATACCGGCTTTGGAGCATCCATGTAACGGTTGATATAGATATATCTCGACCAGTATGCCCACATCTCCTCCGGTGTCAGATACGGATAGAATCCGCCTGAATACATATCCTTGAAGCCATACTTTTCGCTGAAATCAGAGAAGTATCTGTCGAATCTTTCTCCGCTGTAAGTAAAGCCCGCAGAAGTGGACATGCCTGCGCCTGCGCCGATGATCACTGCATCAGCTTCATCAAGTGCGCTCTTAAGCCTTTTTATCTTATCCGAGTAGTCTTCTGTAGATCTCATGATCGATATCCTTCCAAACATTAAATATCACGTCGATGCTTCTGTTATCCTTTCGAAAATCCTGAACAGTCTCAACTGCGATCTCTGCTGCCCTTTGGTTAGGAAAATGGAATACACCCGTTGATATGCAACAGAAAGCGATGCTCGTAATCCCGTTCTCCACAGCTGTGTCGAGACAGGATACATAGCAGGACCTGAGCAGATCTTCGTCATCTTTAGTCAAGGCACCTGATACGATCGGACCCACAGTGTGGATAACGAATCTGCTCGGAAGATTAAATGCCGGTGTGATCTTCGCAAGGCCTGTCTGTTCCTCGTGCCCCTGCGTTCTGATAATGTCCGCGCACGCATTCCTGAGGCGGATCCCCGCGAACGTATGGATGCAGTTATCAATGCATGTGTGGCACGGAGAATAACACCCGGTAAGCCCTGAGTTTGCTGCATTTACTATCGCATCACATTTCAGCGTCGTGATATCGCCCTGCCAGATGTAAATGCCTTCTCTGACAGGCTCCAGATCCCTGTAATCGGTGATCCCTTTCCGGAAGAGCTCTTCTTTAAGGTATTCGTCCTGTACTTCAAGAAATTCTTCAGAGATCCCTGCAGGCGGCCTTACGTTGAACAGCCCGCGCAAAAGTCTCTTCTGCTCCTCAACATTGTCAGGAACAGAAAACTCTTCCTTATCCGGACGCTCCTCTATCAGCTGTCTTATCAGGTAAATCCTTTTCGCATTCTGATCCATATAGAACGCTCCGTTGAACGTTGCTGTTATTCATTTCCTGACCTCAATAAAATATTATTTATTATACTTCATAACCGGCCGGATAAAGAATATCGCTTAACGGTGCTTATGACACGGATTCATATATGTCAGCAGGATCGAGCAAAACGTCCTCTTCTTCCAGATCTTCCTCAGGCTTTGCGCGGTAGTACTTTCCATTCACCATGACAAACACCTTGCCGTCGGTACCTTTATTGACTGCGCTGATAAAGACATTATCTTCAAATACATCGACCCTGCCGATCCATTTGCCAAGCTCGTTATCTTCTGCCGTCTGATCCAGTACGACATACTCTTCATCTCCGCAGGAGACCGTGATCGTATCAGAAACTTCTGCAGTATATTTCTCTGCTCCGGCATATTCTGCGGCCAGCTTGCGCACACCGCATCCGGAGACGCACAAAAGGACCAATGTTGTAAGTAATCCGTATTTAAGTATTTTCATTTTCTTCTTCCTTCCCAGCGGTTAAACCAGACAGTAAAAACTGTTACCGCTAATAAAATTATCAGTACACAACTTCCCCAGAACGGGAGATTGGCATTCCATGTTCTGCTTATGACATCGCTTTTCCATTCCATCGTCCATGCAGTGGGAAGATATCTCCAAAGTCCTGCAATACTGATATTGCTGTACATCACTGACTGCAGGAGCTCAAGCGTTGCGAAGAACATGGAAAGAGCCACGCCGAACTTAAGATTCATCCACAGATGGAAAACGATGCTCAGCAGCGAGAGAACTATTTCGCCGGCTCCGAATAAGAAGATCTGTAAGCCTGTCATCTGAATGCCCGACTGAATGCCTGATATCAGGAAAACCAGTGCAAGACGCAGGCTCTCGATTCCCCATACAATCGAGACAAGAGTCATGAACATTCCGGTCCGGTTCTTTACCGAGAGCAGTCCGTACATATTGGCCATCTGCTCTTCCGGATTTATCAGGAAAAACACGGTAAGGCCATGAAGCAACGGCAGGGCGGCTCCGTAGACTTCGAAAAGAAGCTTCATCCGGTCATCTGCGGGCTTTCCTGAATAGAGCGAATTGTATAACAGGAACACGGCAAGTATACCGATCGTGGATATTATCAGATACCAGACAAAAGGTGTTCTCTTAAGCTTTATCAATTGCGCATGCATCATTTTCTTCTTACCTTCTTCTCGGGATAGCCCTTTGCAAAGAGCAGGGATTCAACAGCAGAAAGGCCTGTGAATGCGGCAACCGATGTCAGGAGCGCGACTGTCACAACATAATTAAAGCCTGCAGCTTCAATATAATTTCCTGAGATCTCAATGCCTGCCAATGCCTCGATTGCCTTAGGTCCGTAGCAGTACGGGCACAGTACCCAGAACGGCGTTCCTGCGATAAAAGGCGGCAGAGCGATATTGCAGATAACATTAACCGCCATCAGGATGTATATGTTAAAGCGGCGCGAAAGGATCAGGCATGCAGGTATCATCCACAAGCTGCATACGAACAGTACGGCAAATGATCCGGCCGTCTCAAGTACGCTGATCCGCATCGGTCCCACAAACGGGCTAGATACCGCCAGTACGATCGCCATTACCAGATACACCCAAAAAAGCCTGATCGCGATGGCTGCTATTCCCGCATTTCGAAAACGGAACAGATCGACCGGATAGGTATAGATCATCTTATCGTTTCCCGACTTCTTGTTCCGGCGTTCGTGCTCAGCGCAGAACAACGCTGCCAATGCAGGCATCATGAACGTGCACCACCAGTAGATCCCGAAGCTCTGGATATTTCCCGCGCCCGCGATCAGTACGCACATCAGGATGTTGATGACCGGAGCCAGGGCAATGAAATACGTCAGTACCGTTCTTCTGGTCTTAATGGATTCAGCAATTATGTAATTCATCCTGCCATCCTCCTGTTCTTTGTGTGCTCCATGAAAATGGCGTTCAGATCGTCCCCTTGGCTGATCGGGCCCTGATATACGACGTGGCCCTCCGAGATGATCCCGACGCTGTCTGCGATCATATGGACCTCGCTGAGGATATGGCTCGACATGATCACCGATATGCCGCCGTCAGAGAGCTCTCTTAAGAGTTCCCTTAATTCCTCAATGCCGTACGGATCGAGGCCGTTTGTCGGCTCATCAAGGATCAGGAGCTTCGGATCATTTAATAACGCGAGCGCGAGCCCTAATCTCTGCTTCATTCCCAGAGAGAAGTCCCCGGCCTTCTTCCGTCCTGTGCCGGCAATGCCTGCAATGTCCAGCTTTCCGCTGATCCTGTCTTTGGGGATATTCAGCAGCTTTGCCTTCACAAGCATGTTCTCGTAAGCTGTCAGGTTCGGATATATAGGCGGCATCTCGATCAATGCGCCGATATCAGAGAGTGCCTCCCTGCTCCAGGGCTTGCCGTCGAAATATATTATTCCGTCCGTCGGCCTTGCAATGCCCGTGATCATCTTGAGGATCGTGGATTTGCCCGCACCGTTCGGACCCAGGAGCCCGTAAACCTTTCCTTCGGGTATCTCCAGGTTCACATCCTCTACAGCGGTAAATCCGCGGTA
The DNA here is from genome assembly GCA_016292145.1 of Saccharofermentans sp. GTDB lineage: Bacteria > Bacillota > Clostridia > Saccharofermentanales > Saccharofermentanaceae > Saccharofermentans. Next base: position 9,113 of record JAEFBA010000032.1, read on the forward strand.
CTTCTTTGTTAAATTTTCTGTTTGTAAGATCATATGGTTTTCCTCCTATCCGGCCATATCCTAAAACCCAATTTTTAAGATTCCTTAAAGATTTGGAGAAATTGGCGAAATACTATCTTGAGGCGGACAGCGGCTGGAACTACAAAGCCTCAGATCGTACTTTTTTCGATGTCAAAAGCGCACGAAAAAAGGCTTTGCTCCGAGCAAAGCCTCAGATCGTACGTTTTTCACCCCTGAAAAGGTACGATTTTACCTTTTGCAAATCGCACGGCTTATCAAGCATAAAAAAGGCGCCTCATTTTCGAGACACCCGCGTGAAAAATAAAATAAACAGTTATTCCAATACCATCCTAACTTCCGCACCACCGTCTTGGCAGTTGGATATCGTGAGGCTGCCGTTGTGAAGCTTTGCGGTGTTCCCGGCCATGAAAAGCCCGATGCCGTAATGCTTTTTGCTGCTGCGGCTCGCTTCGCCCATCTTAAAAAGGCCCACGCCGGACTTCAAAAACTCAGCAGGGAAACCCTCTCCGTGATCGCGTACGGTAATGGTAAGGGTGCGGTCCGTGCAATCGGCAGAAAGCTCTACAACGCCATCTTCAGGACTGTAATCGATGGCGTTTGAGATCAGGTTCATGACCGCGCGTTCGATGCGGTCTTTGTCGCCGGAGTAAGCCGGATCAGAGAGCCGGTAACGCGTCTCAAGGCGGACTTTCCTGTTCTCGCAGAGCACGAGTGCCTTGTTCTCGATATTCTCAAAAAAGCTCTTCAGTTCGACAGGGGCGCGCTTGATCTCCACCTCGCCGGTGTTCCTGGCCATATCCACGAGGATGCCGATGTAATCCTCGCTGTGCTTGACTTCGGCGATGGAGGCTTCGATCATCTGACGCTGGTCATCGGTAATGTCGGTCTCAGACAGGAGGTCCAGGTTGCCGAGGATGACGGTAAGGGGTGTCTTGAGGTCGTGCGCAAGAGCTGCGATCTGCGCACGCTGATCTCTTTGCGCCTGCCACTCGCGGCCTAAGGAATCTGCCAGTTCGTCCTTCATCTTAAGGAAGGAGTCCTCAACGCGCTGCACTTCCGTGATAGAGGAAGGTGCGATATTTACGTCGAGATTATCAATGGAGATCTTCTCAGCCGCCTCGCCCAGAGGACGGAGCTCTTTCTGGAAGAGCTTTGCCATGCGGCGGACATTAAGGATAACTATCAGGAGTACCATTATAAATGCCAGAATAGCCAGAACGTATTCCGGGCTGATGAAATAGCGGTTCAAGGAACCTGAAGGATAGCTCGAACGCATATAGTATTCCAGATAAAGCGTTCCGTCCGGAAAGGCCTTCTTGATATAGTAGCTTTGGCCGAACACCAGGCCGCCGCGGGGCTCCTCGCGGAGAGGTTTGCCGACTGACCATGAACGGTTCGAACGGGTTACAACGCCGCTGTCATCAGTCAGATAATATGTAACAAAATCGCCGATCTCCGGGATGACATCCCTTGCATAATCCTGCTCCCCGGCCGTTTCCATGACGGACTTGGCATACTGCTCGGAATAATTCGCCGGGATTATGAATCCGAAGTACATTGCGGTGATGAACAGCACAGCTAACAATGCCCCGCCGATAAGCATTTCGAGGCCTATGCGGAGAATAAATCCGGTGAATATGCGGCGTAATGACTTCTGCTTTACTCCCATTTATATCCCGTCCCCCAGACTGTCGTGATCGGCTGTATTCCTGCCTTGTCGAGCTTTGTACGGATATTTGCGATATGTGTGGAGATGGTCGTGCTGTCGCTTTCCTTGTCCATGCCGAAGACTTCCTCGAAAATCTGCTCCCTCGTGAAGACCATGCCCGGATGTTTTGCAAGGAATTCGCAGATGCTGAATTCTGTCTTGGTCAGCGGGATCTCTGTGTCAGATGCCAGAAGACGCTTTGCATCAAGGTCCAGACTGCAGCTTTCAAAGTTCAGGAAATGCGTTTTCTCACGGTGCTCACGCCTCAGGTGCGCATTTACGCGCGCCCTGAGTTCAGCCACACGGAAAGGCTTGATAATATAATCGTCGGCGCCGATCTCAAGCCCGTGAGTAATGTCTTCTTCCAATATCTTTGCACTCAGGAATATGATCGGAATATCAACCTTGTTGCGGATCCTCTCACAGAACTCATAACCGTCTTCACCGGGCATCATGATATCGAGCAGCGCCAGATCGTAGTAATTGATATTCCTGATATCTATCTCATCCGTGGAATTAAATCCGGACACCCTGTGTCCGTCAGACTCCAGTGCCCTCTTAATTACCGATACGATCCCGGGTTCATCGTCAACAACTAATATATTTGCCATTCAAGCCTCCTGTATCCCCATGCCAAGAGTCTGCCTCTCTTATTTGCCGAAGCCGCTCAGATCCTTTATGACCTCTCCTGCGATTATGAGGCCGACGACAGAGGGAACAAATGCAGTAGAACCCGGTATGGATCTTCTCTGGGTGCCTTCCCGCTCAGCGCCGGGCTGACAGGCGCAATCTGCACTGTCATTTGCGGCCATGTCTTCTATGGGACGCATAGGCTCTTCCTTCGAGTAGACAACCTTGAGAGACTTGATGCCTCTCTTCCTGCATTCGCGGCGCATGACCTTAGCCAGAGGGCATATCGATGTCTTGTAGATATCGGCTACTTCAAAGGCCGTAGGATCGAGCTTGTTGCCTGCTCCCATGCTGCTGATTATGGGCGTACCGGTCTTATCGGCCTGCATTACGAGCTCTAACTTGCCTGTCACTGTATCGATCGCATCGATCACGTAATCGTAGTCTGCGAAATTAAACTGTCCGGCGGTATCAGGCATATAGAATGTCTTGTAAGTGCGGACGACGCAGTCAGGATTGATGTCGTGAACGCGCTCTTCTGCGACATCCACCTTATTTTTCCCGACGGTCCTGTGCGTTGCGATTATCTGACGGTTAATATTTGAAAGGCATACTTTGTCATCATCGATCAGATCCAGAGCGCCAATGCCGCTCCTGGCCAAAGCCTCTACGGCATATCCTCCGACACCTCCGATGCCGAACACTGCAACACGGGCATCTTTAAGCTTATCCATGCCCTCATGCCCAAGAAGCAAACGTGTTCTGGAAAACTGATCAAGCATTATTTTCTTCTCCATCACAAAGTATTATCAATTCCGGTCACAATAATTAATTCTGGTTCGGCAAAGTCGAGAAAAGGAGTGCCGAGATCATCAGGAACATGAAGATGAAATAGATCGCATAAAAGACCGTCATTCCTATCCCGCCGAAGAACGCACCTTTGCTTAAGACAGCGCACGTCTTGATCTTCGGAGTATGCATTCCGCCTGAAGCAACATATTCTTCTATCGCTTTGTGATTGCCCGTGCCAAGGAAAATGGCAACTATGCTTGCAATAGGAAACATAGTGCAGACAATTCCTATAATTGCTTTCTTCAAGAAGCCTGACGCCTTCTCTTCATACTGAGGATCGATATACACATTAGATTCCATATAAGCCTCCGATTAACACTCAGACCGTCCCTTATAGCGGCCTTTTAACTTACAAAACATAATAGCAAATCATGTTTGCTAATTGCACAACTGCCATTGTTTTGCCTCATTAGACCTGCCGCTCTCTACCGGCGTTTCACGCGTTATGACGATCTCTTTAACAGAGCCGCTTATTATTTCCGGGTGCGCGAAGATCTCACCCATAAACTTAATGAATGATTCTTCCTTGAATTCTTTTGTCAACGTAATTAAATGCATATGTTTCGATTACCGGGTCAAGGCACTCCGCCAAAGAAGGCTGCCAGGAAAAAGTATATTATAGGGATCACGCTGTCAAAGGTCGAGATAAAGCCCAATACGCTGAACGGAGTATTATTCCGTTTGCACGCCATGACAGTTCCGATTATCGACATTGCCAGTCCCGCTGTAATAGTAAAACAAACGCCATAAAATATCAGCAGCTTTATGAAAACATGAAGGTCGGCCAGATTCCATCTGTAATCCCAATTGCTGTCAAAAAGCAAAGCCACTTTCCACACAAAACTGATTATTAGCGGAGCTAAGACCAGTATTTTGAGTACTAGCGGAGCTTTGCGGGCCTGCTTCTCCCCAACAGCTTTCTGCGCGTCAGCCCATTTATTATAGAACCTGTTCTGCTTGCCGGAATCCGGGAACTCATCAATATCAGCCCCATCCCAGATATTCACGGCACTGTCCTTACCGGCAGGCTTGCCCTGTTCCAGGAGATATACTTTGGGACCACTCTCAAATTTGGAAAGCGGAGCAGCATTCAGACGCGCACCGTTGCACTTCATACCGTATCCGGCTTCAAGCAACTTATCCCTGAACTGCTGAAACGCCTTGAAATATGTATCACCAACAGCTGTTATTTCCTGACCCTTATGCGTGCCACGGATCACAGTGGCACCTGAAGACATGTCCTCACCGGATCGAATATCGATCTTTGTCTCATTATCCGTGCCGATTTCTACAATAGACACCGTATGAGTTTTGACGAACCCGATATTATCCATAAAGCTGAGTTTGTTCCTATGAAGATCCTACTATGTGCCCGAAAAGATCATGCCGCAGCGAGCTTCTTTTCCTTGCTGTTCGTAATGAGTGCCAATACAAAGAAGACGACCGCCATTATGAAAGTAACGGCAAATATACCGTAGAAGAACTGGGCATCGCTCATAATCTGATTAAGGCCGATAACGGGAGCTATAACGATCGCAGCATCAGCAAGGACCATGATCGCAGCTGCCATCCTCAATGCTCTGCATTTGGAAGCAGGTCTCTTTGCAGTTATCTTGGTGCAGATACCATTAAATACGATCGATATGATAGCCATATCCATGAGTATGAATCCGCCTAAACAGATCAGAAGTCCATAGCCCAGGAGATCTTCGGAATTGCTGGCTCCGAGCATCATGGCAAACGGTCCTATAATGAACATCATCGCTCCAATAGCAACCACAGGAAATGTCTCAATGATGAGCAGGATGCAAGTAATAAGCCCTACGACAAAACAGGCACGTCTCGGACCACCCTTTTCATTAGCAAGAGCGGGCTGAACCACCGGCGCTGTCTGGACAGGCTGCTGATAGACAGGTGCAGGCTGAGGTACAGGCTGTGCAACCGGTGCTGCAACGGGAGCAGGCTGCGGTGCGGTAACCGCTACAGGAGCTGCAACAGGTGCCGGTGCAGGCTGAACAGCTTCAGGCTGTGGTGCAGGCTGCTGAACTACAGGCGCTGCTGCCTGAGTTACAGGTGTTCCACATGATTTACAAAACTTATCCTGATCACCTAACGGTGCACCACAGTTTGAACAAAACATACCTTTACCTCACTTGTCAGAAATAATTTACAGCTTTTATTGTACCACTCTGAACACATCTGTAAATTTGCATAAAACTTTAAAAACGAGTGCTGCAGACTGTTTTCGGGCTCATGACTCGTTAACGAGCTTGCCCGTCATATGCTCGGGAACAAGCTCCAAGAACTGCGTTCTCTTAAGGGTCGTCTCGATCTCATGCCTGATATATTCCTCATCGTCCGTGAACTTATGGCTCAGATCCGTTGCTATCTTCAGCTTGAGATCCGGATCTTCCACGAATCTCATGCGGCCGAAAATAACGACCGAAGTTATGTTAAGAGCCCACTCGCCTTCTTTGCGGAAGCCTTCATCCATAACGCAGTAGCTGACCTTGTCGCACCTTGTGATGGCATCGGTCTTGTGGCCGTCTTTGGCGCCGTGGAAGTAAAGCCTTCCGTTCTCTTCGCAGTACCAGTGATCGAGCGGAATGCCGTAAGGATATCCGTCATCACCGATCATCGAGAGCACGCCGCGCGGCTGCTCTTTGAGAATGCGGATACACTCCTCATCGCTTACCTGCTGCTTAAACCTTCTCATTTCTCTGAACATAGAAGAACCATCCTCACTGTATTATTCAGTCCGGCTGCTGTCCGTCGTGCGCAGCCCAGACACAGTCTGTCAGCGCAAATTCCGAAAATACGGCCTTGAAGCTCGAATCCTCCGGACTGCATGCATAAATGCCGAAGCTTATCTTTCCTGCACCTTCCCACATATGACAGACTCTCATCTGCGAGAAAGACTTTCCGTCAGAAGAACACTCTATGCAGTAATCGTCTTCCCTGCGGCTAAACCTGTACCACATCGTCTTTACATCAGCGGGGATCTCTGTGGTCGCCCAGTCAGAATATCCGTGATTCGTTACGACGGAACCGAGATGCTGGAATATCTCATTCTCGCATTCAACGGACGCCTTGAGCCAATTGTCGGAATCCAGATACATGACGATACCGCACTGGTCAAAACGGTGATGGCTGTCCGCAAAATCCGTCTTCACGCTGAACGAGAAAAACCTGTCGTCTGTCTCCATCTGCAATACCGGCGCATTGTCATTTCGGAAATGATAGTAAGTCCTCTGCCACAGGTCAGTCTTAGGATCGGTCGTAATCTCAATGCGGTCTTCAGCAATACTGTAACCAGAGGGCTCTCTTGTCCATTTCATTTTCGAGATATCCATATCAGACATTCCTTTCAGGATCATTTGCTGCGGGCTTTATGTTCTGATGAATTTCTTATCTGCTTCATATTCATCACTGACAAAACGCTCGACCGTCATGTGCAGATCGTACTTCTCGCGAAGCCCGGCAAGCTGCTTCATCATGGGAGAAGCATGGTGCTCGTCGATCGCATTCTGATCAGTCCAGGAGTCAATGAGCAGCACAGTCTCAGGATCATCGAGCGGCATGAAATACTGATATCTCAGATTGCCCTTCTCCTTGCGGATGGCATCCGCAATACCGGACTTTTCCATCTCTTCCGCAAATGCTCTTGCGCTGCCGTTCTGGCCCTTGTAATACAGGTTTACGGTTATCATATTCCACAATCCTTTCCAAACATTGTCATAGGATCTGCCCTAACTGTGATTATAACATTCCTGCCGGACATAGCTTTGGCCGGCCGCATGCAATTATTCAGGCTAAACTTCAGTCTTACCCTGAAATCTGCACTGAATGGCAAACGAATAACGATAAAAATTCAGGCTGAACTTCAGTCTTACACTGAAATCCAGCCTGAAAAACTGCTCATAAATCTATCGTAACAACTTATCTCTCCGCCATGATCGTCTTGGCCCTGTTGTTGATCGTCCCGATAACCGAGTCGAGGTCCTTCTGGTCCAGGAGATATGGCGGGAGCTCTTCAGAAACGATCACGAGGACGGAGTTGTCCGGCAGAAGGAGCGTGTCAACGTTCTCGAGAGCGTCCAGGAAGATGTCTCCGAGATTGAGCGAGGGATCGAAAAGCTGTTCCCGGCGGAGGGCTTCCTGGACGGAGGTGCCGAGGATGTCGGGCGTGGTGGATTTGATGTAGCCGGCGCCTATCTTGTTGTCGGCAATGCACATATCGACCTTTGCTTTGGCGGCAGCACGGTTGACCGGGATGTCACTCCATGCAACATTCACGGTCTGGGCCTGTTCGCATAAAAGGGCATCGAGCAATGCGTAGGCGCCTTCCTCGACCGGAGAATTTGCCGTGATCGAGAATGAAGTGGTAACGCGCGCAGAGGGTCCCGTGCCGTTTGCAGAGGGAAGTCCCACGATCCTCAGGTTGTTTCCATAATAGTTGCAGTAAGCGATCTGCTGCAGATTTTCTATGATCTCCTGATAGGATGCATAGTGCGCTTTGGGCTCCAAGCTATAGTCGTCCTGGATATTGACCTCAGTGCGTCCTTCCGGAATGTTTTCCTTGAAGAATGTGGCCAGGTCGCGGAAGTCCTGCCGGTCGAAGTTGATCTTATCGTTCTTGAGCCACCCGGTATAGTCTCTCTTGATGCATGTCGTTAAGAAGTGCATGCGGCTTGAAACAGTGCTTACCGGTTCTTCGCCGTTACACTGTTCTTTAACAAACTGAACATACTGCTCGTAAGTAAAGCCCTTCTGGTCAGGCTCAAGTTTGGAGCCGTCCGTAACGATGCCTGTGATCGTGAAACCGGTCGGAACAAAATACATCTCGCCGTCGATCTTTGCAGCGTTGATAACGTTCATGTAATAGGCCGACTGATCAAAATTCTTGCTCTTCAGATATGGTGACAGGTCGGTAAGATAAGTTCCGTTCAGAAGGTCAATTGACTGCGAAGCGCCGAATACCACGTCAGGACCCATTCCTGCGCGGATGTCCGCTATGAGGCTTCCGCTTATCATCGCCACTGCACTGTAGGTATTCTTATCTTCATCATCGATATCTGCCCCTCCGACGGTGCCTTCGATAAGACTTCTCTGATCGTAAACGGTCAGCTTCGCGAAATATTCCGGATTCTGCTCGTTGAAGATCTTTATGCCTTCCGCTTCAGTGAACGTGAGAAAACTGCTGAGTGCCGCAACAGTAACCACGGTCTTGCCTGCATTCGGATTCTTATCAGCCTTCTCAAGTGTGTAGACGGCAGGCGGAGGCGGGATGTCCTGATTGCTGTATTCCTTCGGAACACATGCAACGATGGCCGTATTCTCATCGCAGTACAGCATGACACTATCCTGGCATTCAAAGCGGTTGACATCGCAATCGTTGAAACTGTACTTAAGTGTCTTCGTACCGTTCAGAGGATCGTATTCATATATGCCGTCAGGCTTGCTCAAGTATGCCCTGCCGTCTTTTGTGACTGAGAATCCGGTGTCCGATGAAAACGAGCTGCCTTCAGAGAGGCTCACGGCTTTGCCGGTCTCAAGGTCAAGTTCACCCAGAACAAAATTCCGGCCAAACCCTGAGAACCGCACTTTGCCGTTGCTGACGTTATAAGCATCATAGATCAGATTTCCCTTGCCCGTTGTGAAAACACTGTCCACATCGACGGTATATTTATATTCCAGATCCTTGAGCACGACGAGACAGCTGTGAGTAAAGTTGCTGTCATGCAGGATCATTACGATATAGTCATCGATCGGGTAAATGCTGTGGAGCACATATTTCCCGTCCGATGCACCGGTATTGTCCGGTGCCCTGACATTGCTGAGATCGACTTTTTGAGACGGTGCGATCTGGGTTCCTTTCTCGAGATCGATGTCGCAATAGAAAAGTGAGAAAGCGCTGATCTGTGAGAAGAACAAGCGCGCCCCGCTCTCACATTCGCTGACACCCATACTATCGTAAGCGATAACAGCACCCTCCGGTGCCATCTGCTGCATGATCTCATCAACATCGATCATGTTAGTGCGGTTGCCATTCTTGTCGTAGATGCCCATCCATTCGTGAGGCACCGTATAAATAGCCGGCAAATCGTCCCATATCTCGCCCGCAACATATGACATGATATATTTGTCCCGGATCAGATACGGCCCCTCCACATGCAGGTTCTTGGTCTTACTTGCATCGAACTCCGGATCGAGTTCCACGCGCTTGGCCTCATACCACGGATCCGTCTCCTGAACTTTCTTGGTCTCTCCCTTGCTGACCTTGCATGAAACTGCTGTGAGGCAGACTGATGCAAGCATAACGACCGACAGTACTAAAGATAGAATTCTCCCTGAAACACGCATAATAATAATTCCCCCATACGCAGTTCCTGAAACATTATCCCCATAACGTTACAAATGCCTTCAAAATAGAAGAAGACACCTTAATAGTAAAATGCCGATTCATCAAATCAGCATCGAATATATGACAATTTTAATTGATTGTGTAATTTACAACTGACAGTTCGCAAGATCGGTTATGCTCGTGATCACCACGTCCGGCGCAGCAGCTTTTCCGAATCCGTAGGATGCCCAGATAAAGGGGATCCCGGCAGCTCTTGCAGCCTTCTCGTCGCCTTCTGTATCGCCGATGTAAACCGCCTCGTTTATGCCGTTGCGTTCCATAAGCAGCCTGATATTACTGCCCTTATCCATGCCCGTCCTGCCGGACATCTCAATGTCTTTAAAAAACTTCTCCATCTTATGTGCGTGCAGGAACGCGGGAACATAGCCGTCCTGGCAATTGCTCACAATATATAGATCATGGTCTATCTCTAATTTAGCAAGTGTCTTTTCGACGCCCTCGAAAAGCACCGCGCCGTGCTCTGTAAGATACTTGACTTCCTCATCACCGAAGTCATCCACTATCTTCATGCGCATATCTTCCGTCATGTCCGGAAACAGCGCCTCTCCGATCTCAGGCATGGTCTTGCCCATGAGCCCTGCCGACATCTCCTTCGTCATCCTGATGCTTACTTCTTCATGCTTGTCGAAGACCCTGTTCCATATATCCACGGAGCATCCCGTTGCATCCCAAAGTGTTCCGTCAAGATCGAAAATAACAGCTTTGCTCATTTGCTGATTCCTGCCTTTGCCATGTTTTGCGGATATCACCCGTCCGCTTATATGGGGACAATTCTACCATTGCCCATGAGATCAAATTCAGGAATGTTTGCTGTATTTTTAAGCTCTTACGAGACCGATGTAATAATCGATCAGCTCATATATCCAGTCTTTAAGATCTGAGAATTCAAAGCCCAATGCTTCTGCCTTATCGGTATTGATGCTGTATTCACTCTCGCCGTTATAAGGTGCCTTGTCGCCGCCGTCACTAAGGACCGCCCGGCAGCCGGTCTTCTCCTCGACATAATCAAGAACTTCACGCATGGAAATGGTGCCTTTTGAACTTCCGTTGACGGCTCCCGTGAAGTCCTTATCAACCAGGAAAGACATGAACTTTCCGGCCTCGTCGGACCTAATAAAACCCATCTGCGCATCGATGTTATCGATGTACATCGGAATCTGCTTCATAGTGTGCTCAACATAGAATAACAGGCGCTTCGTGTAATCGTCTCTGCCTATTACAAAAGGATACCTGACCGCCGTAAAGTTCCTGTCTGAATACTTCTGCCACAATGCATATTCTGCATGTCTCTTTATCACGTCGTAAGGGAAATCCTGCCTGTCGCACCAGACAAGTTCACCATTCAATCCGTCGAACTCATCTTCTTTTGTGTCAGCATGCTTGGGATCGTAAACAGCCGTGCTTGACATGTAGATATATCTGTCAAAGTCAGCAGCATCCATCAGCATCCTGATGTCATTCGAACAGTACGCGATCTTGTCTATGATGACGTCGAAATGTTTCCCCGCCAGCGCTTCCCTGACGCTTGCCGGGTCAGTTCTCTCAAACGTAATGCGTTCTACTCTGCCGCCGAAGCTATCAGGAGTCCTGCCCCTGGTCGCAATGGTGATATCGTGACCCTTATCCAGAAGGTCATTCACCATATGTATTCCGAAGAATCTTGTCCCGCCGAGTACTAATATCTTCACGCTTAATCGATCTCGATACTTCCTGTATTAGCTTTGACCTTGATGCTGTTGTTGTCCTGGCCTTTAGAGATGTAGCCTCCTGAAGACTTCTCATTGCCGATCCTGATATTTCCGTTTCTTACTTTGCAGTCGATATCGTACTGATCAAGTTCCTCTGCGGCATTCAGCCTGGCATTTCCGGTCTTTACATCTACCGAGACCTGATTGAGATTTGTGTTGCTGATATTGGTATTTCCTGCTTTTGCCTTGATGTCGGCTTTGAGGAAATTACTGTCGCTGACATTGATATTTCCCGCACTTACGACTGCGGACAGCCAGTCTGCAGAGATACCCTTAATGCTGATGTTGCCGGCATTGACCTTTATATCAACGTAATTCAGGAAAGTATCTTTCCCGACCGTAACGGTGATCCTCGGCTGGTTGACCGCCATGACGCCCAGACGGACTCCGTTCACAGGCTTTTGGGTAAAGCTAAGGATGCCGTCCGCAAATGCAGCATCAGGCTCAAGGTCCTTGTGGCCCTTGTATTCGACGCCTATAAGGCCGCTTCCGTCTTCAGCATTGATGCTGACTACACATGCCTTAAGATCGAGCTTTACTGCTCTTAACTCACCACTGAAATTTTCCATTTATCTGTCCCCCTTTATTCACATACATTTACTTATAACACACTCCGTCAGCGTAAATAAAGTATCTTGTGTAATATTTGCAGAAATCCGAAAGCCTGAAATTATACGGTATTAATGTCAGAGTTTGTCCGTTGTTACGGCAGTTTTTGACGTGCTAACCTATAAACGGTAAACAGGGATCCTCATGACGGTGCTTTGGGAGGACGATACCATGGCAAGTCTCGAAAATGTTTCAAACGGTAATATCAGACTAAAGCAAAAGAGGGCAGCATCGGACATTGTCTTCAAAGTGTTTCTCTATGTGTTCCTCTCCATATTCGCATTTATTACCCTTTATCCTGTGTTCAACACGCTGGCATATTCTTTAAGCGACGGAACGGATTCCATAAAAGGAGGGATCCACTTTTTCCCGCGCGTGTGGTCATTAAAAAGCTATGAAGCTCTCCTGTTCAAGAGAGAAAGCATTTGGAGGGGAGCTGCCATCACAGCAGCAAGGACCGTGATCGGAACGTTTCTGGGCGTCTTTGCGAACGCTCTGCTCGCTTATATCATCAGCCGCAGGAAATTCATCTTCAGATCGGGCCTCTCGCTGTTCTGGATCATCACGATATATGCGCAGGCGGGCATTATCCCGACATTATATTTGTACAGGAAAATGCATCTGACGCAGACATTCTGGGTCTATGTCATCCCCGGCCTGGTCAGCGGTCTGTATTTGATCGTTATGAAAACGTACATGAAGAATATTCCGGAATCACTGGAAGAAGCTGCACAGCTTGAAGGCGCCGGTTACATGAGGATCTTCTGGAGCATCATCTCGCCTTTATGCAAACCTGTTTATGCGGCGATCGCGCTCTTCATAGCCACGACACAATGGAACTCGTGGTTCGATGCTTATCTGTACAACAGATTTGAATACGAATACACGACCCTGCAGTTTGAGATGTATAAGTATTTCAATACCGTCACAGCCCAGCCGGGCACCATCACCAACATGCACCAACCCAGGCCATATCCGATCACCCCGCGGACATTAAGATCGGCTTTGGCGATCTTAACGATGCTGCCCCTCCTGATCTTATATCCGTTCCTGCAGAAATACTTCGTCTCAGGACTTACGGTAAGAGGCATTAAGGATTAAGGCCTTGGATACTCTCAGTCTTCCTTTTTGGCAGCTTTGCGGAAAGGCTTGAACGCCTCCTTGAACTCCTTGGAATTGTATCCGTGGTCTTCGGCAAACTTGTAAAAATCGCTCTTGCTGCAGACGCGGAGCTTCTCGATCTCGACGTCAGATAATATATGCCTGTCAGCCCTGTTGATGCGGATTGCAGTTATCTCGTAAGGCTCATCAACATCCTTCACTTTAGAGTTCGGAAGGATCGTCAGCATCTCGCCCTCTTTGGCGATGACGGTATAATCGACCAGATATGTGTGCTTCTTGCGCAGAGCTTTGCGCAGGAGATTTCTTATCGAATCTCCGAAATAAATGGTGATGATATCCCCTGTCTTAAATGTCTTTGCCATAAAAACCAATCCTTTTATTGTCTGTAAGTACCTTTAAGTATCTTTTCCTCTTCCTGTCTTATGAGCCCTGTCAGTTTTTCGAGACGCGCTTGCCTTGCTTCGTCTGTAGGGTATTTGTTTTCGAGCTCATTGCAATATACCGCTATTTTATTTTTTGTTTCCTCGCCGGCATTACCATAACTCTCTTCGTCCACGTTGACCGGCGGCTTGTTAACTCCGTAGTCGTGCTCACTAACATATCTGACTCTTCCGTCATCATTCGGATTCGCATCAATTGCAGTCCTGTTGCCCAGAATGAAGAGGTCCCCTATCAGACTGAGATTAGCCATAGCAACGCTTTCGAAGTTCCTGTCAGGATGTGTGACAGCGCTCTTATATTTTACTCCGATATCACTCAATTCTTCAAAAAAATCGAATTCATACGGTTCCCTGGTATTCTGCAGCTCCCCGTATTTGTTGTAATTATACGTATCCTCACTGTCCATCTTCGCGAATGCAGACCTGCGGCCGCCGCTCGCGGAGGACTTCGAACTCTTTACAAAAGCATTGCTGATCTCCATCTTACTTATGCCCGAGAGCATTAACGAGAGCATACAATATTCGATCATATAAACGTCCATAAGGCTGCCGGTAGAATTCAGCGAAGTAAAGAGGGCCTTCGTATCGTCCCTCATCAGCAAATGGCTCGTCAGAGAGGCATTCGAAGACAGCTTCTTCATAATTTCCGTCATGCTGCCGGCCTTGTAGGCACTAAGGATCTTCATGAGCGAATAACAGGCAGGATCCTTGCTGTCATCTGCCGTATTCAGGAGCTTTATCGCCCCGGCATAGTCGCCGCTCTTAATGCAATTTAAGATCTTCCCGTATTCCGCATCAAGCGGCCTGTTTTTAGGTGCTTTCGGGGTGCTGACATCACCGGCAACAGGATCACGGTCACTGACGGCAGGAGTTACAGGCACAACAGGCGCTGCGGCACTCTGCTTAAGTTCTTTTTCGAGTATGATGATCGATTCCTCATGCTCGCCGATCATCTCCACGGAGATCTTGTTTACCGTGCACGCGAAAACATCACGCTTATACTTGACCGTACTGAACGCATCATCCAGCGCCGCCTCCGTCTCAAGCTTTCCGACAGTCATGTGCGGCACATATTCAAAGCCCTTGTCAAAGGGCGCAAATTCATTCTTATAGAGCTCCTCATGGATCTTCTTGATCTCTTCTGCGCCCTTTGTCATGTTAAGGAAAAGATAATTTCCGTCCGGCCCGCCGTGCTTCGTAAAACCCTGCATCTCAATATCAAACGGCGCTATAGACGCAAGCCTTCTGTCCAGGATACCGGACAGCTCCTCATTACTCATGTCTGACTCAAACGGGAACACGATGGTGATGTGCGGCCTGACGAGCTTCGCCAAAGGATCGTACCTGTTCCTGACAGGATCGATCACATACATATTCTCGAATTCCGGAAATATCATTACCGTTCTAAGGCTCATAGCTTCTCCCCTTATTTACCAAGTGCTCAAAAATGACGCTTTCCTGATGCGGCCGAGACTCTTATCGTTCGCAAGTCTGCTGACTAATTAAGTTTATCACAGACAGATCAACATCCATAAGAAAAGGCTGTCTCCGTTTAAGGAGGCAGCCCTCTCAAAAAGGTGATAAGGGATATCAACTTCTCTTCATGCAGTACTGGAAATCAATTTTCCACGGCCATCCATCATACTTGTCGTAGCTTATGTATGCGATCTCATACTTGTCTGTACCGTACTCGCCTGTTTTTCTATCGATCTTGTAGCATTCGCCATAAGCGGTAACAGACTTATTTCCGTTCCAATCTGTATCTTGGGTTTTAGTAACACCTAATTCCTCGCCGTATTTCTCTAAAAACGCGTTAAAGACCGCCTTTGCTCTTTCTTCTGATACAAATTTAATGCTCAACTTGATCGACATGGGAGTCGTCATATGTGTGTCCGTAACAAATTCGCAGCCTGAGCCTGCAAACCTGAAATTATCATCTACCCACAATCTATACAAAGTAACAGATCTGATGCACTCTTTGTTCTTATCAACATCATCGTCGTAAGCATAGAAGAACCTGCTCTCGGTACGCTGATTTGCCGCGTTCTCATTGTATTTATTTGTTTTTTCGTTCCATGCGAAATCAGAACAATCCGTGTTCACAAAGGTCTTCTTATACTCATCGCAAGTCATACCGACCTGAGGCATATTCGTAATTACCATATATACGATGTCTGCAACCTCTTCCGGGGACATATCATCTGTATACCAGGGTGAACCGGGATAGAAGCCGAAATTCTGAGTAGACCCTTCTGTCACTTCTGCAGACTCTTCCGTGTCAACGGTTATTTCCGCAGCCGTTGTCACATCTACAGTCTCAAATTCAGTCTCCGTTGTCTCTCTTTCCTTCCTGCCGGAGTCTGCCTTGCCGCAAGCGCAAAGACCTGCCATCATAACACCTGCAATGATTACACTGATAAGCTTTTTCATTTTTATTCCTCCTTAATCTGATCCCTTAAATCAGCCTTTTTATTCATGCGTTAATCCGCATCTACTCTATAGACGAATAACTGATTCGATTTCTTCGCTGTTGTTTTGAAAAATTTGAAGAAGCTCCGCGCGTCACTATCGCAAATGTGATCGCTCCCCTGCACCACTATCGCAAATGGCTAAAAAAAGAGCAAAAAAGACAGAAAATGGCGTTTTTCTATCTCTTTTGCTCGAAAAATCGGGGTTTGCGATAGCGCGAGGACCCGCTCGGACTTCGGACCTCAATTAAATTTCATATTCATCTCCATCATGGTAGTGAAGATCCCAAGTATTCGTCGATTGATATCTTAATGAACTGTAATACTCATCAGTTATTGACTGGATGTTAGTGCGCGTGATCAGGCCAAGTTCCTTTCTCTGTATTCCTTTATCTTTACAGAACTCATCAATTGCACGGTCGAAAGCCCAATCATCATCGATTGTCCAGAAATACAGATCATCCATAGGACTTGGTACTCTTGAAACAACGCACCTGACATCAGATATGATCAGAACACCAGATTCGAATGTATCGGATCCACTGTACTTCATATATATCGTCCCTACGCCATAATGGTATTCTTTAGGACCTTCTGTAAGATCTTTGGTGTCTTCAGGTGTGGCTTTAAGATAAGTAACATTGGATACATTATCATAAGAAATCGGCTTCAATGCTTTTATAGGGACTTCGTCAGCTCTTTCTTTGCCGGAAGCATCAGTTGATTCAACTAAAGCCTCTGTTGATTCTGCAGGCTTCTTTGCAGCAGCGGTTGTTTCTTTCGCTGCTTCCGCAGTAGTTGTTGCAGTTACAGTCTCAACTTCTTCCGCGGTTGTTTCTCTCTCTTTCTTTCCTAAATCAACTATTCCGCACGAGCAAACGCCTGCCATCATTATGCCTGCAATGATCACGCTGATAAACTTTTTCATGTTCATTCCTCCTTAATCTGATCCCTTAAAAAACTACGGCTAAGCCCTTATTTCTGTCTAAACTGGCCTTCCCCGACTGTTATTTTTTTACAGTTTCTCAGGTGATCCATGCGGATGCGGATTACTTCGTTGTTTTCGCCATAAATAGAATACTCATCGAAGTCGTCGCTTTTATAGTCTTCGACTTTTGCTCCGGGATACATTTCTGTATACTTCGACTTAAAGAATTCATACACCGACTCTCCTCTGCCGCTGTAGAACCACATTACAACACTTCCGTCTCTGA
>JAEFBA010000033.1 GCA_016292145.1 Saccharofermentans sp.
CGGACTGTGTTAACCGCTTTGTCGTTATTTCCACTGCATTTGGTGTCGTCGAAAAGGGCACGCCCGTTCCTTTGGGACATGCAAAGCCCGGTGACAAACTGATAATCACGAAGACTGCTGCTATTGAGGGAAGCTTTATTGCGGCGAACGAGCACAGCGATAAACTAATCGGAAAGATACCTGACGAATATATTGCAGAAGCCAGGACTTACGGCGAGCTCATCTCTGTCGTAAAGGAAGGGACGATCCTCGGACCGCTGCCTTCTTCTGATACTTCTGCCATTTTCGAAGGGTTCCCAAGATCCTGCGTTAACCTGATGCATGATGTTACTGAGGGTGGCGTTGAAGGTGCGGCCTTTGAGATGGCTGATTTCTCAAAGACAGGCGTTACACTCGATCAGCGTCTGGTTCCTTTTACTGACTGCTCAAAGGCCATCTGCAATGCATTAGGCCTTGATCCGTTCAGGCTCATATCCTCAGGCGCTCTCATGATCGCTTCATCTGAACCAGACAAGGTTATCGGTGCATTGGCTAAAGAAGGCATTAAGGCTACTGTAATAGGCGAATTCACTGATGCTTCCGAAGGTGCAAAGACCATTGGCCTTGACGGGGTTACAAGACCCATGCCTGCTCCTTCTGCTGACGAGATATATAAGATCTGAGACCGGTTTACGAACCCCTTTTTGAACCGAAGTGATTTTTACCTAAAAACACCGCCTGTTATAGTTAAAATCTATGCACGAAATACACTTCTTTATATCCTTTTTCGGCTTGATTGAAACAGACCCTTATAATAAAATATTACGCGTTGATTATTACCCTTCAAGGAGGATTATATATGTACGACCACATTAAGGCTGAGGACTCTGAAGTTTATTCTGCAATAATGCAGGAGATCGGACGTCAGAGAAACAAGATCGAGCTTATCGCATCTGAGAACATGGTTTCCGAGGCAGTTCTTGAAGCTGCAGGTTCACCTCTCACGAATAAGTATGCAGAGGGTTACCCGGGAAAGCGTTATTATGGCGGATGTGAGTATGTGGATATCGTAGAGCAGCTCGCAATCGACAGAGCTAAGCAGCTCTTCGGCGCTGAGCACGTTAACGTACAGCCTCATTCAGGCGCTCAGGCTAATACAGCAGTATATTTTGCAATTCTTGAGCCCGGTGATACTATCCTCGGTCTTGACCTCTCACACGGCGGTCACCTGACACACGGTATGAAGATCAACGTTTCCGGAAGAACTTATCATTCAGAGTTCTACCAGGTAGATGAGAAGACACAGATGCTCGACTATGATGCAATCAGAGCAAAGGCATTAGAATGCAAGCCTAAGGTAATCGTTGCAGGTGCTTCTGCTTACCCCAGGATCATCGACTTCAAGAAGTTCAGAGAGATCGCTGATGAAGTAGGCGCATACCTCTTCGTAGATATGGCTCACATCGCAGGTCTCGTTGCTGCAGGACTTCACCCCAATCCGGTTCCGTATGCAGACTTCGTTACAACAACAACTCACAAGACTCTTAGAGGACCCCGTGGCGGTATCATCATGTGCAAGGAGGAATATGCCAAGAAGATCAATTCCGCAGTATTCCCCGGCCAGCAGGGCGGCCCTCTCATGCACATCATCGCTGCTAAGGCTGTTGCATTTAAGGAAGCACTCTCTCCTGAGTTCAGAGCTTATGCAGAGCAGATCGTAAAGAACGCTAAGGCTATGAGCGAAGCACTCATCGCAAGAGGCGTTAACCTCGTTTCAGGCGGTACAGACAACCACCTGATGCTCATCGATCTTAGAGGCACAGGCGTTACAGGTGCTATGCTCCAGGAGCGTCTTGATGATGTAAACATCACAGCTAACAAGAATACAATTCCTTTCGATCCCGAGAAGCCGACAGTAACATCCGGCGTTCGTGTAGGTACTCCTGCTGCTACGGCAAGAGGCTTCAAGGAAGAAGACTTCGTTGAAGTTGCAAACATCATTGCAGACTGCATCTTTGATTACGAGGCTAAGAAGGAAGAGTCTATCAAGAGAGTAAAGGCTCTTACAGACAAGTATCCCGTATATCCGGATATCGTTTAATTTCCAGGCTTAACAGCTTGTTGCTTCTGACTTATGGAAAATAATAAACCGCTAGCATACAGAATGTCTCCGCAGACGTTGGATGACTATGCGGGTCAGGAGCATATAATAGGCAAGGGCAAAATGCTCAGACGAATGATCGAGGCAGACAGACTGTCTTCGATCATTTTGTTTGGCCCTCCGGGAGTAGGAAAGACTGCTCTCGCACGTGTTATCGCCAATACGACGAGCTCGAGGTTCGAGCAGTTAAATGCAGTAACTGCGGGCGTCTCGGATATCAAGAAGATCGTATCCGACGCGTCGAACCCGCTCCTTTCCGAAGGGCGCAAGACTGTCCTTTTTATCGATGAGATCCACAGGTTCAATAAGCTCCAGCAGGATGCTCTTCTTCCGTTTGTAGAAGACGGCACGGTCATACTGATCGGCGCCACGACGGAGAATCCCTTTTTCGAAGTCAACAAGGCTCTGGTATCAAGATCTACGGTATGCCAGTTAAAGCCTCTTGAATCAGTGGACATCGTTAAGATCCTTAAGAATGCCATAAATGACAAGGAAAGGGGCTTCGGCTCCATGGATGTCCGCATATCGGATGACACGCTCCTTAAGATCGCAGAGACATCCAACGGAGACGCCAGAACGGCGTTAAACAGTATAGAACTTGCCGTTATAACGACACCTCCTTCAGCTGACGGTTCTGTTGTGATCACAGATGAGGTCATGAAGGAGTGCATACAGACGAAGACCGTTCTTTTCGATAAGGACGGCGAATACCACTATGACAATATCAGCGCCATGATCAAGTCCATGAGAGGCTCTGACCCAAATGCGGCAGTGCTTTATCTTGCAAGGGCTTTGGCGGCCGGTGAAGATATCGAATTCCTTGCAAGGAGGATCATGATCTGCGCCTCTGAAGACGTCGGAATGGCTAATCCCAACGCGCTCCTGGTCGCTGTTGCAGCTTATGAATGCGCGAGGGCGGTAGGCATGCCTGAAGCAAGGATACCTCTTGCAGAAGCTGCCATAACTGTTGCCACATCACCTAAGTCCAATGCATCTTATCTGGCCATAGGAGACGCATTAAGGGATGTACAGAATACGGATACCGGTGTGGTCCCGATGCACTTGAGGAACGCTCCGGCAAAGGGAATGGAGGACTTGGGATACAGCGTCGGATACAAGTATCCTCATGATTTCCCGGGCCACATAACAGAGCAGCAGTACATGACCGATAAGACTTTAGGGAAGCAGTATTACAGGCCTACCGACATCGGCTATGAGCGCAAGGTCAATGAATATCTCGACTATGTAAAGAAGATGATCGATATAGAAAAGGGGAATGGAAATGCGTAAATTATTGGCCGTCATACTGATAATGGCCATTGGTCTCACATTATTCGGCTGTTCTTCAGATCCTGCAAAGGATTTTGTCAGCGAAGATCTCGTTACGATGGAACAGCTTAATACCGAAGGCAGATATGTTGCCAGAGGTTATCTAGAGTCGTTGTTCCTCAATAACAGGGCAATGTTCAACAGTTGTTTCCCTGAAGGCTATGTCGAAGATCTCGAAAAGGTCGCAGGAGGTGATGTTTTCGAGCAATTCACCGCAACTACTGCCATCGGCGGAGACTTCCTTGGTGCTGCGACGACTGATCACAGGGATGTCACCATCAATAACGGATATGATGTTGCAACCTTCAGATCGCAGATCTGCAGGGTTGCAAATTGCGAATACAGTGATATCGGCAATATCCAGATCCAGAAGGTTCAGGTATTGTACATGAACAGCAAGGCGAAGATGATCGCCGACTTCTATCTTACGGTCTATGAGATCGACGGAACCTGGTATATGTATGAGCTTTGGAGCATAAAGGGGTTCTGATCTTATGAGATTTTGCATTCAGGTTGTAAAGCAGGCAGCAGTTGATATCGACGGGGAGAGAGTATCCTCAATAGGCCCCGGAATGCTCGTGCTTGCAGGTGTCGGCAAGGAAGACGATGAGAAAGTTGCCGACAAGATGATCGCAAAGCTCCTCAAGATGCGTATTTTTTCAGATGCTGACGGGAAGACGAACTTAAGCCTTGCCGATATTGACGGTGAGATGCTCCTGGTATCCCAGTTTACTTTGTATGCCGACTGCAAACACGGCAACAGACCTTCATTTACAAACAGCATGGGTCCTCAGAGAGCTGAGGAACTCTATAACTATATTGCCGATTCCATAAGGCCTCAGGTCAAGAATCTCGGTTTGGGAGTTTTCGGCGCTGACATGCAGGTGAGCCTCATTAATGACGGACCTTTTACCGTCATACTCGATTCTGCGGACATTTAATGCGTTTTTGACCTGATTGAGCCCAATTTATCACCATTTTGAAATATTTATATATATATTATTTGTTAAAATGACAGGTAGTGATAAAATACTATGACTAAAAATATCATTTTTTAGGAGATTTTTAATGGCTAATTCTAAGAACGGCAACTATGGCGGCGGTGATTCAAGAGAAGAATTGTATTGTTCTTTCTGCGGAAAGTCCGATTATGAAGTACCAAGACTCTTCTCCGGATTTAATTGCTACATCTGTATTGACTGCATCAGAACAGCTTACGGTATCGTAGCTGAAGAAGAGAAGGTCAATAAGAAGCGCAAGATGCGCTCCATCAAGCCCAAGAAGCTTGTTACTCCGCGTGAGATCAAGGAGAAGCTCGACGATTACATTATCGGTCAGGAAGAAGCCAAGATCGCTCTTTCTGTTGCGGTCTATAACCATTACAAGAGAATATATTCAGATTTTCCGGCTGATGATACGGAGATCTCCAAGAGCAATATCCTTCTGTTAGGACCTACAGGTTCAGGCAAGACGCTTCTTGCACAGACTTTGGCAAGGATCCTCAATGTCCCTTTCGCAGTTGCAGATGCTACTAGCCTTACACAGGCAGGATATGTCGGTGAAGACGTTGAGAATATCCTCTTAAAGCTTATCATCTCTGCTGATTACGATATTGAGAGAGCTCAGACGGGAATCATCTATATCGATGAGATCGACAAGATCTCCAAGAAGTCTGAGAATGTCTCTATTACCCGTGACGTAAGCGGCGAGGGTGTTCAGCAGGCTTTGCTCAAGATATTGGAGAGCACGGTTGCCAATGTTCCCCCTAAGGGCGGCAGAAAGCATCCTAACGAAGAGTGCATTAAGATCGACACGACTAATATTCTCTTCATCGTAGGCGGTGCATTTGACGGCTTGGATGAGATCATTGCACAGAGAGTAGAGCAGAAGCAGTACGGCTTCGGTGCTGAAGTACAGTCTAAGAAGGACCGCAACAGCGGTTTCTATTTCCACGATGTCAAGCCTGACGACCTTATGAAGTTCGGCCTTATCCCTGAGTTCATCGGACGTCTTCCTGTAACTGTCGCTTTGGATAAGCTTGATACTGACGCTCTTGTCAAGGTCCTCACAGAACCCAAGAATGCGATCATCAAGCAGTATCAGAAGATGATTAAGATGGATGATGTTGATCTTGTTTTCGAGCAAGACGCGATCAGAGCAATCGCTGAGAAGGCTATTGAGCAGAATACCGGAGCAAGAGGCTTAAGATCCATTATCGAAGCGGCAATGAGAAACGTTATGTTTAATATTCCTTCCGAGAAGGATGTTAAGCAGTGCGTTATTACGAGAGAGACTATTGTCGAAGGCAAGCAGCCTTTGCTGATCTATAAGAACGGCACTAAGGAGCAGGGCTTCAGCGAGAATTCCGGTAATGCAGGCACTGCATTGGGCGTTAGCTGATAACGCATACGAACTAAAGAATAATTACAAGGAGGAAATCAGTTATGGCAGAATCTTATAATCTTTGTCTTGATATCGGTGGTACCAAGGTGCTTGGCGTTGTGTTCAACTCCAAGAAAGAGATCGTGTACAGACTCAAGAAGAAGACCAAGGCCGGCGGAGATTCCTCCGAGAACGTTGAAGAAGTTATCATCAGCGTTGTTAAGGAACTTATTAACACTTCAGGAATCAAGAAGAGCGATATCCATGCTATTGCAGCAGGCGCTCCCGGTGTAATCAACCAGGAGACAGGCGTAGTTCTCTTCTCGCCCAATCTTCCGTGGAGGAACTATAACATCAGAAAGCCTATCGAGAAGGAGTTCGGATGCCCGTTCTACATCGGCAACGACGTTAATGTCGGCGTTCTCGGTGAGTACAAGTACGGCGCAGCAAAGGGATACAAGAATGTTGTAGGACTTTTCGTCGGAACAGGCATGGGCGGCGGACTTATCCTTAATGGTGAGCTTTTTACAGGCAATGAGTTTAAGGCTGCCGAATACGGTCACATGATCCTTGATCCTGAGGGACCTTTGTGCAACTGCGGACAGAGAGGATGCCTTGAGGCTTTCTCCAGCAAGCAGGGCATGTCTTCATATATCAGACAGCAGGTATCAAGAGGAAGGAAGTCCTCCATGGCTGAAGCTGTCCAGGATGGCGTTTTTAAGTCCAAAGTTCTGAAGAATGCTTTGGCTGAGGGCGATGCGGTCGCAAGAGAAGCTGTTAACCGCGCTTGCCACTATCTGGCAATAGCATCAGGCAACCTCGTAAATACATTCAGTCCTGATGTCGTGGTGTACGGCGGCGGTGTTATCGAAGCTGTCGGTGATATCTTCATCGAGAAGATCCTTGCAGAAGTAGACAGATACTGCATGCCGTCAATCAGAAGTACAGTTGATTTTAAGAAAGCTGCATTGGGAGATGATTCTATTCTCTACGGTGCGCTCTCAATGATAAAGAAGTAAGAGAGGGTTTTAGAAGAAGTTATGGCAAGAATTGATTCAATCAGCAAGGCGTTTGATCCGAATGAAGCTGAGGCAAGGCTTTACACAAAGTGGATGACAAACAATTATTTCCAGCCGAAGGCAGGCAAGACAGGGAAGACATTCTCTATCGTGATGCCTCCGCCGAATATCACCGGTCAGCTCCACATGGGTCACGCTCTGGACAACACACTGCAGGATACCCTCACAAGATATAAGAGAATGGCAGGCTACGAGACACTCTGGCTGCCGGGCACTGACCATGCGTCAATCGCTACAGAGGCCAGGATCGTTGCAACCATGCGTGAGGAAGGCCTTACAAAGGACGATCTCGGACGCGAGAAGTTCCTCGAGAGAGCCTGGGCATGGAAAGAGCAGTATGGCGGCAGGATCGTTGAACAGTTAAAGAAGATAGGTTCTTCCTGTGACTGGTCAAAGGAGCGCTTCACAATGGATGAAGGATGCTCTGAAGCAGTTAAGGAAGTATTCGTAAAGTATTATAATCAGGGTCTTATCTACAGAGGTGAGAGGATCATCAACTGGTGTCCTCATTGCCTTACATCTATCTCCAATGCCGAGGTAGATTATGCGGATCAGGCCGGTCATTTCTGGCACTTGAGATATCCTTTCGAGGACGGCTCCGGATATATCGATCTTGCAACAACAAGACCTGAGACACTCCTTGGCGATACAGCTGTTGCTGTTAACCCTAAGGACGAGCGTTATAAGGACGTTATCGGCAAGATGCTCATCCTGCCTCTTGTTGGCCGTAAGATCCCTGTTATCGCAGATGATTATGTTGATATCGAATTCGGTACAGGTGCCGTTAAGATCACACCTGCACATGATCCTAACGACTTTGAAGTCGGCCAGCGTCACGGACTTGAGGTAATCACTGTTCTTACTGAAGATGCTAAGATCACAGATGATTATCCGAAGTATGCAGGCATGGACAGATACGAAGCAAGAGAAGCTATCGTAAAGGATCTTGAAGAGGGCGGTTTCCTTACGGAGATCGAGGATTATTCCCACAACGTCGGTACATGCTACAGATGCGGCACGACGATCGAGCCCCGTGTATCACTCCAGTGGTTCGTTAAGATGGAAGAGCTCGCGAAGCCTGCTATCGAAGCAGTAAGGAACGGTTCTATCAGATTCGTACCTGAGAGATTCTCTAAGAACTACTTCAACTGGATGGAAGATATCAGAGACTGGTGTATCTCCAGACAGCTCTGGTGGGGTCACAGGATCCCTGCATTCTATTGTGATGACTGCGGCGAGTTAGTCGTTACAAAGGAATCTTCATGCACATGCCCCAAGTGCGGCAAGGAGATGCGTCAGGATCCTGATACTCTTGATACATGGTTCTCATCTGCACTCTGGCCTTTCTCGACACTCGGTTGGCCTGAGAAGACTGAGGATCTTGCAAAGTTCTATCCTACAGACACACTAGTTACAGGCTACGACATCATCACTTTCTGGGTTTCCAGAATGATCGTTGCAGGTCTTGCTCATATGGATGACGTTCCGTTCAGAGATGTTCTTATCCATGGTCTCGTAAGAGACTCACAGGGCAGAAAGATGAGTAAGTCTTTGGGCAACGGCATCGATCCTCTCGAAGTCATCGAGCAGAACGGCTGCGACGCATTAAGATTTGCTCTCGTTACAGGCAACGCTCCGGGTAATGACCAGAGATTCCAGGAAGATAAGATCCTCATGGGACGTAATCTTTCCAACAAGATCTGGAATGCCATGAGATTCGTTGTCATGAATACAGATGACGAGTTCACACCTGATATGGTTGATGAGTCCATCTTCACAACAGAAGACAAGTGGATCTTGACTGAGCTCCACGACCTCATCGCTGAAGCTACGGTTAACATTGATAACTATGAGTTTGGCGTTGCTTTGAGCAAGATCGTTGACTTCCTCTGGGATAACTTCTGTGACTGGTATATCGAGATCACAAAGAGCAGACTCTACGATAAGGAATGCAAGACAAGAAATAACGCTATTTACCTCCTCAACTATGTTCTTGGAGAGGCAATGAAGCTCTTACATCCTTTCATGCCTTTCATCACGGAAGAGGTTTATACCAACCTGGTAGTTTCCGATAAGGCTGAATCTATCATGATCGCTGAGTGGCCTGAAGCAGATAAGGTTCTTTCTAGCATCGAAGACGCTGAGATGATGAATACCATGATCGACGCGATCAGAGGCATCCGTGCAGTTCGTAAGAACATGGACGTTGCTCCTTCCAGAAAGGCTCACATCATCGTAGTTACATCATCTGATAAGATCGCTGATATGTTCACTCAGGGCGAGGGATTCCTTGAAAGACTTGCTTCCGTAAGCAGCCTTGAGACAAGAACCACCAAGGATGGCATCCCTTCAACCGCAGTACAGGCTGTATTCGGCGGCGGTGAGATCTACATTCCTTTGGAAGACCTTATTGATATTGCAAAAGAGCTTGAGAGACTTGATAAGGAAAAGACCCGTCTCGACGGTGAGATCAAGCGTCTTAACGGAAAGCTCTCCAATGAATCGTTTGTAAGCAAGGCTCCTGCAGCAGTTGTTGAGCAGGAGAGAGCAAAGCTTGCAAAGTATGAAGAAATGTATGCTAATCTTTCGGATAGAATAGAGGTTTTGAGCAAATAATAAGGAGGAGTTTCTATGACAAATGAACTCGAAAACAAAGAACTGATCGAAAAGCTTCCCAAGGATGGTGTGCACTGCTATCCCGCCAATGCTTCGAAGATCACACGTAACAGGATCGTTTCTGTTATTTGCTTCGTAATTGGTGTGTTCCTTGTGCTTGTCGGTTTGCTTAAGGTCAGTGACAACATCATTAAGATCGGACTCTTAGTGGTTGGCGGATTAAGTGCTCTTATCAGCATATTGGTATTTGCTCAGTCTTTCCTCATCGCAAAGTTCCGTGTTGCTGTTGATTACAACGAGAAGAGCGTTGTCTTAAGATACCGCTACAGCAAGATCGCCATTCCTTTCGAGAACTTCGACGGAAGAGACGGTTCACCTGACCAGGCTGAGGAATTGATCAACAAGAACTTCAAGAAGGATGCAACTTACTATCTCGTTCTTGATGACGTATTTGAGGATGCATGCTATCAGACATCTTCCTCAGATCTTGAATCCCTTGATGATTTCAAGCAGCTCCGTGACGAGTGTTTCGCAATCGCTGAAGCTTACGGCGCAAGGAACAGCAAGGATAAGGTTAAGTTCTACTATGAGAAGGGCGAGACATCCGATGTCGGTTCTACAGAGATCGATGCCGTAATCGAAGAGACCAAGGCAGAGAAGAAGGCTGAGGAAGAAGCCGAAGCAAAGAAGAGAGAAGAAGAGCAGGCAGCAAGAGAAGCTGAAGAAGCAGCTGCCAAGGAAGCAGAGAAAGCTTCTGAAGAAGCTGAAGCAGAAGAGAAATCTGACGTAGAGTAATTTTTTGGATAAGAAATAATAAATAAGGCTGTCTCAATTGAGGCAGCCTTTTTATATATCTTTCAATAACTCTTTTTTCTCGCTTGAGGTAAGGTAACGCCATTTACCGGTCTCAAGGTCACCTAAAGTGATGTTCATGAATCTGATACGCTTAAGCCTTGTTACTTTATAACCCAGATATTCGCACATCCTTCTTATCTGACGGTTAAGACCCTGGTGAAGTATGATCTTAAATGTCTTATCACCTGCAGGCTTAAGTTTGCAGGGAAGAGTCAGCTGTCCCAAAACAGGAACGCCTGATTCCATCGATCTTAAGAAGTTCTTGTCGTATGGCCTGTTCACGGTGACAAGATATTCCTTCTCATGTCCGTTCTCAGCTCTTAAGAGCTTATTTACGATAGAACCGTCATTGGTAAGAAGTATCAGACCTGAAGAGTTCTTGTCCAGGCGTCCGACAGGGAAGATGCGTTCGTCAAAACCGATGTAATCGATGATGTTGGAAGGATCTCTCTTATCGGTCGTGCATGTGACTCCGAGAGGCTTATTGAAGGCGATATAAACCATATCGTCATCGGGTGTTACCTTTCTGCCGTTTACAAGCACGATGTCACCGTCCATGACTTTGCTGCCCTGAACTGCAGTTTCTCCGTTTATGGTAACTTTACCGGATTCTATGAGTGTATCAGCTTCGCGCCTGGAGCAAAGACCTGACGAGGCAATGTATTTATTCAGTCTTATGCCTTCGTTATCAGTCCCAGACATCCGGAACCTCGGCTTTGCTTAAAGTAAATGTGAAGGTGGAGCCTTCCTCGTACTTACTGTTAACGGTGATAGTCTCACCCATGTAAGTAAGAAGCTCTTTTGCAATGGAAAGACCAAGGCCTGAACCCTTCTTGCCGCGCGCACGGTCAGCCTTAAAGAATCTGTCGAAGATATGGCCGATGTCGTATTCGTGGATGCCCTGGCCGGTATCTACTACAGATATGTAAACCTTCTTCTCGTCTTCGATATAATCCGTGACGATAGTGATGCTCTTGCCGCTAGGTGTGTACTTTTTGGCATTGTCCAAAAGGATAACGAGGATCTGCTCAACTCGGTCAGGATTACCATTAACAGTAGGGAGCACACCGTAGTTATTCTGAACGGAGAATTTGATGCCGGCTTCCTTCATGATGGGCTTGAATCTGATCTCAATGTTGGAGATAAGAGTGTTGACGTTGAATGGGAACATCTTAAATGCAAGGGTCCTCGACTGGAGCTTGGAGAGCTCTAACATGTCATCGATAAGTCTGGAAAGTCGCATCGTCTCGTTTAAGATGATCTGATAGTAACGCTGGCGGTCTGCTTCTTTCTTTACCATGCCGTCAGACAGAGGCTCGATAAGACCTCTTAATGTCTGAAGAGGTGTGCGGAGCTCGTGTGAGATGTTCGCAACGTAGTCCTGACGGAATCTCTCGTTCTTCTGTTCCTCAAAAATATCACGGAAGAAGCCTGTAGCACCGACGACCTTGGTCGGATCTGTCGAGTCGAACTTAGGGATTATCGTACATTGATATGCATAGTCTCTCGTGTCGATCTGTCTTGTCTTTGTCTCGCCTGATGCGATACAGTCTTCGAAATCCGTCCATACGTCATCGAAAGGGATGAGCTGGAGTCTTTCGGTGAACATATTGTTCTTTTCCGCACGGTCGAAGATCTGATGTATAGCCTTGTTTGTCGTTACCGGAACGGATTTGCTGTTGACCACGACGATACCGTCTGAAATAACATCAAAGATATCCTGAAGCTGGTTACGTTCGGCTGTAAGCTCGCTGATAGATTTGGAGAGCCTGTCAGCAAGGAAGTTAAATGACTGGCCGAGCTCACCGATCTCGCCCTTATGGGATTCGTCAGCTCTGATGCTGAAGTTTCCTTTACCGTATTCCATAGCAACTTCATTGATCTTCTGCAGAGGCAATACCATCCGGCTTACGAATGCATAAGCGGGAACGAGCATCGCGCACGCGGCCATCAGGGTTGCGAGGGATAAGATGTTTAAGTATTTTCCGATAAGACCGTCGTACTTATCGAGACTGGACATTGAATAAAGATAGAACGGGTTTCCTTCGATCGTTACGGGGATCCTGCAGATAAGTATCTGTTCAGTAAGGCTTAATTCCTGTATGTAAAAGCTCATGCCGTTCAGATCTTCGTAATTGAACATGGACAGCTGCGAGAAGACCTCGGCCGTAGTGCCAGCCTTCATGTTCCTGTGCTCAAGGCTCGTACAGTTGACCACCTCGCCTTTACTGTTGACGAGGTAATAGTCATGCCCGGTCGCATAACTCGATGCAAAGAAATAGCTTCGGAAGTCGGCACTGTTGAACAATTCGGGATTTGCCGCGAAGATCTCGTTATATCTTAAGTCCTGTGCAATAGAGGTCTCGACCTCCATCTGCAAAGTGGAACTCCTTCCGGCAACTATAAAGGCAATTGTCGCAATAATGGCAGATGCCAAAAGTGATAATACGACAAGTGACATTGTTCGCCTGAGAAGCGTACTTTGGAACATTTACGAGACCTCGAATTTATAACCGATACCGTAGATCGTCTGAATGGACCAGGGAGCGTTATTGTAGGTGATCTTCTGTCTGATCCTCTTGATGTGGGTGTCTACGGTTCTTGAGTCACCGTTGTAATCTATGCCCCAGACAGATTCAAGTATCTGATCACGGCCGAAGACCTGTCCCGGATGGGAAGCAAGGAGATAGAGGATCTCAACTTCCTTAGGCGTACAGGGAACGCTCTCGCCATTTGATTTGACTGAATAATTATTGAGATTGATCTCAAGTCCGGTAAAAGAAAGGACTGAAGAGGGCTTCGGGCTGTCACCGAAACGGCGCAGAACGGCCTTAACTCTTGCAATGACTTCACGGGGAGAGAAGGGCTTTACGATATAGTCATCGGCACCTAATTCAAGACCGACGATCTTATCGATCTCTTCACCCTTGGCAGTAAGCATGATGATGGGCGTAGCCATTGTCTTTCTGATCTCACGGCATACATCAAGGCCGCTCATCTCAGGCATCATGACATCCAAAAGAATAAGATCGGGCTTGGTAGACTGAGCCATTTCAAGAGATTCCTTGCCGTCATAAGCATCGGAATGAGTGAAATTATCGTTGTCGAGATACAAGCTTAATGATTCGTGAACGACCGGATCATCATCGCAGATTAAAATGTTTGGTGCAACCGCCATATTCTAGACCCCCTAGTTATAGTAATAATTATATTATTCTTGGATAAAAATGTGTAAGACTAAATGAAAAATTAAAGAAAATTATTATTTTATTGTCTTTTGATAACTTTAATTATAAAATTTATTAATACCTTTTAAGGGAGGGTAATATAGTGAAAAAGATTTTCATGAAGAAAACAGCATCCGCCATTATGGCCGCTGCTTTGTTATTAAGTCTTTCCGGATGTCTTGATCTTGGCGGCGCGAAGAAGGCTGTTCTTGCATCTGCTGAAGCTTTTGCCGAGACAGTTACCGGTGCTAAGGCAGACGCTATCATAAAGTGTTCAAGTCTTGATAAGAAGAGCAAGGAAGCTACGGTTCTGACAGACCTTTTGACAACAGACGGCAAGTCTGATGATGATAAGGCTTTCTATCAGGCAGTAGAGAGAACGATCGAATATGAGATCGACGAAGAATCATACACCAATAAGAAGGGTACGGCTTCTGTCGATATCGTTTTCACGATCGCAGATTATGAGTCTGTCCTTGATACCGAGTACACCAAGATCGATGATCTTACCGCTGCAGTAAAGAAGGCTGATACAAAGGAATTTAAGTTTACTGCAGAGTTCGTCAAGAATGACGATAAGGAATGGGTCGTAGATAATATCAATAAGAAGTTTGTTAAGCTCTTTGATTACAGGAACCAGAAGATCGAGCTTGCTCTGACGGCTGATATGATCAAGGGCTTTATCGACAGGAACATGAGCTCATTCTGGCTCGCTGATGACGCAAAGTATAAGGACACTCTCTTCATTGAGTACAATTATTACTTCTCTTCTGATGTCCTCGCATATAAGGACCGCGGCGTAAAAGTCTTCTTTAAGCTCCTTAAGGACGGCAAGGAAGTATTTACCGGTGAAGAGGAGACTTTCGGTATCTCCACAAACGTAAAGTGCAAGGTCTCAAATGAGAATCTCGGACTTAAGAACAGTGATTATTTAGAGGCAGGCAGCTATGAGATCGATCTGTTTATGAAGGATCTTAACGGTGAACAGCTTGTTGATAAGATCTCTGTATCTGTCGAGAAATCAGCTCCCAAGCCGAATAATAAGTCATTCCCGGGCGAAGGAGACTACTTCACATTCAGAAACAGCGAATTCAAGAAGAACATTCTTGCATGCGGATGGCTCAATACAGACAACACCTTAAAGAATGCGAAGACATACTCCAAGGATGTCAAGAAGATGTGCTTCTCTTATAAGGTAGATCCTTCCTGCACAACAGAGCTTGATTACGCTTACTACTATTCCGAGAAGAGCGATAAGGCTTCACTCGAAGCAGCCATGAAGACAGCCGTATATCATGCTTCCGTTAAGCCGAAGCAGTTCCCTGAAGGCTATTTCTATGACTTCCTCTATACGATGGATCAGGCAAAGACAGGCGTATACATCATTGCTGTATTTGAGCACGGAACAAACAACATAATCATGGTAGGCTATGTCACAGTTTCTTAAGAATCTGCCTAATAGTATTTACAACGGTTTGATATAATATGCGAAAATAAGGTGGCGCCTTCATAAAAGAGGGCGCCACTTAAATGTGAGGTAAAGTGCTTTAATGCGTGACATTAAGAGGATAATATCCGTACTTTTAACAGTCTGCATCATTGTTTCTGCATCAGGCTGCAATGCTCAGCAGAACGTGGATGTCAGACCGCTCTGCGAGTCATTTTTCAATGACGTAAAAGAAGGAAATCCTTCTAAGCTGATGTCATATTTCGACTCATCCGATACAACCATAGAAGATTTAAGCAGCGTTATCAGGCCTTCAGGTCTTAACGAAGCGCAGTATGCCTATCTTGATGCAATAAAGAAGACCACTGCATTTACTGTCCAGGATCCGGTCTTTGACACGGAATACAAGACTGCTACGGTCTTTGTGACATTCTATCAGGCTGATTATTCAGCTCCGGAAGTGGTATCTGCCAAAGATTTTGCATCTCTGGAATCTGCTCTGGCTTCTGTTCCAAACAAGATCCAGACCCTGAATGTCAGTGTCGATATCACTGGTGATACCCGGAAGATCAAAGATCCCAAAGCTCTTATAGATACTGTGTATGCATATACTTCGGAGAAGACTGATATAATGCCCGGAACGCTTAAGGATTTCTTCGTCAAAGGGGAGTTCGTTCTTGCTCCGGAGAGGATCTATACAAATGCATCAGAGCTTGGCATAAGAGTCACATTCAATAATGACTTGTTCGGTTACAGGTTCGTTCCGGGAATACGCTACAGCGTATCAAGGGGCGATAAGGTGTTATATACATCCGATGTTCTTACTGTTGACGGGGAAGTCATGAGGCTTGACCTCAAAAAAGAGATGACTGATGATACCTCTTATGGTGACAACGGCTTCCTTTTAGAAGGCGTATATACATTTGCTGTGACCGATGACAAGGGCAATGAGCTCGTTACCATGAACTGCAGGGTTCAGAATAAGACCTATGAGAAGGAGACTCTTTCTTTCCAGAATCTTAAGAAAGATCATTATCTCTCGAACCTTGTATTTGATTTCAAAGACGAAGACAAGAAGACAAATGTCATTAGCTATAAGTCCGGCTGGTGGGATTATGACAGCACATCAGTTGGCAAGAGCGCATTCGGCTCCAATACAAAGACACTGGGCTTCTCTCTTGCAGTAAATAAGGATATGACAGACGAGCTGTTCTATGATTATTATTACAGCAAGGATCCTGATTTTAAGGGGATCAATGAGGCTCAGCCTGTATACTCGTCATCGTGCAGACCGACTGTTTACGACGACCAGGCATGCTATGATCTTGACTATGCTTCAGAGAAGTTTGATCCCGGATTCTATGGGATCGCTGTATACAGTGATGCGTCTAAGACACATATGATCATGACGGCAGCTTGCATCGTGGTTAAGGAGAGCAGTGCGGATATAAAGGGCAATTAAGCCTGAAGATATGAGGTTTTATGGTTAACAGAAGACCTGATAAGTTAGCAAGAGCCTTGATAGCGGCATTTATGTCGCTGTCAGTTCTTTTGATAACTGCCTCTTGCCAGTCGTTCTTTGAGGATATCATAGACATTTATAACTCCATTGAGGCAGACGAGAGCACCGGAGACACCGACGTTCCCGAAGACACTTATATTTCGCTTCCTCCGACGGGATCTTATACATCAAGCACGGCGGAGACAACAGAACTTGGGTTTTCTTATGTAAAGGACATCTTTATCTATTCTGTCTGGTATGATGTAACAACGGATAATCCTGCTGAATACAGTTCGATCGAGACGGATAAGGCGTTTGCTCTAAAGGGAGTTTTCTATTTCTCGGCGCCTCTTACGACGGTCTTTGAAGCAAGATTATTGAAGGGCGATGAAGTTATCCTTACAAGAAACGTCAATATGTACGATAATGTAACTGCCGAAGCGGATTTCAGCGCCGGGCTTGAGGGATTAGGAACCTTTGAACCGGGCGAATATACGGTTGAATTATATTTTGGCGGTGAATTGGTAGCCAGGACAGATATTATGAGGGTCAGATAACATGTTCATTTCAGGTAATTGGAAAGATTATGAACTGCTTTATGCAGGAGGCGGCGAAAAGTATGAGCGCTGGGGCAGCGTTGTCTTAAGACGCCCCGATCCCCAGGCTGTCTGGCCTGTAATAAGAGACGGCAGGGAAGTCTCCATGGATGACCTCGAAAAGCCCCATTCCTTCTATACCAGAAGTGACAAGGGCGGCGGCGCCTGGACTAAGCTCAAGAGTTTTCCGTCAACATGGAAGATCAGCTATGATTCCTTAGGCAAAAAGCTGACATTTATCATTGAGCCTACGGCATTTAAGCACACGGGACTTTTCCCTGAGCAGGCTTCCAACTGGGACTTCTGCGGTGATCTCATTGAGAAGGCCAAGGCTTCCGGCAAGAAGGACATAAAAGTCCTCAATATGTTTGCATATACGGGTGCGCAGACCCTTGCCTGTGCTGCCCACGGAGCTGATGAAGTCGTTCATGTCGATGCTTCAAAGGGCATGATCGCCAGAGCCAAGGAGAATATCAAAGAATCCGGTCTTGAAGACAGATATGTCAGATTTATCGCTGAAGACTGCATGAAATTTGTCGAGCGCGAGATCAGAAGAGGCCGCAAATATGACGGCATCATCATGGATCCTCCTTCATACGGAAGGGGCCCGTCCGGCGAGCTCTGGAAGCTTGAGGATTCATTCTATGATCTCGTTAAGCTCTGCGCCAACCTCATATCGGACGATCCGCTTTTCTTTATCGCAAGCTCATATGCCACGGGCATTACGGCTCAGGCATCCGGCCAGATATTAAAGCTCGCGATCCCGGGCGGCAGGGTAGATGCCGAAGAATTAATGCTCCCTGTATCCAAGATGGGAGTCCTTTTGCCTTGCGGACAGACGGCAAGATGGACAGCCGGATAACTGAAATCTCCTCAGGAGTTAAGATCCTTTACGAAGATAACCACATCATCGTGGCTATCAAGCCTTCCGGCGTCCTGTCCCAAAGTGACGGCAGCAATGCCCCTGACATGCTTACGATCCTTAAGGCCTATATCAAGGAAAAATATCAAAAGCCGGGAGAAGTCTATCTTGGTCTTGTACACAGGCTCGACAGGCCTGTATCAGGAGTTATGGTTTTCGCGCGCACGAGCAAAGCGGCATCAAGGCTCTCTGAGCAGATAAGGACAAGAAAAGTGGAGAAGATCTACCGATGCGTCGTAAGAGGCATCCTGGAAGGCGGGGGGAGACTCGAGAACTTCATTTCCAAGGATGAATCCAGGAATACCGTTACAGTTTCAGACGTCGAAAAGCCCGGATTCAAGGCTTGTTACCTGGATTATAAGGCTTTGGCAGCTAAGGACGGCATGACACTTACTGAAGTTAAGCTCGGAACGGGAAGATCTCACCAGATCAGGGCACAGATGGCACATGCCGGACACCCTCTTATCGGCGATCAGAAGTACGGCAAAAAGGATGAAAGGACAAAAGATATTGCTCTTGAAGCGTACAAATTGTCCTTCGAACACCCTGTAAAGCGCGAATTTATTACATTTGAGGCTCCAATTCCCGGGTCTTATCCCTGGAGCCTGTTTGCTTGACTTTAAAGCCCCTTAATATATATAATTTTAACTTGCAAAATTATATATAAAGGTGAAGCAGGTTTATGTACAACAAAGTTTCAAAAGACCTCAATTTCGTAGACAGAGAGAAAAAGGTTCTCGAATTCTGGAAGAACAACGACGTTTACAAGAAGAGCATTGCGCCCAAGGCTGACGGTGCTCCGACTTTTACTCTATATGACGGCCCTCCGACGGCTAACGGAAAGCCTCATATCGGACATATCAAGACAAGAGTCATTAAGGATGTTATCCCGAGATATCACGCAATGAAGGGCGAGACCATCGTCTTCAAGGCTGGCTGGGATACACACGGCCTCCCCGTAGAGCTCGAAGTAGAGAAGGCTTTGGGTATTAACGGCAAGCCTCAGATCGAAGGCTACGGCGTAGAGCCCTTCATCAAGAAGTGTAAGGAATCCGTCTGGACATATAAGGACCAGTGGGAGCACATGAGCGACCGCGTTGGTTTCTGGGCCGACATGGAGAATCCTTATGTTACATACGACAACAACTACATCGAGTCCGAGTGGTGGGCATTGAAGCAGATGTGGGACCAGGGCCTTATCTATAAGGGCCACAAGATCGTTCCTTACTGCCCGAGATGCGGTACTGCTCTGTCTTCACACGAGGTTGCTCAGGGATATAAGACAGTCAAGGAGAGATCTGCTGTCGTAAGATTCAAGTGCGTTGATGAGGATGCTTACTTCCTCGCATGGACGACAACCCCCTGGACACTTCCTTCCAACGTTGCTCTGTGCCTTAACCCCAACGATGAGTATTCAAAGGTAAAGGCTTGCGACGGCTACACATACTACATGGCAACTGCTTTGCTCGATTCCGTATTGGGAAGCCTTGCAAAGGACGGCGAGAAGGCTTATGAGATCCTTGAATCTTATAAGGGTACTGACCTTGCCGGCAGATCTTATGTTGCACTCTATCAGGGCGCGGCTGACGAAGCTGCAAAGCAGAAGAAAAAGGCTCACTACACGGTATGCGACGAGTACGTAACGATGGAAGACGGTACAGGTATCGTTCACATCGCTCCCGCATTCGGTGAAGACGACGCAAGAGTCGGAAGAGACAATGACCTTCCGATGGTACAGTTCGTTGATACAAGGGGTAACCTCACAGAGGAGACACCTTTTGCAGGCAAGTTCGTTAAGGATGCAGATCCTGAAGTGTTGAAGGATCTTGATTCCAGATCACTTCTTTTCTCAGCTCCGAAGTTTGAGCACGAGTATCCTTTCTGCTGGAGATGCGACACACCTTTGATCTACTTTGCAAGATCCACATGGTTTATCGCTATGAGCAAGAAGAGAGACGAGCTCTTAAAGTCCAACAACATGGTCAACTGGATGCCTGAGACGATCAGAGACGGCCGTATGGGTGACTTCTTAAGAAACGTAATCGACTGGGGTATCTCCCGTGAGCGTTACTGGGGTACACCTCTTCCGGTATGGGAGTGCGAGTGCGGCCACAGACACTGCATCGGTTCTATCGAAGAACTCAAGTCCATGTCTGACGACTGTCCGGACGATATCGAGCTTCATAAGCCTTATGTTGATAACGTACACATCAAGTGTCCCAAGTGCGGCGGACAGATGAAGAGAGTTACTGAGGTTATCGACTGCTGGTTCGACTCCGGTTCAATGCCTTTTGCCCAGTATCACTATCCTTTCGAGAACAAGGAATTCTTCGATTCACACTATCCCTGCCAGTTCATCTCTGAGGGTATCGACCAGACAAGAGGATGGTTCTATTCACTTATCGCTATCTCAACAGTTCTCTTCGGAAGAGCACCTTTCGAGAAATGCATCGTTATGGGTATCGTTCAGGACAAGGACGGTATCAAGATGAGCAAGCACTTAGGAAACGTTGTTGATCCCTGGGATGTTCTCGATACACAGGGCGCTGACGCTGCAAGATGGTATTTCTACACAGCTAACCAGCCCTGGCTTCCTTCAAGATTCTCCAAGGAAGCTGTCAACGACGGCATCAAGAAGTTCATCGGTACATTCTGGAATACTTATGCATTCTACGTAATGTACGCAGACATCGATAACTTCGATCCTACAAAGCACACACTCGATAAGGCTTCTTTGGGCGCTATGGACAGATGGGTTCTCTCACGTCTTAACACCCTCATCAAGGTCGTTAACGAGAAAATGGATAATTACGATATCTCCCAGTCAGCAAGACTCATTCAGGACTTCACTGAAGAGCTCTCCAACTGGTACGTAAGACGCTGCCGTGACAGATACTGGGGCGCTGAAGAGACACAGGACAAGGTCAATGCTTACATGACGCTCTATACTGTTCTCGACAACCTCACAAGACTCTGCGCACCGTTCGTTCCGTTCATGACAGAAGAGATCTATCAGAACATCGTATGCTCAGTAGATAAGGAAGCTCCTATCTCAGTTCACCTCGCTAAGTACCCGGCAGCCGATGAGAGCCTGATCGACGCTAAGCTCGAAGAGGAGATGGAGCTTGTCCAGCAGATCGTAACTCTTGGCCACAGCTGCCGTGAATCTGCTTCTATCAAGAACCGTCAGCCGCTTTCCGAGATCTACGTAGTATCCGAGATCGGTCTTGACGATGAGTATAAGCCGATCGTTCTTGATGAGCTTAACATCCGTAAGATCGAAGTCTTGAGCGATGCTTCAACACTCGTTGATTACAGCTTCAAGCCTCAGCTCAGAACATGCGGAAGAAAGTTCGGCAAGAATCTTAATGATGCCAAGGAAGTTATCGCAAATCTCCCCGGCAAGGAGACATATAATGCTCTTAAGAACGGCTCTGTAAAGATCACAGTAAACGGTGAAGAGTACGAGATGACAGAAGAAGACTTCCTCATCGAGACAACCCAGCCTGAAGGATTCTCCACGCAGACATCCGGCAATCTTACTGTTTCCATCTCCACAGTTCTTACAGAAGAACTCATCGAAGACGGTCTCGTAAGAGAGATGATCTCCAAGATCCAGAATCACCGTAAGGAGACAGAGGGTCTTACAGTATCCGACCGTATCGTTCTCAAGTATGAGGGCAACGATAAGCTCGCTGAAGTAATCGAGAAGAAGAAGGATTACCTTGCTTCTGAAGTACTTGCAGTCGAGATCTCCAAGGGCACCGGCGACAACTCCAAGGAGTGGAATGTCAACGGAGAGAAGATCACATTCTCTGTCGTTAAGGCATGAGGTAGATTATGATAATTAACCTGTTCTTTAGCGGATACGACATACAGACGATTATCTATATGCTGATAATCTTTATCATTGCGCTGACACTGTCTTTCTCGATCCATGAGTTTATGCATGCGACAGTTGCGGTATGGCTCGGCGATCCGACGCCAAGGAACATGGGAAGAGTTACCCTTAATCCTATTGCACATATGGATCCGATAGGTACGATCCTGCTTCTTACTGCAGGTTTCGGCTGGGGTAAGCCTGTAATGTATAATCCTTCGAATCTTCACAGATTCAAGAACCACCGCTGGATGAACATCATGGTTCATCTGGCAGGTGTTACGGGCAATTTCCTGTTAGGTACAGTATCGATGATCTTGGGAAGCCTGTTCTATCATCTGGTCTTAAGATTCAGTGATGCATCTTTCGGTATCGCGTTAAAAGCTCTTTCTGATGTATTTCTTTATACCTACGCATTCTCTATGATGCTCCTGGCATTTAACCTTCTGCCGATCCCGCCTTTGGACGGTTTCCATGTTCTTCAGGAATTATTGCCTTATAAGGTCAGATATTCACAGGGATACAGGAATTTTGAGAGATGGTCACCGATGATCCTCATGGCCATTTTCTTTATCGGATATGTCTCCAGGATCTCGATCTTAAGCAAGGTAGTCAGTATTATCCAGTGGCCTTTCGAAAAGATCATCGGCTTCATCCTGATTCCTTTTGAAATGCTGTTCTCTCTGATTGGAATCTGATAATATGCCCGAACAAGCAGTAAAGCCTGAGATCAGATTAAGACAATTCGAAGGCCCTCTGGACCTGCTTTTGCATTTGATCGAGAAGAACGATGTCGATATCTACGATATCCCGATCAGCACCATTACAGCTCAGTATATGCAGTATATCGAGTCCATGCAGGAGTTCGACATGGAGCTTGCTTCAGACTTCCTTGTAATGGGTGCTACTCTGGTCTCAATAAAGTCCAGGATGATGCTTCCCGGAATGCAGGCTGCATTAGGCGGCACAGGCGACGATGTTGTTGATCCCAGAGAAGAACTCGTAATTTCATTGATGAGATATAAGAGATGCCGTGTTTTCGCGCAGGACTTAAAAGAAAGAAGAGATAAGTTCGACGGCGCGAGATTCCGTATTGCATCAACTGCTAAGCAGCTCGGGATCTCTTTAAAGCCGGCTGAGCAGAACTTTGATATAGAGGAATTCAACGATGCCGTTGCTCTCATCAATGAGCGTAATGAGCAGCGGTTTACTGATATTTCAGCGAAGATCACACATATCCTTCAGAGAGATAAGCGTTCCGTAAAGGAGAGGATCAAGTCGATCTGGCGTTCCATTACGGGCAAGGGCAAGATCTTATTTTCGAGTCTGTTCGGAAAGAAAGCAGAGAAGATGGATAAGGTCGTAAGCTTCCTTGCGATACTGGAACTTGTCAGGGACAACAAGGTTACCGTAGAACAGGACAGAAACTTCGGCGAGATCTCGATCGAAGAGAAAAAGGGTTAAGAATTATGGAAGACGATTTTAAGATAACATCACAGGAATTACCCGCGGCTATCGAATCGATTTTATTTGTATCCGGTGACCCTGTTTCAGTCGATAAACTGGCTGATATCTGCAACTGCTCGAAAAATGCCGTTAATGAGGCATTAAAGTCCCTTACGGACAGATATTCGGGCAACCCCTGGAGCGGCCTTGAGATCAGGAAGACTGAAGATTCATATGCGATCATGACAAGACCTTCACAGAAGAAGATCTTAGACAGGATGTTCGGTCCGAGGCAGGTTCCGCCGCTCTCACAGGCATCTTACGAGACATTGGCCGTAATCGCTTATAACCAGCCGTGCACAAGAGCGCAGGTTGAGCTCGTCAGAGGCGTTTCTTCGGATTCGATCATTTCAAGACTTCTGGACAGAGGCTGGATCGAAGAAGCGGGCAACCTTGACGCACCCGGAAGGCCTTCATTATTTAAGACGAGCAGAAAGTTCCTGACCGAATTCGGAATCGAATCGGTAAAGGATCTCCCGCCGCTTGAACTTATGAGCTACCAGACGATCAGGGATATGGAAGATTCCCTTAAGGAAGCTGCCGGTGGAGAGGATAAGCAGATCTCGATCGAGAGCCTCATGGCACCTAAGCCTGAGAATGAGGAAGGTGAAGATAATGACGGGGACGCTTGATCTTATCGAAAACAGCATTTCCAATATGAGCAAAGGCCATAAGGCCATTGCAGGCTTTATTCTGGAATCCTATGACAAAGCTGCTTACATGACCGCTGCCAAATTAGGCGAAGAGGTCGGAGTATCCGAATCGACTGTCGTAAGATTTACGACAGAATTAGGGTTCGAAGGTTATCCCGAATTCCAGAAGGCTCTTCAGGAAGACCTTAAGTCCAAGCTTACTTCCGTTCAGAGATTAGGTCTTACAGAGAAGTTTGAGAGCGACAGCGAAGCCTTAAGATCAGTTGTCAACCAGGACATTGCTAATCTTCGTGATTCGCTTAATTCCATTGATGAGAAAGAATTCGACAACGCTGTCCGTTCTATTCTCAAAGCCAGAAAGATATATATCATGGGCATCAGGGCATCGGCTCCTTTGTCGGAGTTCATGCACTTTTATATGACGCTTTTATTTGATGACGTTGTGCTGGTCAGAAGCACCTGTACTAATGAGCTCTTCGAGCAGATCATGCCGATCGGGGAAGGCGACGTTATGATCGGAATCTCATTCCCGAGATATTCCGCAAGAACGATCAACTCCATGGGTTATGCCAAAAAGAAGGGCGCAACGATAATCGCTATTACCGACAAGGACGATACGGCAATGACCGAATATGCCGACATCAAGCTTTTCGCGAAATCATCAATGGCATCATTCGTTGACTCGCTTACAGCACCGCTGTCACTTATAAACGCGCTTCTCGTATCGCTCGGAATGCACAGGAAAGAACACATTCAGTCATCACTTGAATCACTTGAGACATTATGGTCGCAGTACCGCGTATATGAGACGGGAAGAGACAGGACCACAGAAGACGGAGATATTTTATAAAGGAGACTATTATGGGCATTTATCAGATCGCAATCGACGGACCTTCCGGATCAGGCAAGAGCACGCTCGCAAAAGGCGTCGCCAAAGAACTCGGCATTATGTATCTTGATACCGGTGCTATGTACAGAACATGCGCTGTCGCTTCCATCAAGAATGGTATAAATGCAAAAGATGCTGATGCGGTTAAGAAGATGATGGATGAAGTTAAGATCGAAGTCGCTTTTATTGACGGCGTTCAGCACATGATCCTTGACGGTGAGGATGTCACAGGCGAATTAAGAACACCCCAGACATCCATAGCGGCATCTGATATTTCCGCACTTCCTTTTGTAAGAGCTGCAATGGTTTCTCTTCAAAGAGAGATAGCAAAGAACCAGACATTCGTGCTTGACGGCAGGGATATAGCATCCGTAGTGCTTCCTGACGCCAAATACAAGTTCTTCGTAGTATGCGCACCTGAGGTAAGAGCCGAGAGAAGACTTAAGGAACTTAATGAAGCAGGCGACCACTCCCAAAGTTATGAAGAAGTATTAAGAGATATTAAATATAGAGATGAGCAGGACTCCACAAGAGCTGCATCACCTCTTATCCGGGTACCTGAAGCAATTGTTATCGATACGGGCAAGTACGATATAGACGGCACCAGGGAATTCCTTTTAAGCCATCTGGAAGAGGAAGATAAGTGAAAGTAACTGTCGCTAAATCATCAGGCTTCTGTTTTGGAGTTAAAAATGCCGTTACGGCTGCAAAAGACGCAGTCGCTTCAAGTACTGACGGCAAGACACTTGTGATGTTAGGCGAGATCGTCCATAACAAATACGTTGTAGATAAGCTTGTTGAAGGCGGCTTTGTTATCTGCGAAAAGGCAGAAGACTGTCCTGACGGTTCCGTTGTAATTGTCAGAGCCCACGGTGTAACTCCTGATGAAATAAGGATATTGGAGTCCAAGAACTGCGATATAAGGAACATGACATGTCCGTTCGTCTCGAAGATCCATAAGATCGTAAAGGAGAATGCGGAGAAGGGAATGAACATAATCATTGCCGGAACCAAAGGCCATCCCGAGGTAACCGGCATTCTCGGAGAAGCAGAGGGATATGGCGTCAAATGCGCTGTTATCAAGGCTCCTGAGGATCTTGAAAGCCTTGATTTTCCGCTTGAATCGGCCATTTTGATATCGCAAACTACGTTCTCCAGCGACACTTTTAAAAAAATATGCCAATTTGTTAAAAATAAAATTGAAAAATATAATGTTTTTGATACAATATGTATTACGACTGAAAGTAGGCAAAAGGAAGCCGCTTCGCTCTCTGAGACTTCAGATTCGATGATAGTCATCGGTTCTGCTCA
>JAEFBA010000034.1 GCA_016292145.1 Saccharofermentans sp.
CAAGAGAGATCTTCAACTGGGTCCATTCGAACATTTACTACCAGCACGTATCCGGCAGCCTGACTTATGAGGAAGCGGCTTATATGGGCTTCATGAACAGGACCGGTGACTGCTATGTTTATTTCTCGTGCGCGAAAATGCTTCTCGACCGCGCAAGGATCCCTAACCTTATGGTCAAGAGATATCCTGTCGTAAGGAACGGTCACTTCTGGAATCTCGTTCAGCTTAACGGCGAGTGGTATCACTGCGACGCTACAGTATTTAAGGATCACCAGGATCTGTATTTCATGCTGACCGATGATGAGATCGCCGACAAGTATCACGAATTCGACGGTTCACTCTACCCGGAGCGCGCGTCCGGCTCATTCTACAATCAGGATTTCGCATCAGGCGATGTATATAGCGATGATTTTTCAGACGACTGGAACGAGCCTTATGAGGATGTGTATATTGACGACTAAGGCTTACGGTTTTATGAATAATGCTTAAGAGACGGTTTGAAAACTGTCATGAGAAGGATCTCGGCGATCGCGGTAACGAGGACAATCGCTAAAGAACACATGCCGCTGATATTTGTAAAGCTGTCATATTCGAAAATGGAAGCGATGCCGATACCCATGAATAATAATGACAACGCGATATACATTGAGGGAGGCACTGCCGGTTTTGCCGGTACGTTATTGATCTTCGTCATTATGACGTTATATCTGAACGGGCAATAGGCAGCAAAAGCTATAAGAGCACACGCTGTTGATAAAAGAAAACTTCCGTTAAAATTAAAGTAATAATCTGAGAAGAACAATATGACGCCGGCTGTGCCGATCCCGGCCGCGAGATACAACCATATGTTGGCCGTTTTCTTGATCAGCCTTGCTCTCGCTTTTTTCTTTTCCTCAGCCAGACGTCTGTCAGCTACATCCTGCTTGTAGATTCCGATATGCTCTGTGATCGCAGATTTGTTCCTGTCACCGTCAGGAAACGAGTCGGTCATGAAGCCCCT
The DNA here is from genome assembly GCA_016292145.1 of Saccharofermentans sp. Classification (GTDB taxonomy): domain Bacteria; phylum Bacillota; class Clostridia; order Saccharofermentanales; family Saccharofermentanaceae; genus Saccharofermentans. The sequence goes on from JAEFBA010000034.1 coordinate 1,001, forward strand.
GAAATTCTCATCATAGATGACATAACTCAGGATCGGCTCATTGAAGAAATCGTTCCAGACTCCGGGATCGTCTGTCTTTACTGCAAGTGCGGAATAAAGCTTAAACAAAGCGGCTGAGATATCGAGAAGTTCTTTCTGCTCCCGGTCAAAGCTCGCCGCAAAAGAGACTATGTTGTTTTCTATTTTATAAGTCGCAATGGCATCTTGGATCTCTGGAATTTCCAGAATATAAGGATCATTCGGATCTTTTACTGAAGAAAAGTCGAATGTTGATTTCCCGGTGGTGCCGGAATTTTCGATATTTCCGATGACGATAATATTCCCTGATGCGTAATCCAGCGCGCTTCTGTATGCCTCATGAAGTCTGGCGTAGCCTTCGGGATCGTCTTCGGGATTGGTCTCATGGGCAAGCTTGGTGTAAGCCCGTTTTATGGCGGTCTTATCATCTGTAGGTTCGATTCCCAGGACTTCCCAAAACCACATATCTGTAACAGTTTCCCAACTCCCTTAATAATTAATTTTAGCATAATAATTTAAGGGGATTTTGTGCGATGATATAATTGTTTCACAGGGGGGATTGGGATGAATAAGATATGGGAAATACTGAATATTGAACCCACAGATGATAAAGCAGCGATCAAGCGCGCCTATGCTTTGCTTGCGCGAAAATACAATCCCGAAGAAGAACCCGGGAAATTCCAGGAATTACATGAAGCATATAAACAGGCGTTGTTGCTGGCTGATAATGCAGGCATTGATAATGAAGAGACTGAAGATCCTAAAAAGAACGGATATTCCGAAGAAAAGGAGAATCACGCCTTCGATTTCAGCACGGTCGATCAGGATTATCTCCCGGATAACAACATTGCCGAGGAGATCATCGAAGATATTATCTCATTCAGGGAAAGCAATAATCTGAGTTCCAGAGGAGATCTTAAGATGTTATCGCATCCCATGAAGGAAGCCATGTCGATGCAGATGCTTGCAATGTACAGGATCCTGGCATATACGACAGACGACGTTACAGTCTGGGATTCTTTTTTCAATGAGCCACTGATCAGATACTGCCTGGATTATAAGGAGTTCAGGGATACGGTTTTGCATGAGCTCGGAGAGAATCCGTCTCATCTGGAAGCTGTAAAGAAGTTAATGTCAGAGCACGAAGAAGTGCCGAGTTCCAGCTTTATAACCGTTAAGGAAAAAGGTTTTACTTATAGTCTCGAAAAGAGGAAAAAAGGATTGATCATCATGATCCTGGCATGGCTGGCACAACTGATATTCTCGCTGTTCCTTGCGGCGCTTCTTATCGATGTGCCCCTTGTTGGGACGATCATAGGTGCATTAATAGTAGTGGGGTTTCTGGCTATAACGGTATACACGATCGTCATGTTCAGCAATCAATAACTAATTTTCAGGAGTAGACATAAATGGCAGTAATAGGAATAGATCTTGGCACGACGAACAGTCTTGCAAGTGTATGGAAAGACAGCCGTCCGGTGATAATCCGGAATTCTCTGGGATCGATACTCACGCCTTCCGTTGTTGGTGTTGATGAGGATAATAATGTCGTTGTTGGCGAGGTGGCAAGAGAAAGACTCATCTCGCATCCTGATAAGACCGTTTCCGAATTCAAGCGTTCCATGGGCACCAAAAAGACATTCAGTGTTGGTGATAACAGCTTCACGCCGGAGCAGCTGTCTTCACTTGTTTTGAACAAGATAAAGGAAGATGCGGAAGCTTTCCTTGGAGATGAAATAACTGAAGCAGTTATAAGCGTTCCTGCTTATTTTGATGACTGCAGGCGCAGCGCTACAAAGCAGGCTGCGGAAATGTCAGGCCTTAAGGTCGAGAGACTCATAAATGAGCCTTCTGCTGCGGCGCTCGCTTATATGCAGAAGCATGGATTTGAAGACGGAACGTATATGGTGATCGATTTCGGAGGCGGAACGCTCGACGTCTCCATGATCGATTCTTTCGACAGCGTCATGGAGATCTTGGCTGTAGCAGGCAACAACCAGCTGGGCGGTAAAGATTTCAACGCGGCCGTTTATACGTATTTCCTTAAGGAGAACGGACTTGACGAAGATTCGCTTACAGCAGAGCAGAAGGCGTCGATCTACAAGTCCGCAGAGGCATGTAAGATCGCATTGAGCGACATTCCCATGAGCATCATGTCGGTCAACATTGCCGATAAGAGCTATACATTGAACCTTGATAACAATTCGCTCATTAAGATCGCACATGAGGTTTTCGAGAAGATCGGAGAACCGATAAAGCGGGTTCTCCGCGACAGCCACATGAACATAAACGAGGTCAAGGACATCATCCTGGTCGGAGGTTCCTGCAAGATGCCGATCGTAGCCGCTTATATCGAGAGGCTTACCGGCAGGAAGCCCTGCACCGACATCGATCCTGATACAGCCATTGCTGTAGGTGCCGGTATTTTTGCCGGGATGAAGGACCGTAATAAGGATTTCAAAGATGTGATCCTTACGGACATTTGCCCGTTCTCGCTCGGAACAGCCGTTCAGGACAGCCGCACGATGGAGAGGATCATGGACTTCATCATTCAACGCAATTCGATGCTGCCTACAAGTAAGATGCACGATTATTATGCAGCCTCCGATAACCAGACCAAAGTCCGTGTAACGGTATATCAGGGCGAGAGCATTATTCCGGAGAACAACATCAAGCTGGGCGAACTGGTCATCGAATGCCCGCCCACGCCCCTCCATGAGTATATTGCGTCATTAAGACTCACATATGATATCAACGGCATCCTGGTCGTAGATGTAACGGCTAACGACAAGAAGACATATTCCAAGGTAATCTTAAGCGAGAGCAACACGATGAGCGAAGAAGAGCTCGCGAAGTGCAAAGAGCAACTGAACCGGCTCAGATTAGCTGCGCCTGACGACGAGAAATACAAGCTTCTCATAGCGCGCGCAGAACGCATCATTGAAGAGACATTGAGCTTCGAGAGAAAGATCATCACGGAAGCCCTCATGGATTACAAAGCGTGCCTTGCCAACGGCAACGAGCGCGACATCAGATTAACGACCAAGAGGTTCGCGAGATTCTTGGACCAGGCCGAAGGCATCGATACCGGGATCAACGATGACGAAGACAATAATATTGAATATTGAGATCGTCAGGAGTGACATCCTTCGGATAGACGTACTAAAGGCCAAAAATTTTACTTTATCCCTGGATTTTTTACTTTATCCCTGAGTTTTGGGGATTTAGTTGCAATCCGCAGTGATTTGTTCTATTCATATATGGGGGATTAATGAATATGAATAGGATGAATAATCACAAACTGTATAAAGCCATCGCGCTGGTATTGCTGTTCTCGATAGCATTATCTGTTGCTTCGTGCGGCGCGAAAGAACAGGGCGGAAAAGCCCAAAAGATCTCTTCTGATTCGCCGTGGTACGATGCGGAGGTCATACCTTTCAAGCTTGAGACAAAGAAGAATAAAGTCGTAAATGGTTTGAATTATTATCTGTTGGGTGCTGACGATAAGTACATTGCTGTATATTCTAAGGGTGCGTACGACGTTGCTCAATGGACTGACGATGTTGAATATGAAGACTGGATGATCAGCTTCGTTACTTTAATAGACCGGACCACAAAGAAAACGGTTAAGAGCATTGATCTTCTTGATTATTTGGGAAGATATGAATATCCCATGAATGCAAGTTATTGTAACGGTAAGATCTTAGCTTATGTTGAGTCAACAGATATTGAGACGAATACTGCGATAAATAAGGAATATGAGATCGATGCTGATACAGGAAAACTGCTCAATGTCCGTGAATTAAGCCCTGACGGCGAACCCCTGACGTCTAACGTTAGAGTTTATTCATTTGTTGTTGGTGAATACAGAATAATACCTGAGAAAAAGAAGTCAGCAGACGATAACTTTTGTATTCTTAATATTGTTATGCCGGACGGTTCTTTAAAAGAAGTGGAATTAAAAGATCCTTCAGGCGATATTTATGGAGTTCCGTTTGTTTTGGCGATTGATGATACTACTGCCCTGATCCCTGCTTCCAAGGAAATGAATAAAAAGTATTACAAATTGGATCTTAAGACGATTACGCTTTCTCCGGCTGATGAAGAGTATTCTTGGCTTGATGATGAGTTTTTCTACTATCTCTATAACAGCCCTAAAGGAAACTCATATATAGCCAAAAACTCCGGTATTTACAGAGTCGATCTGGAGAAAAAGACATATGAACAGACTTTTGATTTCAATTGGTGTCAGATAAATGAAGCTTACAAACGTTATTTGCAAATAGGAGATTATACTGATGAGAAGATTCTTCTCGGAGGCCAATACGCATCTACAGACAGTTTCAAATCTATTTTTGATTGGGATTTCGTCATCATCGAATTAACAAAGGCTCCCAAGAACCCTTATGCGGGAAGGACAATACTTGAACTTTATATGCCGGGCGGAGATTCGAATGCCATTGTATCTGATGCCATAATCAGGTTTAACGAGACCAACAAGAAGTGCTTCATTCGCATAACCGACCGGTATTATGGCAGGTACTATCAGTCTGTGGATTACATGGCCAGCGAAGACGAAGACGTAATAACCCAAAGTAAGAAGGACGCGGATTTCAGTTACGATCTTGCGAACGACATCTTAAACGGCGAGGGTCCTGATATCCTGATGAACACCTGTGCTCTCGGGCAGCTCAATAATCCGGATTATCTTATCGATCTCTCACCTTATGTTCAGGATCTTGATCCGGATAAGTATTTTGCAAATATTGTCGAGGGCGCGAAAACTGACGGCAAACTTTACCAGCTGCCGGTCTGTTACACGCTTAAGGGAATACAGACCAGCAAAGAGCTTGCCGGAAGATCAGGTACCGGTTTTACGACCGGAGAATATAAGGATTTCCTATATGGTACATTGAACGGCGGAGACGTTATCGAAGTAACGCAAATACCTTATTTTGCCAAGCTGTTCAATAACATGAGAGATGCTTTTATCAAGGACGGAAAAGCTGATCTCACAGGCCCTGAATTTGCTGAGCTCGCGCAATACGTCAAGGATAACGTCAAGCAGGTCAGGCTTCCCAAGAGCGAAGAAAATGAGGAAGATCCAATGGCTATTTACGATCCGGTCTTTCTGAAGAGCAACAAAGCTCTCTACTGCAATTGTCCCGGCATCACAGGTTATCTTGTAAAGCGCGCGAGATTAAAAGAGGCGACAACTATCCTGGGCATACCTTCTGCAGACGGCAGAGGACCTTTATTCGGAACCAATGTATCAGTAGCCGTGTCTGCAAATGCAGTAAATAAGGATGCCTGCATCGAATTCATAAAGATGCTCCTGACAGATGAGATCCAAACTGAATTTGTCATGAATGACCGGTTTGTTCTGAACAAGGAAGCGCTGAGGCAGGGCTTTGCCAAAGCGGTCGGATTCTATAACACCAAAGAGGGCCAGAGGAACATTTTCGACTACACAGCGGGAACGAATGTAACCATAAATATCAAGTTCACGGATGAAGATCTGAATAACCTCGAAAACGTCATTCTCAGCTGCTCCGGGGCCGACTCTGTTGATGCCGCGATCAACATGATCCTGATAGAGGAGATGCCGGCTTATTTTGCTGGGCAGAAGACATTAGATCAGGTGATTCCGGTAATGCAGAACAGGATCCAGAAGGTGCTGGACGAACGGAAATAGTGCAGTCGCGCGCTCTCCGGCGATTTCTTAAATATTTTTATCATTTCTCCGCTCAATGCTATAATATGCCCATGAGCGGAAGATTCACAAAAGTTATTGCAGCTGTAATGTCGGCGATGCTACTGGCATCCTGTTCCGATTGGCCGAGCGGATTGAAGCCGGCTGAGATTTACGAGACACCGGAGACCACAGAGGTAACAACCGAGGAAGCTACTCCCACGCCGATCCCTACGCCTACAACAAGGCCGGTTCCCAAGTTTCCTGAGTTTGAGCCGGATTATAAGTCAATAGCGCCAGCTTTGGGCTACAAGACAAGGAACATCACTTTCTTCCGTGACGGCAATACGATCACGGGAAGGATCACGTATCCAGAAGGTGAAGGGCCTTTTAAGACGATAATCATTTCGAACGGATTATATGCCGGATTTGGAAGATATGCTGCTTTTGCGCAGCGATTTTCGACTCATGGTTATGCCGTGATCGAGTACCAGTACCAGAACGGAACTGCGCCATCGCCTTACCACGATCCGGACTATCTGGGCGACTTTATCTACGAGCAGGTCTTAGACCTCTATGCTGTTTTGGACGGCACGAAATTAATACCTGAAGTCGATCCTGATAACATCTATCTCTTCGGCCACAGCATGGGCGGTCTCGTCACATCTTATGTCGGAACGATGCGTCAGACAGAGATAAAGGGGCTGCTCCTTTTAGACCCCAGTTACTATGCCTGCAGGATCATGAAGTTCGAGGAAGAGAAGACTATCAGAACGGATATCTATCCGCTTATCTCCAGATGCTATATTCCGGTTGTCATAATATCCGGCACCAAGGCCTTCGCGTGCGACCCGGCCAAACAATTCGATCAGGCAAGGGCTTCGCTCCCATACAGCGAATACTATGTTATAGAAGGCGCCACCCACACCTTCAAAGGCGAGTATGGTGACCAGGCCGTCGATATTGCCGTCGGATGCATGACGAAATGGGACGAAGAGGGCAGGTAAGAGCCTTTTTGAGGGGAAGGTGCCGTTCACCAAGATTCCTTTTCGAGCGCCTCGAAATATAGTTAAATTCAACAAAAACAGCATCGTTTTCAGTGCAAGTCACACAATTTTGCCCCCGGTTTGCCCACAAGTTGATATCCGTCGGGGGTATCATTTGACCAGTGGATGTGTTCCGCGTCCTGCATGAGCAGGAAACGGTATGCTGAAACCGGGGGATAATACAATGGAATAATCTGGTTTTTGTCGTTCTTAATGACTATTGGAACGGTGTATTCCTTATTGGATTTTTCCGAAGTAGTGTCTCCTAGTAAAACCTAAAGAGGAGAACAAAATGAAAAGAGTTTTAATAGCAACATTGTCCACAGTAATGGCCTTGGGAATGGCCGGTTGTGCGACACAGGAAGTGATCACGGAGGCCACAAAAGCTCCTGAATCATCTGTCGTATTGACGGAGGAGCAGGTAGACAAGCAGTTAGGTGCAGGCCAGGATGAGGTCGGAGATAACCTTGGTGCCACAGATATCATTGCGTCCGAGAACCCCACGGATAACAAGGATGCAGCAGCTTCCGATGCGATACCGGGCACATGGCAGACAGCATCCATGTCCAGCAATGCTGACGGTACATTAGCACCTTCACGTTATATTCAGTTTACTTCCGCAGACATCAAGTACGGCCAGATGAAGGACGGCGCATTTGTTGAGGAGTATTCCGATAAGATCACCAAGCTCGAGAAGACTGCTGCAGGCGGATTCATCGTACAGGCAGAAGCTGCGAACGGTGTTAAGTACACCTTCAAGACAAGCGATACTGACGTCAACACGATGGAATACTATGAGACATGGACAGAATCCGAATACGCCGAGAAGTACTCTGCAAGCGGATCCATCACTAAGTCAAATGCGTGAGGTGAGAATAAAGACAAACTGACACATCCGACACCTGAATAATAGCAGGGGCTGCCTGATCACGGGCAGCCCTATTTTTTAATCAGGTTGTTTCGATAGGAGAAACCTGATAATATCGTTTTTCGGGGTCACAAATACAATAAATAATAAAGTTTTGTGGAAATGAATCTTATGCGCAAGTACTTAACTAAATACCGCGAGATAATCGTCTATATAATTGCCGGTGTGCTTACAACTATCGTCTATTACATTACCCGGTTTGCAACGCACATCTTCTCTGACAACTCCGTTTTCTGTGCGTGCGTGGCGCAAGTTGTATCGATATTATTCGCGTTCTTCATCAACAAATATTGGGTCTTCCGGAGCAAAGACAAGAGCTTCAAGACCATGCTGATCGAGATGGTCAAGTTCGCCTTCGGCCGCAGCGCCATGTTTGTCTTCGATCTCTTGATGGCGTTCATCTTCATTGAGCTTAACAAGGACTTTTTCATCAGCCTCATGCATCTGGAAAGCCTGAATTATGACAATATCTTCTTCAGGCTGTTTGGCACCTTCATCGGCACGCCAAGCCTGCTGTACGAATTCTGCGTAACAACTGTAACGCAGATAATCATAGTCATCGTAAATTATCTGTTCAGCAAGTTCTTTGTATTTAAGAAGTCTCGAAAAGACCAAGCCACCGAACCGTCTGACGAGCTGCTCACACAGCAACAGCCTGATACAACGCTGTAAACCGTTTTCCTGCGTCGACCACCTTATTCCATTGTCGGTAAAAGTGTTCACGTTGTCGGTTTTCATTGTCGGTTCTTGTAGGGTTTTGTCGTGTTTTGTCGGATATTCGATTCGGCTAACCGACAATTTCAGGGATTTTCTGTAGAACTTCTCAGTTTTCTTGTCGGTTTTCGGAGGTTTTACCGACAAGAAATTATATGTTCGGAGCATATATGTTCCGGGCGCGATTTCGCTCTGAATAAAAACTCAGGGCTGCCTTAGTGTTGCTAAGACAGCCCCATTTTGTTGGAAAGCCTCGAAATTTAAGAATCGAGTTTATTTGTCTTACCATCTCTAGTCCAGAACGATCTGAGCCCGGTCCGGTGCAATCCTTCCCGGATTCAGCTCTTAAAGCATATGATGATAAAACTATCTACTTTAATACCACGTTTCCCGTTTGATAATCAACCGTATTTGCAAAACTCAGGGATAAAGTAAAAAATCCGGGGATAAAGTAAAATAATCAAAAAGCCTTTACAGGCAAGGATCATAGCTATCCCCGCTCATCTAATACTTTTTGAGCGCGGTCCTGAGCGATCTTGATTACGGAATCCAGATCCTTCTGCCCCAGGAAATATGCCGGCATCTCTTCGATGAGTATCATGTTGATCGACGCATCAGCCGAATCGAAATGAGTGCAGCTTGAGATTATCTTCTCGAGATTGTCCAGATCATCTTTTGTAAATTCAGTTGTTCTGGTGATCTGCTGTCCGGAGCTGTCGATCTTTTGGAAAGCCATACTGCCTCTGGGACCGTTGCAGTAATCAATGATGGTGCTCTCGGCATTCCTGTAAGCCTCACGGCTTAAGGAGAAATACCCCATCATGGATAAATCATTCTGAATGTCATCAGAAAGAAGGATCTTTACAAAATCAACGCAGGCATCGGTATTTAATGCCTGTGCGGAAACTGAAGCAGATATTCTGCAGCAGGCCATGGGTCCCCGCCCGTCAGAAGAAGGGATACCGAGAAAGGCATTTGCACCTTGAAGTTCATTGACACCTTCCAAATATGAAGTTATCAAAGTGTAGTTTGTAAGGCGTGCAATCCTTTCATTCTGCTGACTTCTCTCATCAGACATTTCGGCTTCAAGAGATAATGCTTTCTCATGGACATTGTTCTTTACGAATTCAGCGATCTCAGCAAATTCAGGACCTGAGAAATCCGCCTTGCCGTTAACGATGAATCTGTCACTCATTGCAGTAAAGAGAGATGCAAAATAGAAAGTTTGTCCTGTCTGATTAAGATCAAAGCCGTTCAGAGGACCATAGAGGAAATCTTCATATTCCTTGGTCGTAAAGCCCTTACCTGATGTTCCCGCATACTTGGAATCGGTGTGGATGCCTTCGATATCAAATCTTATAGGCAGCTGATATAATTTGCCGTCAGTTTTAGCTGCTTCGATTATATTCGTAAAGTATTTCTCCTGATCGAGATCTGCGAAATATGTGCTTAGATCAACAAGATAATTGGAATTATACAGCCTGCCCATATCACCGGTATTTATCAGGATATCGGGCCCCGTACCATTCATGATGTCCATGGCAAGCTTGTCATTAAGTGACAAACTAGTCTGAAGACTATCCAGCGCCTCATCATCCTTACTGTCAGCCGACAAGTAAGTTTTAACAGAATCAAATTCATAACGATCTGTAACTTCTACGAAGAAGCTTTTGTTGGTCTCATTAAATCTGGTAATTGCTTCGGCGATCGTCTCTTCCACTCCGTAAGTTGAATAAAGTTCAAGAACTGTCTTCCCGGCATGAGGATTATCGGAGACCTTAGTGATTACGTAAATTTCAAAATCCGGTGTAAAGCTTTTTTCCATAGAAAACGATATGCTTTTACCAAGAAGTACTATCTCCTTGTCAGAGCAGTCGATCATTTCGGTGGAAAGAAGGCGGACCTTGTTCATCGGACATGCGTTGTAGTTGAAGAACTCTTCTATCTTTTTATTCTTCATGTCGATCGTAGAGATACCTGCCGAGGTGGAAAAATAAGCCCGGCCATCCTTATTGACCAATGTTTTTCTGACCCTGTCGAAATCGATCCAGTCGTAGTCTTTGCCATCGACTTCAACTGCCGTTGCTGCCTTTAGATCAACCTCGAAAAAAGCCGGAATATTAGTCGATGTCGACATAACCGGTACCAGGAGCCTGTCTTCGTCCAATGGAAGGACAACAGAGACAGAATAAAGATCCGTATGTTCTTTCTTCAATTTAACGTTATATTCTTTTCCTTCGGAAGGAATGATCGTAAGCACATAGTAAAACTCTGATGATGAACTGCTTTGATCAGTCGCACTTTCTGCGAGGATCGTGTAATTTCCGATTGGGAATAATGCTTTACTAAAACCGTAATATGATTCGGCACATGCGCGTTCATCAAGTTTTTTCCCCGTAAGGACGTCATTATCCATCTCTACGGTGCGGCCGCCCTTCTCATCCTCTATATATACTTTTGAAGTGATCTTTCCGTTGTAATACTTGACATCACTAATAAAACCATTGCCTGAAAGATATTGACCATAATCCAGAGTATTGATCATATCACCCGTATTCCGGTCAATTACTATGGCCATATAGTAGGAATAATCACTCGTGTAATATTCTTTGTTTGGATTCGGATTAACATAGTAGCCATATGAGAATACTACGATATATTTGTCATCTGCACCTGCAAGTTGTTGCATACTAAAGTTGATCTCTTTACCGCCGGTATCAAGATCCGGCTTGATACTGTATACCTTGGAGTCGAACCAGGGATCATCAGAAGCTATCTTTTTCTCCGCTTTCCCGGAGCTCTTCTTTCCGCATGATGCGGCCGGAAGCAGCATTGCAGATATTAAAATCAGAGATAATATTTTGTTTATAAGCTTGTTTTTCATGTCTTTCCTTTATGGCATTTTGCTGACAGATTTCCTATTAAGGATCATAGATGAAATGAATCCCACTGTTTTTTCACAGAATCTATATAGGCATCAATGCCATCTGATTTAAACTTCCCGGAATACGCACTGACTGCTTCATCCAATGACTTTTGGCTAAGTTTTTCCATAAATAATTCGAGATCATTCGATATAGTACCAGCACCGGCGTAATCTGCTTCGAATCCGATAAAAGGTGATAGTTTAATATCATCATAGAATGCGAAAAATGTTTCCTTGCGGTTATGTGTAAATATGTCATCTTTAACCGGATGCACATTTATAAACAGGTTCAGACAAATCTTTGCAAGATAATTATCGTAAACTTCAGAACCATCCATGTTTACCGGGAAACCGTCTGCAAGCTTATAGTCCTCATCCTGTTTGCCGTATATTAAAATATTTGCATACTTTTCTTCGCTGTATAGAATTCCCAGAAAATCCACAACAGCATCCTGATTGCCGGTTTCTTTTGAGATTCCGATGGAGCCGTTTATCCTTGATGACAGGTAAGAAGTTGTTTGTTTGATGCAAATATTATTTTTTAATAGATATTCATCGGGTTCGCCTGTTGCTAATACGACAAGGAATTTTCCCGAAGTTAAGTTTGCATTCTCCTCGGCAAATGAGGCGTTCTGATAATACGACACGGAATCAGCCAGATACCCGTCAGACTTCATCTGCTCAAGTACTTTAAAGTAATTGATGAATTTCTCCGATTCCAAAGGGTTCTCTATCTTCATGGTGTCATAATCATAAAGCAAGCCGTTTTGGAACTCACATCTGATCATATCTGCAAAATCAAAATCGGATACCAGATACTGAAGGCGGGGAGCTTCCTCATCATTCCATTTAACGTTCTTAATTATCTTGTAAATGCCTTCAATGCTTCCGTCCCAGCTTTCGATCGCAGCTTCTTCGATGTAATCCTTATTAAATGCTGCATATACACCGAGATCGCTGGCATTAGCGTTCGGTATAGAATAAGCGTGGCCGTTACACTTAACAGACTCCCATAAGTTTTTTGGGAAAGAATCGTATAATGCCTTCCCTTTTTCTGACGAGAGTATCTCGTCAAGGTTAAGTAACAACCCTGAGTTGATAAGGCTGATTATACGATTGCTTCCATCACCTAATCCCAAAAATGCAACATCTACATTTCCGTTTTTCAATTCATTCTCGAGACTCGAAAAGTATTCTTCGTCAGCAAGCGTCTTTATCTCAAGTTGATAGTTGTGACCGTCATTTTGAAGCTCCTCGTTGAAAAGTTTCAGATGATTACTGTCGACTTTGCAAAAATCCGGCACGGCGAAAGTAATTTTTGTAACATCAGGATCTACAACATTTTGATCTTCCTGCGAGGTGCTTATGGTTGTCCAGCTCTCGTCCTTTTTACCGCATGCTGCTATTGGCAGAACCATAGCAAGAAACAGTGCTGAACAAATGACTTTTTGTAAGGATTTTTTCATTCCTATTCTCCTTTTCTTCCATCAGAATTCTTTCCCACAGGATTAATCTATAATGTGCATGTGTCCTTTGTATGACCTCAAGTGCGAAAGCAGTCCAACATAATTACTAAATATCTGATCTATGAAATGACTCCACTGCTTTTGCACGGAGAATCCCGGATGAGAGAGGATAGCCGGCGGGCGTGATAAGTGCTCCGCTATCTTAAATTGGTTTTTTAGAGGGCGAAAATTACAGAAAAACGCCATTTTCTGTAATTTTTCGCTTTTTTTATGGCATTTGCGATAGTGACTGCCGTGAGAGCCGCGCCGTCTACGCAGCTGCGTAACATCGGATCTTCACTTCTTCAGATCATTCATAAAGATTACACAACTCCTTCCTATAATGAAGCCATGACGGGTGGCGCTGTGGGGGCGCGGCCCGCGGGGAACAAACAGGAACAATCAGGAACTATCAGGAACTGACAGCAACGAACTGACAGTAACGATCAGTTACAAACCTATTCACACAAGTAACACTTAAGCACCAACCGGGGAACAACAGGAAGGGAAAACTCATATGAAGAGTTATTGCAAAAAGCTGCTGGCGGTGGCTCTTTCGGCGGCGATCGTGATGTCGGCTGCATCGTGTAATACAAAAAAGAATGACGGGAACGGATCCCACAGCGGCATGAAGATCGCGCAGGATACTCCGTGGTATGAATCAAAGGAATACCCGGTGGATCTGGGACTGGATAAGAACAGGGAGATCGCCTACTGCTATTACAAGTATGTAGGTGGGGATGATAAGAATTTCTATGTCTTAACGGAAGGAAGTTATAAGCATCCCGGGCAGGATTTTATGGAGGCCGAAGACTGGATCTGGAATGTTTCGATGGTCGACAGGAATACCGGCGAGACGGTAAAGGTAATGGACCTGATGAAGATCCTTCCGGAGAAGTACAATCCCAATAGTGTGATGTACAGGAACGGCTCGATCGATGTCACGACAGATACATGGAACAAGCAGAAGAAGGAGTCGGAGACATGGGATTTTAAGATAGATCCCGGTACAGAGAAGATAACCGATAAGGAGCTTCTGGAAGACGCTTTCTATGGGAAGGAATCAAAGGAACTGGGCGGTTACAGAGTCGAGAGCTTTTCGCAGGCGGACAAGAACAATGAAAACTTATACTACGTATTGGACATATTTGCTCCTGACGGGAGCACAAAGAGGGTAGAGCTTAAGGAGGATGGCAGGGACTTTTACAGCGCGCCGGTCTTCATTCCGATGGGCAAGACGGAGGCTCTTGTCTATGTTATGTTGGAGATGGAGGAGCTTTACTATAAGCTCGATCTGGAGACCGGCAAGCTCACCAAAGAGAATGCCAAGGATTACGACTGGCTCAACATGTCATTTATGGCTGAACCTGTCACGGGTTCTGACGGTAATGCTTATCTGTCTCAGGACAATGGCATCGCAAAGTTCAACTTCGATAAGAAGTGCATAGAAGATGTCCTGAACTACAGCTGGTGCGATGTTGCGAAGAGCAAGCTCTCCGGCCTTTTATTGCTCGACATTACGGATGATACGATCCTGATGAGCCGTGAGAATATGGGGTATGGTAAGTTCGGATATTTCTATGGCGAATCTTTGAAGGAATATTCACTTCTCTTGCTGACTAAGGCTAAGACGAATCCGCACGCGGGAAAGCAGATCCTTGAGATGTATGCACCGTACTGTGATGTGAACGATGCCGTGTATAACAAGGTCGTGGAGTTCAATAACACGAACGGCAAGTATTTCATAGAGATCACCGACAGGTATACCAAGGAATACGATGCCGCGTTCACGGATAATGCGGAAGACTCGTCGAAGGCTGTGCTCGAAGGCGAGTCCATGATGGGCAATAAGCTCGCGATGGACATAATGAACGGCAACGGTCCGGATCTGTTCTACGATCCGTCTTATTTCGGATCGCTCAATTACAAAGAGCATTTGGTCGACCTTACTCCATATGTCGGAGAGCTCGAAAAAGACAAGTATTTCACCAACGTCATTGACCTCTCCAAAAATGACGGCAAGCTCTACGTGCTCCCGATATCGGTCGGCGCGTGCGGTGTCCTGACGGATGCAAAATATGCCGGCAGTTCAGGCGTCGGATTTACGACCGGTGAATATGAGAAATTCTTAAAAGAGACACTCAACGGCAAAGACATAATCGGCGGCACGCAGCCGTACTATTTCGTCGAACTCTTTAACGCCATGAGGGGAAGGTTCATAAAGGACGGCAAGGCGGATTTTACGGGCGAAGACTTTGCGGTGCTTGCGAAGTTCGTAAAGGACAACGCGCCCGAGAAAGAGCTTCCGGAATATATCCCTGAGGATGGCGAAGATTATAATCCGCAAGACGATTGGCACAGCTTAAAGCCGGCCGTGCTTTCCGGAGCAGGCAGTTATAACTGGTTCTTCGAGGACGCGGAGAGGGTTATCGGAAATGCAGCATTATTAGGCGTTCCGACACCCGATGGCAGCGGTCCCGTGGCATGCTCAGGCAATACGGTCGCCGTATCCGCCCATGCCGCAGATGTAGCAGTCTGCTGCGAGTTTGTAAAGAGCCTTCTTACTGACGACGTCCAGAATGAACTTGCACAGCACGGCAGTTTCCCGCTCAACCGTGAGATCTTCCGCAAAGCAGGCTACGAAGCTGTCGATTACTTCAATACCGTCAGCGTCAATGCCAACTTCGATCCCGACGGCACCGTGGCCAAGAACCGCGTCACCTTCACCAAAGACTATATCGACATGGTCGAGAAGGCCATCTCTTCAGCGACCGAGATAAAACAATATGACCCTGACATCGAGAAGATATTGGTCGAAGAAATGCCCGCGTATTTTTCCGGCCAGAAATCACTTGATGAGGTCGTAAAGATCGCCCAGGACAGAGTCCAGAAAGTGCTGGGTGAGAGAGGATAAATGAGGCGGCCGGAATGCGCTTGTAAAGCGCGCCGGCAAGCGCCATAGTAAACCCTAGCCCCAATAAGTATCGATCCGGATAGATGTACACAAAACAAGCTCAGGAGCAAATGCACCCGGGCTTGTTTTGTTGGCGGGGGTGGCGTTGACATCAAAACTTTTTCGCGATTTGGAATAGCAATGCACATACGCATTTTACCCGCTCAAGCCCCACTTGAATTCCTGATTGAATCTTCAATTCCCGCTCGCTAAAATATTGGTGTGGGATCCTCTATTCTATGGCTGAAGGGAGGAATATCACATGGCAGACATCAAGTACTACCTGATACGTGGAAGAAGACTGGGCAAGACCCAAGAGGACGGGTATTACCTCTACGATAACGGACAATGGATTGTAGACGAGAGGAACGTAATACTCGACCACCTCATGGGATTTGATCCCGGCGATGACAGCTTCTACGGCTTCGGAAATGCCGAGATAATGGATGAGATGGAAGAGATCACGGAAGAGCAGGCTATAGCTTTTATGAATAGGGATATGTAATTTGCGGGAGGGGCGAATATGAGCATAGGAACTAATATCAGATCATTAAGAGAAGAGCGGGGTTTTACTCAAGAGCAAGTAGCCGATAAGATCGGCATTACTTTCCAGGCTGTTTCTTCATGGGAAAGAGATGAGTATAAGCCTGACATCGATAAGATAATGAAGCTCGCAGAACTTTTCGACGTATCAGTCTCTGCGCTGGTTGAAGAGAAGAAGGGCGTTTTCAAGACCAAGGATGCGATCTATAACTGGGAACACATGAAGACATATGTGAAGACCACCGCAAAGAATCTGGGTCTTACGAATACACTTAAAGCAGTCACATTTGCGACTGAGGCGCACAAGGGCCAGATGCGCAAGCGTTCGACTACACCTTACATTTATCACCCGCTTAACTTAGCCTGTCACGCCTTATCCATGAACATAAAAGATGATGCAATTATCGCCGCATGCCTTTTACACGATGTTGTAGAAGACTGCGGCGTTACTTATGACCGGCTTCCCGTAAACGATGAGACGAAGGAACTGGTGCGCCTTCTGACGTGCGAAAAGACCACACCTGAGAACAGGAGTGCAGTCTTGAAAGATTACTACGATCAGATCGCAACAAACCCCAAGGCTGCCCTTATCAAGTGCATCGACCGTACGAACAACATCACGACGATGTCAGGGGGCCTTTCAAGAGAACGTATCTACCGCATGATCAAGGAGACCGAAGAATACTATCCCAGGTTGATCGAAGTCCTCAAAGCAGAAGTCGAATACAGCAACGCGTCGTGGCTTTTGAAGTACCAGATGGAGAGCCTTCTGGATGTGTATAAGAGGCTGATGTAAAGGGAAAGCAGATGAGACATTTAAAAGTATCAGTCGCATTAATACTGCTTGCAGCGTTTACTCTTCTGACCGCTTCTTGCGGCACGCCAATAACTACGGCTACTTCCGGCAGCATGCCTGAAGAGACCACAGAAATCACCCAATATAAGCAGCTCGAAGTGGATGATTACTATGTAGCCATAGGGTACGATGACATCATAAAAAAGACCCGGTTTATACACTTTACCGGGTTAAGCTACAATTATTGCTGGTGGATACAGGATGAGGAACAATACTGTGTAGGCGATATATATACTTTAAGTGAAGAACACAAAACCCAGGCAAATGGCCTCAAACATGTCAAAGGACCATGGCAAAAAGATGTTTATGGAAGCTATGCTAAGTTTGAAAAGATCGGTAACTGCGAAGATTTAATGACAATAAAGACTTTGGAAGTTACTGATGCAGATTTTGATGAACTTGAAGGGCGTATCAACTTTAAAGATACAGAACCTGTTTTTGAAGGCGAGAGCGGCACCTATTACTACACGTACGCAACCTTTGGAGTCTTCGATGCAGATCTTCAAAGCGCAAAGCCCGGTGACATCTACATCTTTGCCTTCCCCGGCAAAAGCAGAATGATTCCACTGAAAAAGGTGGAAAAATAAATGCTATAATTTCTTTGAGGGTTGAGATTTGCTTTTGCTTATAGTGAGGGTGAAGACGGATGAGGAATAAGGCTGTTGCTGTTCTCGTATTGATCTCAGTGATCATTTCAAGTGTACTTTGTTGCGGTTGTTCAGGTTCGGGAGCGGGTTCTAAAGAGGTTCCGAAGATCGACGTGAACGGACCTGTTATTCTGGGCAGCTTCAAGGGTGAGGACATTGAATGGATAGTCCTGGATGTTCAGGACGGCAAGGCTCTTCTGCTTTCCAAGTACTGCATCGATTCAAGAGTCTTTAATACAAGAAAGCGTGACATATCCTGGAAGCTCTGCATATTGAGGACATGGCTTAACGCGGATTTCTATAATAGTGCGTTCACATCAGGCGAGCAGCAGATAATACTGAAGACGGAGCTCCCTAAGGATGATGTTACCGACAGGATCTTCATTCTCAGCGGAGAGGAAGTCATGAAGTACCTTCCCGATCCTGATTATGTATATGTTGCTTACCCTACCAAGTACGCAATGGAGCGCGGTGTCGTAATGAATATTGACAACTCCTGCGGATGGTGGGTCCGTACACCCGGAATGGTGGATACCCGTGCTTTGGTATTTGGTTCGGGCCAAGGCGAATTTGTACCGGTGAATAAAGATTGTTACGGCGTAAGGCCTGCCATGTGGGTAAGCATAGAAAGCTGATCGGGAATCAAGGGGAGAATCCAAACATGAAGAAGATAATAGCGGGTGTGATGAGCTTGATAATGCTGATGTCATTGGCAGTTCTTCCGGGCTGTAATCTCGCAAGAGCCAAGCCGATAAGTCTTGCAAGCTGCGAGACAGTAGTCTTAGGAAAATATCACGATATAGATCTGGAATGGATAGTCCTTAGAACTAATGAACAAGGCGAGAAATTGCTTTTATCAAAATATGTGATCGATGCCCGATTATATAATGACCTTGAACCCGGCGATCCTGGTCGCGATAACCAATCCTGGGACACCTCAACATTGAGAGGGTGGCTGAATACCGACTTCATCGAAAACTCATTTGACGAATTTGAGAAAAAAGGGATCATTCAGTCATACGAAGCGAACGGCAACAACAAGAAATATCACACAAAGGGCGGAGACAATACTTACGATAATGTATTCATACTCAGCATAGACGAAGCCAAGGCATATTTTGCCTCAGACGAAGACCGCAAGGCAAAGCCTCTGGAGGATCCCGCATCCTATGATGAGCTTTGGGTTGACGAAGACGGATATTGCAGCTGGTGGCTCCGTTCTCCGGGTTGTGAAGCCGGCTACGGTGCAAATGTAAGAAGTAACGGCTTTGTCTATCTCCGCGGAGATGACAGAAACATTTTCCGTCTTGGTGTCCGTCCTGCAATGTGGGTGAGTTTCGGCAGGATCGATTCTGCAATCATAAATGAGTCACTTCACGCAAAATACGAGAAAGAGCGGTCAGAAAGTATAGCTGCCGAAAGAACAGTAGAAGTAGATCTGAGCCTGATCAGATTTGTGAACGGCCAAACAGCTTATTTCGGCAATTACGGCGGTGAGAAGCTCGTCTGGAAGATCCTGGATAAGCAGGATGACAAGGTACTCCTTGTTACCAGCGGTATTGTCTTCAGCACTGCTTACGATTTTACAGAAAAAGATACCACATGGGAGAAATGCTCATTGCGGAATTGGCTGAATAATTCCTTCTTAAACGATGCTTTCAGTCAGGAGGAGAGAAAAATGATCCTCATGACAGAGATCACAAACAGCGGGAACAAGGATAAGAAAGTATCCGGCGGCAATAACACCGAAGACAAAGTATTCCTGTTGAGCCTTGATGAAGCCGAGACATATTTCCACGGTGACAGCTCACGGCAAACAGCCGCATATTCATACGCTAAAAAAGGAAATGTTCTTTATGTCGATGAGAACGGCTACAGTCTCTGGTGGCTCAGAACACCCGGTGCGACAGGATCTGCTGCCTGCTATGTCGATCATCTCGGCCGGATCCAAACCGGCGGCATGATGAACCGCTTCGATTACATCGGTGTCCGTCCTGCCATTTGGGTGGCACTGAAGGCAAACAATTGATTTTGGCAATTGCCGGCTAACCGTGATACAGTAATCATAAGACATACGAACGGGGGACGAAGCCATGTTAAACGAAGGTAATTTCCACGAAAAACTTGTAAGCATGATCAATGAACCCGAGCAATGGTCAAAGGAGGAGTACTACAGTGCTTTCCTTGATATGACCGAGCGTTTTTACAATGCTCTGATCGCTTCTCTGGAATATGAGAATGTCATCCTTGAGAAGTTCGGTGAAGATGTCGGCGAGGCTTTGATAGAGAAGATCGCCACGTCCAATCCTTCGCTTATGGATATGGAAGACGAGAACGGCAAGCTTGACGACCAGAGGGACATCATTATGAATCTCATGGATTTCGCCAGATGTGATTTCGGATTCACGATCGGAGAAGAAGACGTCGATGACGATGACTTCCCTTATACGGACGAGGGCGATCCGGAATAAGATCCTGTTTTATTCTCATATGCACCGGCAGCTTCAGAATAGTATTTCAGGAGCTTGTCTTTAAGGCGGCGCGGCTTTAATACCACGGCCTCCTTACCGAATCTCCTAAAATAGTCTTCGAGCTGCATCTCAGGCCAGTCAAAATAGTATTTATCTCCGTTGATCTCTGAGACAGCGGGGCGGTTCTTTACGATCATGCGGTACATCTGCTTGCCGCGTTCGGTCATGCGGATTATCACATGCTTTTCAGGCGCAGCGGAGTGGGGATGCTTCATTCCGATCTCTGTCAGCCTTGCCTGAATAGTCTCATTCTTTACAAAAGTGTCTGTTGTAATGAAGACATTACGCATTCTGGAGATCCTGAATGTGTGGTCATTGCTGTACTTATGGCCGTGGCAGAGGAGATAGCTGAACTGCTCTTCCTTCGATGTCGCGATCAGGTAGGGTTCGACGTGGACGGGTCCCTTGCTCTTAGAGAAGGTTGATGTGAAGGTAAGGACTCTGGATTCTGCGATCGCTCTGTTTATCGTCTCATAAGTCTCCTTGAAGATTATCTCTTCGCGCTTATGGCGCGGAATGGAGAGGTAGGAGAGGAACATGTCCTTGATGTAGCCTGACATGGAGTTGTCCTGAAGGAGATTGTTCTCGATTATCCTGATTATGTTATAGGACTCGCCGCTGACGGTGAGTGTTATGACCGTGCTCTTGCCGGAGCCGGTCTCCTTATTATTTATATATGTCCTGATTATCTTTTCTGCCAGTACGGAAGCGTCTTTGGACTTCAGTGACTTAACTGTAGTCAGTTCGTTAATGACACTGTTCAGCAGCTCGTCGTTGTCTTTTCTGTATTGCTCGAAATAGTTGACGATGAGTTCTTTAAGGAAGCCGTTGAGATTCACGGTGCCGTCATTTCTAAAGAATTCGAAGAGCTCGGCATCGTTGATAAGCCTTGCTTTTGTGTCTTCAGATAAGTAGATCTTGTATTTCTCAGTCATAGTGTAACTCCTGTTTGGGGTCGTAAAATATGTTGAAAATCGCGAAAATGCCCTGATATTCACATTATATTGGGGTTGTAATCACAAGTCAATCTGCATCTATGAAACCCCATTTTCGAGATGTAACATGAGGGTGCAACGTGAAGACACGCACAGCAAATTCTTTTTGGGATTGCAGGTTCGAATCCTGCCTTCGTTGTCAAGGATAAGACAAAGTGTCTTGAATCTAACGCGTTGACTAAAGGTGCTTGCAGCAATTAATGCGCCATGATCGTCAAATCAGACAGGGGGGAGCAGCCCCCCAAGGCACCTTGTAAAGGAGAAAGAAAATGAAGTTTTTGGATTTTTTAAAGAGAGAAGCAAACAAGGCTTATACGGCAAACGGTGCTGTTTCTAATGCAAGCACAATGTCTGACTGCCTGGATCTTTTCGCAACGGCAGGCGCATTGAGAAATGCATCTGACAGCGAGGTCGTATACAGATTCATCAGAGCCTTTGCCGAAGACAGGGATATCGCCATGAAGACGCTCTTCTATGCAAGAGACATCAGAGGCGGCCTGGGCGAGAGGAGATTCTTCAGAGTAATCATGAAGTTCCTTGCCCGGAACTATCCTGACGTAGTCATCAGGAACATCGATAATATCGCCGAATACGGCAGATACGATGACATCCTGGTATTGATGGATACAGCATGCGAGAAGGCAGCCATTGCTTATATTAAGGCTGTTTTGGCAGATGATATGAAGAACATGCAGGCACAGGGTTCCGTATCATTGATGGCCAAGTGGCTGCCTTCCGTTAATGCGAGCTCAAAAGAGACCGTAAGGATCGCGAAGATCATCGCAAAGGGCATGAACATGTCCGAAGCATCCTACAGAAAGATGCTGTCCTCTTTGAGAGCTTACATTAAGATCTTGGAGAACAACTTGAGAACGAAGGATTATTCTTTCGAGTACGAGAAGCAGCCTTCCAAGGCATTGTTCAAGTACAGAAGAGCCTTCATCAGAAACGATGAGGAAAGATACGTCTCCTTCATCGAGAAGGCGAAGGCAGACCCTTCCGTATTGAAGACTTCTTCTCTGACTCCTTACGACATCGTAAGCAAGATCATCAGGACAAGAAGGGGCTTTTGCTACAGAGCCGGTTCTGTCGCGATGCCTGAGGAAGAAAGAAACGTTCTGGATGCTACATGGAATGCTCTGGAAAACTACGTTAACTCCGACAATACACTGGTCGTTGTCGACGGTTCCGGCTCCATGTACGGCGGCTGGCAGGTAATGCCTGCGGCTGTCGCAGAATCCCTGGGAATCTATTTTGCAGAGAGGAACAAGGGCGCATTTAAGAACAACTTCATCACGTTCTCGGCTAACCCTAAGTTAGTCGAGATCAAGGGTAAGGATATCGTCGAGAAGGTACAGTACTGCATCGGCTTCAACGAATGCAGCAACACGAATATCGGCAGGACTTTCGACCTGATCCTGAACACAGCGTTAAAGAACAGGTTGAAGCAGTCTGATATGCCTTCAAGACTTATCATCATCTCCGACATGGAGTTCGATGTCTGCGCCGAAGATTCCTCCATGACGAACTTCGAAGCAGCAAAGGCAAAGTTTGCCAAGTACGGCTATACACTGCCCCAGCTGGTCTTCTGGAACGTCAACAGCTTCAACAGACAGCAGCCTGTCAGGAAGAACGAACAGGGTGTAACGCTGGTCTCCGGCATGTCTCCCCAGATCTTCGCGATGCTGAAGGATGACAGAATGGACCCTTACACTTTCATGATGAGCGTCATTGGCGCTGAGAGATACAAGCAGATCGTGGCCTGACCTTCCTTTCGGGAGGGTCAGAGCCCTCAATAAAAGAAAGGATAAGACTATGGACGTTATAGAGATAAAAGGAAAGGTAAACACGGCGATCTGCTATGCGAAGGTCGTGGAAGAGGAAGCGATCTGTCAGATCAGACGAATGTGCGATTATCCCATGACCGAAGGGTCTAAGATAAGGATCATGCCCGACGTGCACTCCGGCAAGGGATGCACGATCGGAACCACGATGACCGTTACAGACAAGGTCGTTCCCAATGTGGTCGGTGTCGACATCGGCTGCGGAATGTACACGGTCGATCTCGGCAAGGGCGACATCGATTACTTGATGGTCGATGCCGCAGCGCACTACATACCTTCCGGAATGAATGTCTGGGAAGGCCGCAGGGAGAAGTTCGACCTTACAGGTCTTAAGTGCTACAGGGAGCTTAAGGACGCCGGAAGACTCGTCAGATCTCTCGGTACCTTAGGCGGCGGCAATCACTTCATCGAGATCGATGAAGCCTCTGACGGAACGAAATATCTCGTCATCCACTCCGGCTCCAGAAATCTCGGAAAGCAGGTCGCGGAATTCTATCAGAAGCTTGCGATAAAGCTCGAAAAGGGCTACGGCTCATACCTTGCAGACCGTGATGAGATAATCCGTACGTACAAGGAACAGGGCCGTGCATCCGAGATCCAGGCGGCATTGAAGGAACTCCGCTGGGAGGCCTTCAAGGGCGAGACTCCCATGCCCGATGACCTCTGCTACCTCTACGGCGAATACCTTGAAGACTACCTCCACGACGTGGAGATCTGCCAGGTGTTCGCGAAAAGAAACAGGGAGCTCATGGCAGAGATCCTCTGCGAGCGTGCAGGCCTTACGGCGGGAGAATCCTTCCACACGATCCACAACTACATCGATACGGATGAGATGATCTTAAGAAAGGGTTCCATCGCCGCACACAAGGGCGAGAAGGTACTTATCCCCATCAATATGAGGGACGGTTCCGTCATCGCCATCGGCAAGGGAAATCCTGAGTGGAACTACTCCGCGCCCCACGGTGCAGGAAGGCTCATGTCCAGAACAAAAGCGAAGGACACGCTCTCCATGGAAGACTATAAGAAAGCCATGGAAGGGATCTTCACCACATCCGTCAATGAGGACACTTTGGACGAAGCGCCCATGGCGTACAAGTCTTTAGAGGACATCATCGACGTGATCACGGAATCCGTTGATGTGGTCGAAGTGATAAAGCCCGTCTATAACTTTAAGGCTTGAAGGCTAATTGCGATATAATGGTTTATACTTTTGTGTGATGCCCGCCTGTCTTTTGACAGGCCGGGTTATTTATGTGGATGATGCAGATAAGAGAACTTAAAGATTATGTCCTTTTCGATCTTGAGACAACAGGCTTGTCTCCTGATACTGATGCGATTATAGAGATCTCCGCGCTGAAGGTCATTGGCGGCGAAGTTGTTGATGAGTTCTCCACTCTGGTTAATCCATGCATGCACATACCTTACATGGCGAGCAGCGTTAACGGCATTACCGATGACATGGTGCAGGATTCGCCGAAGATAGATGTGGCACTGAGAGCTTTTGCTGTATTTATCGGTGACAGCATTCTTGTCGGTCATAACATCAGAAACTTCGATCTTAGGTTCATCCAGCGCGATGCCGTGAATATCCTTGGGAAGCCCATTCCCAACGAATATGTGGATACGCTTGCTGTTGCAAGAAGATATCTTCCTGAACTGAGCAGCAGGTCACTGGAAGCTCTGGCTTACCACTACAGCATCTCCTACGACGGCGCCCACCGCGCGCTTGCAGATTGCCATATAAACAAAAAGGTTTACGACTGCCTTATGAAAGAGATGGCCTGCCCTTCGGAGGCTGCCAAAGCTCTTAAGACATGCCCCAAGTGCGGGAGCATAATGAAGAAGCGAAGCGGCATCTACGGCGAATTCTGGGGCTGCTCAGGCTATCCTGACTGCAGGTATACGGAAGACTGCTGATCTTTTTTTCGAAAAATCCGCGCCCGCGAGCGCTTTTAGTACGTTTATTCGTACAACCATTTCCTGAGAACCTGATATACTGAAATTACCATGAAGAGTGCGCGAGGGACAAGCCCTGTGACCGCACAGCAACCTGCAGATGCAAGGTGCTAAGGCTTGAACGATGGCGATACATCACCTCACATATGAGAT